>NZ_JAWIIV010000067.1:0-16145 GCF_035916955.1 Noviherbaspirillum album | reverse complement strand
TTGTCCGATCTGGCGTGCAACATCGGCGTCGAGTGTCTTGCCGACGATGCCGCGGATGTCGTATGCCTTGAAGATGCTTGGAGAAAGATTAACCACGTTGTTCTTGACCGATATAGAAATAATGGGAAAGGGCTGGAAAGAAAAATGCCGTGGCGGTAACCGCAGAAGTCGAAGCTGTCGACTCCTGCAGCACCTGCTCACGGCATGGTGCGATTACGACGCTTCGATCAGCGGCGTGTTGCCTGCGGAGCGCTGGTTGTAGCCATTGCGTCCGTAAGAGTAGCCGTAGCCGTAACGTCCGGGGCGTACCTTGAGGTCGTTGAACAGCACGCCCTTGGCTTCCAGTCCGGCTTGTGCAAGACGCTTCATCGACTCATTGATCTCGCCCGGCGTGGTCACGCCAGCACGGGTCATGATGTAGATCGCGCCTGCATGCGCACCGATGATCATGGTGTCGGCCACGGCCAGGATAGGCGGCGCATCGATCAGCACCAGGTCATAACGCGACGACAGCTCCTGCAGGAAGGCACCGAAGTTCGGGCGCAGCAGCAGTTCGGACGGATGCTGCGGCAAGGTGCCGGTCGTGATGAAGTCCATGTTGTCGATCACGTTGTGATGGATCACCTGATCCAGACGACGTGCGCCGGCAATCGCATCGGACAGGCCGTCATGACGGCCGAAGCCGAAGTACAGGTGCAGCAGGCCGTTGCGCAGGTCGGCGTCGATCAGCAGGACCTTCTTGCCGGTGGCAGCCATGATGGCAGCCAGGTTGGCCGACACGAAGGACTTGCCCATGCCCGGAGTCGCGCCGCTGATGAGAACGATGTTGTTCTTGAACTTCGGCAGCGAGAACTGCAGCGCTGTACGGAAGTTGCGCAGGCTTTCCACGGCGACGTCGGTCGAGGATACGTTGGCCAGCAGCGGCACCTTCTGATGCTTGGCGCTGACCTGCTGATACAGCTCCTTCTGCTTCTTGCTGTGCGGGATGGTGGCGAACACCGGCACGCCTGCAATCGCTTCGAGCTTCTCCGGCGAATCGATACCACCAGCCAGGGATTTGCGGAAGAACGCTGCAACCACGCCAAGGAACAGGCCGGCCATCACGCCCAGGGCGATGATCACAGGACGATTCGGCTTGACCGGCCGCTCCGCCATCATCGGCGTATCCACCAGGCGCACGTTGCTGACCTTGCCAACGGTGACCAGGCGCAGCTGCTGTGCAGTGTTGAGCAGCTGGGTATAGAGATCGGTGTTGACCTTGACTTCACGCGACAGGCGCAGCAGGTTCTGCTCGATCTGCGGCAGCTGCTTGATGTGATCGTTCATCGCATTGATCTGGCCGTTGATTTCCTTGAGCTGGCTGTCGATGCCCTGGACTGCCGGATGGTCGTCGGTATAACGTGCCAGCAGCTCGATCTTCTTCTGCTGCAGCTCCATCTTCTTCAGCTTGGCGGCCGAGGACTGCTGCAGGCTGAGCTTGGATTCTTCACCCAGGTCGATGGTGCCGTTGGCATTGCGGAAGGCGTTGTACTTTGCTTCGGCCTGCTCAAGCTGCGACTTGATCTCAGGCAGCTGCTTGTTCAGGTAAGCCAGCGACTTTTCGGCTTCTTCAGTCTTGCGAGCATTGTTCTGCTTCACATATTCCTTGCCGATCTCCGACAGCACGCCGTTGATCATGACCGGATCGGAACCCTGCAGGCTGACGCCGATGACGCCGGACTGCTTGCCGCCCAGCTCTTCCACCTTCATCGCGTTCTGGATGCCCTCGATGGTGGCCAGGCGCGAAGAACGGGTCATCAGGAACTCGGTACCAGGCTTGCCGTCCAGCTGGTCGATGCGCACTTCGATGGTGCCGCTCGGCAGTTCGAAGATGGAGGACTCGCCGACCTTGGCCCTGAGGTCAATACCGGCGTCCTTCTGCGTCAGGCGGAAGTTGCCGTTGCCTTCGGCCGTCACGACAAACTGACGGTTGAGCATCTGGTCAGGCACGTTGAACGTGGAGACATTGATTTTTTCCGCGCCCCAGGCATAGCCGCCATAGCCGAACAGACCCGGATTCGACAGGTCCTTGTTCTTGCTGGCGATCCAGCTTCCGATGCCCGGAAAGTATTTCGGACCTGCATTGATATACAGGCGCAGATTGTCGGTCGCGCGGGACACGACGAGACGGGACTGCAGCAGTTCCATCTCGGCGAGCGCCGAAGTCTTGACGTCGAACATGGCATTCAGGTCGCCCATGATGTTCGTCGGCGCCTTCTGGCCTTCTTCTTCCACATGGATCAGCATGTTGGATTGATACAGCGGCGTGGTCAGGAACGCATACGCCCCCGCCAGCAGCGTCGCAACGAGCGCGATCGTTGCGATCAGCCACCGGCTTTCCCACAGGACGTCGAGGTAGCCGGCGAGCTCCACTTCATTATCTTCGACGCGGGCGGGCCCGGTCAGCTGAGGAGGTATGTTATGGGTCATCATAGGGTTATCTGCTTTGTGTTGGTTCGTACATAAACGAGGCTGCTGTGTTGGCTGTATTGGCTGTATTGGCTGTTGTGCTCGGTTGCCGACCGCCCGGCTCCTGCTGCATCCGTGAGCTTGCCCCCCTTCCGACCATCCACGGCATGCATGCGATGGATGGTCGGATACGGCTACATCAGGAGTTCAGGAGACGCGGCTCACTTCACCGGACGGGAAGCGCCGACCGCCGACGACAGCGCACCCGGCAGGATCAGGCTGATCGCACGGTGCCAGTTCGCAAGCGGAGTTGCGGCGACATACACCACGTCCTTGGGTGCGAGCTCGAAACCCTCTGCCATGGCCAGTGCGCCGGGCGAGCGGCCATCAAGCTGATAGACGACCTGGTCGGTGCCGTTCTTGCGCACGACGTAAATCTGGCTGCCGTCACCGGAGAGCGGGTTGATGCCGCCGGATTCGCCGAGCGCTTCGTTCAGGGTCAGGCGGCCGTTGTACATCGGCAGCGCCCTTGGACTGACGACTTCGCCGGACACGAACACCTTGCTTTCGTCGCGCGAGCGTACGCGCACCACGTCGCCGTGGGCCAGCATGATGCTGCCCGGGTTGACACCTCGTTGCACCAGCTGCGGAAGATTGATCTGGTAGTTCACGCCGTTGCGGTTGACCACCACCTGGCTCTGGTCGCCGGTCGGCAGCACCCCGCCGGCGCGGTTGAGCGCTTCCACCAGGGTCATTGGAATATCGTTGATTGCCTGCAGGCCGGGGCTCCTCACCTCGCCGTCCACATAGACGCGCTTGCTGCGATAGGACTGCACGCGCAGCGTGACCCTCGGTTGCTTCAGATACTTGCTGAGTTTCGATGTCAGCAGGTTGCGAGCCTGGTCCTGCGTCATGCCAGCGACCTTGATCGGCCCCGCATAAGGGAACTGGATCATGCCCTCGTGGTCGACAATAAAGCCAGCCGGCGGCGCCGTGGTTGCCGAAGTCGAGGCATCGGCGCCGGTACCTGCCTGCATGCCGGTGGCGACCGTGGCCGCATTCGACAGTTCGGGATGATCCCATACGACGATGGAAAGCACGTCGCCGCTGTCGATGGAATACGGCTCGGGCTTGCCGAGCAGCTTGCTGATGTCCTGGGTGACCTGCTTCTCGCGGATGTCGCGTTCGGCCTTGACCAGTTGCGGCGTGATCGGCTTGAGCACGGCATCGGTCAGTTCGTCGCTGGCGCCGGCGCTGGTACCGGCATTGGAAGCGCTCGACGAGCTGTAACCCGACGCGCTGTCCTTTTTATTGAAATGCAGGCCAGGCGCGACTGATGCGCAGCCTGCCGCGAACCAGGGCAGCAGGAGCGCTGCACTCCATCGTTTCAGAGATGCCTTGTTATTGAACTGCATAAATGACTCCACGTGAATAGTACCAACCGCCACGACGAGGGATGGCAATTGCGAGTTGAAGAAAGCCTGTTCCGGTTTTTCCCTGCAGGCTCTACCGGTTTTAATTAAGTACGGCGTTACACTCCTGAGCGGCTTTCGGCACCGCGGCGGCGAAGTTACCTGTTGCTCCGCTTAATCAATTTCGTTGCCCCAGACCATCAATAACTTATCTGATATACAACTCTACGTTTCCCCCCAGTCGCTGTTTTGACGAGCATCAACGCGAAATGAGATATGAAACTGTGGTCTCCGTAGGCGTTGCATAGATCCGAAACGCTCTTGCCAGCACGTTAAAAATGGTCAGCTCGACCGGGAAAAGCATTGATTACAAGATAGAAGAGAGTCAGTGCGGAAACCTTGCGCAAAAGCACCCATGACTGTCCGGCGGCTTAATCTTGATTAAGAAATCACACTTTGCCGGCGAAGAATTAGCGGTGGGAAAGGTGTGGGAGGGACAAAGAACCCGGTTCGTGCGTCCGCATGGGGATGCGGGCGCACGGCGCGGCAGTTACGCGGAATGGCGGCGGTGCGGCGCGCAGGGGCCGCACTGAAGGAGGAGAAACGGAAATGAGAAAGTAAGCGACGGAGGCCGGGACAAGCTCTCCGTCAATTGCCCCGCAAGGTTTGCAGGGGCGGCTGATTCAGGACATTGCGCAGCCCGGCCCACCCGCCGATGAAGGCGCACAGGGCGCCAGCAAACAGTCCGGCCAGCCAGACGATGGGACTGAAGCTCCATTCGAAGTTGAACACCTGCCGCGCCAGCGTCCAGCCGACCGCCGCCGCCCCGCTGGCCGCAAGTGCGCCGGCCAGGCTTCCGACGAGCGCAAACTCTATCCACTGCGCCTGCGACAATTGTGACCGGGTCGCCCCCAGGGCACGCAACAGCCCGGATTCGCGGATGCGCTCGTCCTGGGAACCGACCAGCGCCGCATACAGTACGAGCACCCCGGAAGCCAGCGTGAACATGAACAGGAATTCGACGGCGACGATCACCTGGTCGATCACGGACTGCACCTGCCGGATGATGCTGCCGATATCCACGACGGTCAGGTTCGGAAAATCGCGCGCGAGCTGGTTGTCCAACCCTGCTTTCGATTGCGGCAGGTGAAAGGCGGTGATCCAGGTGTGCGGCATGTCCTTCATTAGCGCCGGGTTGAGGATCACGAAAAAATTGACCTGCATCGAGCCCCACTCCAGCTTGCGCAGACTGGTGACGCTTGCCTCGACCTGCTGGCCGGCGATATCGAAACGCAGCCGGTCGCCGAGCTTGAGACCCAGCGTCTTGGCGAGGCCTTCCTCCACCGATGCTTCCGGTGCGCGGTCGTCGAACCATTTGCCGGCGGAAATCCGGTTCTGCGGCGGCATGGTGTGCATCGTGGAAAGATTGAATTCGCGGTCCACCAGCCGGCGCGCGCGGTCCTCCACATAGGTATCGCCATTGATGACCTTGTCGTTGATCTGCACCAGGCGGCCGCGGATCATCGGATACAGGTGCGGCGTGCCGTTCGCGTTGGCCTGCAGGAGCTTCTCGATGTCGGTTTTCTGTTCCGGCTGCACATTGATGACGAAACGATTGGGCGCATCCGGCGGCGTGGAATTGCGCCAGGCTTCGATCAGATCGCCGCGGATGACGGTCAGGAGCAGCAGCGCCATCAACCCGAGCGAGAGCGCGACCACCTGGACGACCGTCGCACCGGTACGGCGTTGCAAGGCCGTGATCGCAAAACGCCAGCTCGGATGATTAATGCCGCCGCGCATGAAGCGCAGCGAACGAACGCCAAGCCAGCCCACCAGCGCAAACAGCGCGAAGCCGCCGAGGAAGCCCGCCGCGGTCAGCAGGCCGAGCTTGGGGTTGCCGGCCTCCCACAGCAGCAGTGCAATGAAGGCCAGCAGTCCGAGTGCGTAGGTGGCGACGGTGACAGGCTGGGGCGCATCCTGTTCGCGCCGGATGACGCGGTTATGCGATACGTTGCGCAGCTGGAGGATGGGCGGCACCGCGAAGCCGATCAGCAGCAGCATGCCGGTGGCCACGCCCTGCACCGCCGGCAGCCAGCTGGCGGGCGGCAGCTCGGTGGCTACCAGCTTGCCCAGCCATTCGAGCAGCAGGAAATGCGCGGCGAAACCGAGCGCCGCGCCGATGACGCTGCCGATCAAACCAATCAGCGCGAATTCGATCAGGTACATCAGGGTGACCTGGTTCTGCGTCAGTCCGAGGAAGCGGAGCATGGCGCAAGCATCGAGGTGCCTGTGCATGAAGCGCCGCGCTGCCATTGCAATCGCGATCGCCGCCAGCATGGCCGACAGCAGTCCGACCAGCGACAGGAATTGCTCGGCCCTGTCCAGCGTCGCTCGCATTTCCGGACGCCCCGATTCGAGCGACTCCAGGCGCACGCCGCGCACATTATTCTGCTCCATCTGCTGCCGCAGCCAGCCTTGATAGGCAGCGACATCGGCCGGCTTGCCGGCAAGCAGCAGGCGGTAAGTCACGCGCGAGCCGATCTGGACCAGGTTGGTCGCGGCCAGATCCGACAGGGGCAGCATGACGCGCGGGGCGAAGCTCAGGAATCCGGCGCCGCGGTCCGGCTCCACCGAGATGACCTGGTCTACCCGGAATGCCTTGTCGCCGAGCCGCAGCGTGCCGCCAACGGCAACATCCAGCGCGGCAAGAACGCTCCTGTCCACCCAGACCGTTCCCGGGGCCGGAATATTGCTTGCGGCGACATCATCGCCGCCATCCGCGCCAGCCAGCTTCAGACTGCCCCGCAGCGGGTAGCCTGTGCCTACCGCCTTGAGGGAGGCCAGCTGTGACAGGCTGGCGTCGCCTTCTCCGGCGGACGCCATGCTGGGAAAGGTCACCGTATCGGCCAGGGTCAACCCGCGCTGCCGAGCTTGGTCCCGCCAGGCCTCGCTGATCGGCTGATCGGCATTGACCACCAGGTCGCCGCCGAGCAACTGATGCGCATCGCGGTTGAGCCCGGTGCGCATGCGGTCGGTAAAGAAGCCGACCGATGACAGCGAAGCGACCGCCACGATCAGCGCCACCAGTAGGAAGCGCAACTCACCGGCCCGCCAGTCACGGCGGGTCATTCTCAATGCATTCTGGAGCATCAGGTACTCAGCTTTCTGAAAAGCCAGCGCAAGCCGCGCCAGAGCTTGGGCAGCAGCCACAAGGCGGCGACGAAGAAGAGGATAAGGAAGACTGCCAGCAGCCAGGGATGGAAAAAGGCAGCCCACAGCCCGGCCATCACCACCACGTCTTCCGAAAACGAAGCCGCCCAATTGCTGAACGGCTCCGGCGAAGTATTGATGAGCGCGCGGCTTCCCGCCTTGGTGATGTGCGCGCCTGCCGCAAACGTGCCGCCGAGCAGTGCGGCGATGGCGGACCACTCGGCACCCATTTCGCCGAGGGCGGCCGCGCCCAGCACCGCCCCTGCCGGCACGCGGATGAAGGTCTGGATCGCATCCCAGGCGGAATCGATGCCGGGCACCTTGTCGGCAAGGAATTCGATGATGAGGAGAATGCCGGTCGCGCCGATGACCCATGGCGACTGCAGCACCTCGAGCGCCGGCGGCAGGTCGACCCAGCCGGACCGGCCGAACAGCCCGGCGATGAACAGCGTCATGTACAGCCGTATGCCGCTGGCCCAGGACAGGCCGCCGGCCAGTGCCGCGGCGGAAAGCGTATCAGTCATGGCGCCTCCATGCTTGCTTGTCCCATTTCACCCTTGTAATACTCCATCACTCCTTCGCCGGTGCCCGTGCACATCATTGTCCGAAGAAGGCATCGACTTCATCGAGGTATTTCTGCTTTTCGGCGGCATCAAGGAAAGACGCCGAAAAACTGTTGCGCGCCATCTGGTAAGCATGTTCCCTGCCAAGCGGCAGCGCCTCGAACATCTGCAGGAAATTATCGTTCACATAGCCGCCGAAATAGGCGGGATCATCCGAATTGACCGTCACAACCAGGCCGGCGTCGAGCAGCTTGAGCAGGTTATGGTCGGCCACCTTGTCGAATACCCTCAGCTTGATGTTGGACAGCGGGCAGACGGTCAGCGGCACCCTGTCGCGCGCCAGGCGGGCCGTGAGTTCCGCGTCTTCCAGGCAGCGCACGCCATGGTCGATGCGTTCGACCTTGAGCAGGTCGAGCGCGGTGCGGATATAGTCTGGCGGGCCCTCCTCGCCCGCATGCGCCACGAGACGCAAGCCAAGCTCCTTGCAACGGGCGAACACGCGGGCGAATTTTTCCGGCGGATGGCCGCGCTCCGAAGAGTCCAGGCCGACGCCGACGAACTTGTCCCGATACGGCAGTGCCTGTTCCAGAGTGGCAAAGGCCTCTTCCTCCGAAAGATGGCGCAGGAAGCACATGATGAGCGCGCCGCTGAGTCCCCACTCCTTGCGGGCATCCTGCAAGGCACGGTCAATGCCGTTGACCACGGTCCCGAACGCCACGCCGCGCTCGGTATGAGTTTGGGGGTCGAAGAACAATTCCGTGTGGCGTACATTGTCCGCGTGGGCGCGCTGCAGGTAGGCACGCGTCATGTCGTAGAAATCCTGCTCGGTCAGGAGCACGCTCGCCCCCGCATAGTAGATGTCGAGGAACGACTGCAAGTCCTTGAACGCATATGCGGTGCGCAATTCCTCGACCGATGCGTATTCGAGCTTGACCTTGTTTCGCTCGGCCAGCGCGAAGATGAGCTCCGGTTCCAGCGAACCTTCGATGTGCATGTGCAGCTCTGCCTTCGGCATCTGCAGCAGGGTATCGCGTAATGCGGCGTCCATGAATTCCCCTTGTCGTTTTTCGTTTTTCAATCGGTTACGATTTTACGGCGAACAAGAGTTGCGTGCTCGATTTCGACACGCGCCGACGCGGGCATGCGCACGAAAAAGACGGCTTTCCCTCTGCATGCCTGCATCGGCGGCGCGTCGTCGGTCAGAGCGTGGCTCCGCGCTGCGGATCGGGATTCATCTTTTCGTACTGTTCCTGGCATGGCGCGCAGCGTTCCGCGGTAGGCTGCACCTTCAGGCGCTCGAAGGGAATTTCCGTTTCGCAATCCACGCAGTCGCCGTACTCGCCGCTTTCCATGCGACCGCGCGCAGCTTCGATGGCACGCAGCTCGCCGATGTCGCGCGTCACCGCGGCATTGTCGAGGTCGACCGCCAGATTGGCGAACGATGCATCACCCGGATCGGGCACTTCGGAAGCGACATCGAGGTAATCATCCCGATTGTTCACTTCACGATGAACTTCGTCATTGAGCGAGGCATAGCGCTCGTCGAGCATTTTCCGCAGCTCGGCGGTTTGTTCCTGGGTCAGGCTGGACATGGCGTTCCTTAGGTGTCTTCGGCTTTAATGGGAAGCGGCTGGCGCATATGCCGCGTATGGCGTGTCCTGGTGCAATTCCTGCCGTCCGTCTTCGGGAAGATAAGCCTGATGCTCGTCGGCCCGGGTCCGGGAGGCATCGCGCAGGCGCCACCATGCGGCAAGCACCAACCCCGCCGTCAGCAGCGTGGCCACCGTCTTCGGATGATAGGAGGCCTTGGTGTACAGGCTCGACTCGAAGACATGACCCGGATGGCCTTGGCGCTGCTGCAAGTCGGAGCCCGGGTTGTACAGGCTGTTCTGGGACTTGTCGCGGGCCGGCATGCTGGTTTGCTGCTGCTTGAACATGAAGCGTTTCATCACGCTATCCATGAGCCCCGGCGCATAATGCGCGGTGGCGGAGACAAACTTGGCGGCACCGCCGACGAAAATGTCGCGCTTCGGATTTTCCGCCGCGTAAAGAATCGCATCTGCGGCAATCTCCGGCGCATAGATCGGAGGAGGAAGCTTAGGCTCCACGTTCATGTAATTTTTTGCATGCTCGACGAACATGGTGTCAATGGCGGCGGGCTTGATCAGCGTGACGGAGATCGGCGCATTGTCGGCTTCCAGTTCCAGCCTGAGCGAATCGGTGAACCCCTTGACCGCATGCTTGGACGCGGAGTACATGCCTTGAAGCGGCACCGCACGGTCGGAGACTTCGCTGCCCAGGTTGATGATCGCTCCGCCGCGCTCCTTCATGTGCTCGACCGCAGCCAGGGAGCCGTAGACGACACCCCAGAAGTTGGTCTGGAACAGCTTGCGCTGATCTTCGAGAGAAATATCCTCGTTGCGGCCAAAGATGGAAATGCCCGCATTATTGACCCAGGTATCGATGCTGCCGAAGCGCTCGACCGCGGCATTTGCAACACGCTTGACATCTTCCTCGATGCCGACATCGGCAACGACATGCAGAACGTCGCAGCCCTTTTTCGACAATTCGTAATTCAATTGCTTGAGCGCATCTTCGTTGCGGGCAACCAGCACCAGTTTGGCGCCGCGCTGTGCGGCCCTACGGGCGGTAGTCAGTCCGATGCCGCTGGTTGCGCCGGTAATGACAACGACTTGTTCTGACAGTTTTTTAAGGCGGAATTTCATTTGAATACTCCTTTCCGTAAAAGGCGGCAGCGAAAAGCATGCCTGCCATGAACCTTGCTTGCTACCCTTATCAATTTATCAAGCCGATTAAGTCTAGTCATCGGCCTGCAATTTTTACCGGGCTCATGCGCTTTTTGCCGCGGCTGACCGTCATTGCCGCACTGGTTGGCACTGGTTGGCACTGGTGCGGTGACGTCGTGACGGCTTACAATACAAGCGCCTGCAAATTCCCGATTGCCCGGTTGCCCGACTTCTGAATTTGCGCAGGCGCTGCACGGAGCGCATGGTTGTCGCCATTTCAGTGCGAGCGCATGTATGGGCTCGCAGTTCCGCTAATTTTTTTATCCATGCCTTCCATCACACTCGCAATCGACGATCTCCTGCAACAACGACTGGAGGATGACTACAAACGCATGTCCATCGAGTGGCTGCGCAACCATCCCGGCACCATGCCGCCGGACTTCGGCCAATGGCTCTCGGAACGGCTTGCATCGAGCGTTCAGCACACCGGCCGCAATGAACGCGAACTGGACGAAATGCGGACGGTCAATGCCATCGAAAAGCTGATCACCGAACTCGCACCGCACCGCTTCGGGCTGGTGCATCTTGGCAAGACCGCGGAGGAACTTGCCGATGCAATCGAAGAGCTTGGCCAGACCCTGCTCGTCGAACTCGGATTATCGCGTTCGCGAGCCAAGCGCATCCAGGATCTCCTGGCCTATTACGCAAAGAGCCCGAAGGAAGTGGCTGACATGGGACACGTGGTCGTGACCAATCGTGCGTATGGCGCGCTGCATGAAGCTTACCGGGAGCTTGCTGCCCGTACGGAAACGGCGCGCGCCAGGCTGGGCGAGGACAAGGCGCTTGGCCGCCTCGAAGGCGCCGTTGCCATGCTGGTCAGTCTGGGCATCATGAGCCGGGAAACGGCGCGTGAAAAGACGGAAGCCTTCCGCCTCGCGGGAGGCGGCGAACGCTAGCAGTGCGAGGAAGGGTTTGCCGGCATATCCAGGGCGGCACGGGGCGTCGGGACAAGGGAAGAGGCTTTTCACAACGTGAACAACATGATGACGGAGGTGGCGATGGGCTTTCCCAAAAACCAGTTCGGCGTTCCCCAGTATCCCGACAACGATGCGCGAAAATTGTTTGTTCTCCTCTCCGCCATTGACTTGCTGGAGCGTCCGACGGGCTCCGCAATCGCCGACCTGACCAGTCACGCTCGCGAGGCCATCGATCAGGACGTAATGCGCCTTCGCGAAGAATTTGGCGTCAACCTGCACAAGGTGGGCGATATCTATCACATCGAATCCTGGGGAGACGTCATTCAGAGGGAAGGCATCAAGCGCTTTCTGAAAGCGTGATTGAAAATGTTCTTCGCTGAGGGACGGGAGTGGAATTTCCGCCAATCAGTGAGTGGTTCTGCGCCGTTCCCCCGTGAAACGGCTGCCGCGATAGGGCATTCATGATGTCGCCCGTGGCAATGGCATCAAATCTTGAGCTAGATCTTGCACCGAATTGGGGCGTCCGGTGTAAACTTCCGGGTGTTTATCCTGTCTCGGCCGCGTATCCGCAATCCGCAGCCCACATGCGGCCATGCCGAAACCATCAATACCAATATCACTCTTGTCGCGCCTGAACCGATTTCTTCCTTCGCCGCTTGCGATCGATGGCCTCGAGCGGCTGCGCGCATGCAGCGGTGCGTTGCTTGGCATCATCATCACCGCGCTGGTAAGCCGATACGCGCTGGACGCCGGGTCGACGCTGCCCTTCCTGATCGCGCCGATGGGAGCCTCCGCGGTACTACTGTTCGCCCTTCCCTCCAGTCCATTGGCTCAGCCTTGGTCTTTGGTCGGCGGCAACGTCGTATCGGCGCTGGTCGGCATCCTATGCGCGCGCTGGATCAGCGACCCGACAGCGGCTGCGTCGGCAGCCATTGCCCTGGCGATCGCCACCATGATCCTGCTGCGCTGCCTGCATCCTCCCGGCGGCGCCATCGCGCTTACGGCGGTGCTGGGCGGCCCCGCGATCACTTCCGCGGGCTTCGGCTTTGCACTGATGCCGGTCGGATTGAATTCCCTGCTCCTGCTTGCGGTTGCCCTGATTTTCAACAATGCCACCCGGCGTCCCTATCCGCATCGTCAAGTGTCAAGCCACGATAACCGGCACGGCACCCAGGATGCCCGTCCGTCCGTCCGCCTCGGATTCACTCCGGCGGACCTGGACGATGTGCTAAAACACTACAACCAGGTGCTCGACGTCAGCCGGGATGACCTCGAAACGCTGTTCCTCCAAACCGAAATGCATGCCTATCGCCGCCGCTTCGGCGAGATCACCTGCGCCGACATCATGTCGCAGGATGTCGTGACGGTCGAATACGGAACCGACCTGGAAGAAGCATGGACCCTGCTGCGCAAGCACAATATCAAGGCGCTGCCGGTGCTGGACCGCGCACGCCGGGTGATCGGCATCATCACGGTGTACGACTTCATGAAGCACGCCGACCTGGACCTTCACGCTGGCTTCGACAAGAAACTCAGGCGCTTCATCCGGCGCACCCCCGGCCTCTACTCCGACAAGCCCGAGGCGGTCGGCCAGATCATGACGCGCAATGTCAAGACCATCCAGGGCGGCAGCCATGTGGTTGAACTGGTGCCGCTGCTCTCGGGGAGCGGCCTGCATCACGTGCCCGTGGTCGATCATGAACGACGGCTGATCGGCATTGTCACGCAGTCGGATCTGGTGGCAGCCTTGTATCGCGGCCGCCTGAACGACCAGCGGGAAGCAGCCTGAATCCGCTCCTGAAAAATGCTCGTCCGGATGTGAACCTACGCGCCGGAAAAGCGTCATAGCGATGCATCGCCGGCTTAGCTCATTTGGTAGAGCAGTTGACTTGTAATCATCAGGTGGCCAGTTCGAATCCGGCAGCCGGCACCATCTCCCGAGTCCATGTCGCAAAGACATGGACTTTTTTCATTTCCATTCCACTTCGATTCCCCGCCTTGCAATCTTTGATTGCCTTCTTTGATGCTGGCGATATGCGCCGGCAATTGACAGAACTGCATGGCGGCAGGCTCGTCTAATACCAATCCCAAGCCATTTCATGTCATATCTCATGTCATGAAATGGCTTGGGATTGGTATAAGTCTTACGATGATTGCGATGACACAGGAGCCAGCCATGCAAGCGAAGACACCACCTTCATCCGATACGGCAAAGCCGTCCGAGCAGCAGCCGGAACAGGAAATGAAGACGCCGCCGGGGCCGTATGTCGGTCGGCCACTCGACGGCAGTCAATATATCGATGTGGTAGAAGAACAGGAATATGCGGATCGGCCGCCGACCCGGGAAGAGCAGCAGCCGCGGTATTCCTACCTCAAGGAAGAACAGCATCCGAAGCAATGACGCTGCATTGTCCGGACAGATGCCAGGACCGGGCGCGGGGCGTTGCCGACTGGTCGCGTCCCGCGCGGGCTTTGCATAGGCCGGGCCTGCGCTCTTAACCGCCGGCCAGGGCGGCCATGGCACTGATGCGTCCCTGCGCCGCGGCGACCTGCTGATCATGCCGCTCCCGGTTGTCGGCGACATCCGACGCCGGCGCTTCGGCCGGTGGTTCCCCTTGCGGTGGCGGCGCTGCATTTGCGCGCCGCATCGGCACGCTGACATTCTCGTCCCACAAGTCCATGAGACGGTCGATCGCCGAGCTGAGCCCCGGCGGATTCCAGGCAATATTCATGGCAATCCTCTCTGATGTGCTGATGAGAAGATCTTACTGGCGCACCCTTCCCCTGCCTTGATGATTGTCACCCGGCATTGGCCCGCGGTTTGACAAATAGAGCACTTCGGCGTGACGGCACCAGGCGAGCCGAGGCGCTCTAACGCGATGACAGGACGATGCCGCCGACGATCATTGCGAACGCCGCAATGTGATAGGCATGAGGCAGTTCCCCGAGAAAGGCGGAAGACATCAGGGCGGCGAACAGCGGCGTCAGGTTGCTGAAGAAACCGGCAACGCTCGGCCCCACCCGCTGCACGCCGAGTCCCCAGCATCGGAATGCAAGGATAGCCGGCCCAACCGCAACGAACAGCAGCGCGCCCGCCAGCGGCCAGCTCCAGGCGACCGCCCTGGCTGTGACCAGCCATTCGCCCGCGGCAAACGCGCCGGACCACGCTACCCCGAACGCCACCTGCGCCAGCAGGAAGGCGGCCCAGTCGCCACGCAAGGCATCGCCCACGGTGGCGCGCGTGAGCAGCCAGCTGTAGAAAGACCAGGATATCGTGGCCACGATCATGAACACATCGCCGGCCACCAGCCGCATGGCAAGCAGTTGATCGAGATTGCCGCGACTGAGCACGAGCAGCACGCCGCCGATCGAGAACGCCGCACCGATGACCTGCTTGCGGGCTACGCCGGCATTGAAGAAGAGCCAGCCGATGAGCAGCATCCACACCGGCATGCTGGCCGCCACCAGAGTGACGTTGATTGGCGTCGACGTCTGCAGCGCCAGGTACTGCAGTGCGTTATACATGCCGATACCCAGCAGGCCAAGAATGGAAAGCTGCCGACGATGCCGGCGCAGTTCGCCGCCGGCGCTGAAAATTCCGCGCCCGAGAGGCAGCAGGATGACGAGCGCAATTGTCCAGCGCAGGAAATTGAGCATCAGCGGCGGGACCATCTCGTGCACCAGCCTTCCGACGATGGCGTTTCCAGCCCACAGCAAGGGTGGCACCACAAGCAGCATGGCTGTCGCCGGGGTCAGTTGTCGATTCATTGCGCAGGACGGAATGGATGGCCGATAGTGCCGGAAAAGACACGAAGCATACGTGATTTCCCGTTTTCACGTCATGCGCCAAGGGGAGGATTGAAGCCGATGAAGCCGAGGACCTTGAGAACTGCGGAAATGAAGAAGCCGATACGCATGTTTCGTATCGGCTTCTTCGAATCTTGCTGGCAGAGGCTATGTCTTCATAGCACCATTCCGAGTTAGTCCTAATTCGATAGTCTCGAAAACTATCATTGAACCGAAGCCAGCCTAAGCCGCTGGCTTTTTATTGGGCGTCAGTCCGGGTATTGCTCGTAAACCATGCCCTCGACGAGGACGCCACCAAAGATGAAGCCTGCGCTGCAGACCATAACGCAGACTTTGCCGACGAAGATTGTTCTCTCTTTTGCATCCATGCTTTTCCATGCCTTGGCAGGAATAACAGGTTTTGCGGTTTTTGCGGGTTTCACAGTCGTCTCCTAGTAATTATTGTGATCCTTCAGGCTGCGCTGCGATTCTGACTGCATACTGACAGGAACCTGACAAAGAGAGATATATAGTTGTTATTGCGCCATGAAGTCGGGTTACTTTGACACCGGTGCCGCCATATACGGACACGGTTGTGGCGGGCCACACAAGCGACGAACAACGCTGCCATGCGCCCAAGGCAGGCCGAGGTGACCATTCTCCCATTCGCAATCCGCTCTAGGTGTTAAATCTCTATCTCTTTTCGCAGTTCGTCACTGGATCGGAATAAGACCACCTCGGCCTCACTTAGTCCGGTCAAACCGAAAGCGCTCTAGTAAAACGGTGCCTGCCCATTCAATGGCATTGAGATTCCTCTCGTTTTCCACTGAGTATCCTCACTCGGAGGATCATTCCGTCGCAACATTACGGAATGTATTGGTTTGATCCAAATTACAGAGAACATAAAAAAAGCCCCTTTTCAGGGTAATGCCGTTCAGTTAAGGTTTTTCTTGAGGACACGAACGGTGTAACGATGTGGCAAGGCCTTCACGGCCCGGTCGA
>NZ_JAWIIV010000066.1:0-16748 GCF_035916955.1 Noviherbaspirillum album | reverse complement strand
GAAGAGGGTCTGCGCTTCGCGATCCGCGAAGGCGGCCGTACCGTCGGCGCCGGCGTCGTTGCCAAAATCATCGAGTAATATCTGAACTGATGCGCTGCATCGTCGAGTCAACCTCAGCGATGCAGTGCAATCGATTCGCGCAAGTTTTACGCGTAGGGGTATAGCTCAACTGGCAGAGCGTCGGTCTCCAAAACCGAAGGTTGGGGGTTCGATTCCCTCTGCCCCTGCCACCGATATCAAGGTGCAGGGCACCGAAAGAAATCATCAGTATGTCTAACCAACCCGTAGAAACCGTTGGTACATCGAGCGACAAGGCAAAGGTCGCTCTTGCTATTTGTGCCGTCATCGCGGGTATCGTCGGTTTTTATTTTTTATCGGATAAACCTACTATCGTCCGCGCCGCTGCGCTGGTCGCCGGCTTGCTCGTGGCAGTGGGCGTGGCATGGACCTCCCAACCGGGCCGCGACTTTTTGAATTTTGCCAAAGAGTCGGTGCGCGAGGCGAAAAAAGTGGTTTGGCCAACCCGCAAGGAAGCGACGCAGATTACCGCCGTTGTCTTCGGCTTTGTGGTGGTCATGGCGATTTTTCTTTTTGGTACCGATAAGATTCTCGAATTTGTGTTGTACGACCTGATCCTGGGCTGGAAAAGTTAAATGAGCGAAACCGTACAAGAAAACGCAGTGGCTCAGCCATCGGGTGGCAGCAAGCGCTGGTACGTCGTGCACGCCTATTCCGGCATGGAGAAAAGTGTTCAGCGCGCCCTCGTGGAGCGCATAGAGCGCGCTGGGATGCAGGATAAATTCGGTCAGATCCTGGTTCCGACCGAAGAAGTCATCGAAGTCAAGAACGGACAGAAGTCCGTGACCGAGCGCCGCTTTTTCCCAGGTTATGTTCTCGTAGAAATGGAAATGACCGACGAGACTTGGCATCTGGTGAAGAATACCAGCAAGGTCACCGGGTTCATCGGCGGCAAATCCAACAAGCCGACACCGATCCCTCCGCACGAAGTCGACAAGATCCTGCACCAAATGCAGGAAGGTGTGGAAAAACCAAGGCCGAAAGTGCTGTACGAAGTCGGCGAAATGGTCCGCATCAAGGATGGCCCCTTCACCGACTTTAACGGCAATGTGGAAGAGGTCAATTACGAGAAATCGCGCGTACGCGTTTCCGTCACGATTTTCGGTCGAGCCACTCCAGTCGAATTGGAATTCGGTCAGGTCGAAAAGGTCTAAAAGCTCCTTCCAGTTAAAGATTGCAATGACGCCCTCGGAGCGTTGTGGGCGTATTGTCTGCAAAATTCGAATAGCCGTACCAGTAGTAAAGAGGAGCCCCAGTAGTTAAGAGTAGTTCATCACGAATCGAACGACCGGGCGCTATCACTCAATCAACGTAGGAGCCATCATGGCAAAGAAAATTATCGGTTTTATCAAGCTGCAAGTGCCGGCTGGTAAGGCCAACCCGTCTCCCCCGATTGGCCCGGCTCTGGGTCAGCGCGGCCTGAACATCATGGAATTCTGCAAAGCCTTCAATGCCCAGACACAAGGCGTTGAGCCGGGCCTGCCGATCCCGGTCGTGATCACTGCATTTGCCGACAAGTCCTTCACTTTCGTGATGAAGACGCCCCCGGCAACTATCCTGATCAAGAAGGCTGCAGGCATTCAAAAGGGTTCGGCCAAGCCGCATACCGACAAGGTCGGCAAGATCACCCGCAAGCAGGCAGAAGAGATCGCAACAACAAAGATGCCGGACCTTACGGCAGCTGACATGGAAGCCGCCGTGCGTACAATCGCCGGTTCCGCTCGTTCCATGGGTATCACGGTGGAGGGTCTGTAATGGCTAAGTTGTCCAAGCGCGCACAAGCAATCAAGGCAAAGGTTGACCGTACAAAGCAGTATGCATATGACAACGCGATTGCGCTGATCAAGGAATGTGCTACTGCAAAGTTTGACGAGTCGATCGACGTATCCGTACAACTCGGCGTCGATGCCAAGAAGTCCGACCAAGTCGTCCGCGGCTCCGTCGTGCTGCCGGCAGGCACGGGCAAGACAGTCCGCGTCGCGGTGTTCGCATCCGGCGACAAGGCAGAAGCTGCGAAAGCGGCAGGTGCAGATATCGTCGGCATGGAAGACCTGGCAGATCGTATCAAGGCAGGCGACATGCCCTTTGATATCGTGATCGCATCGCCGGACACCATGCGTATCGTCGGTACTCTCGGTCAGATCCTCGGTCCGCGTGGCATGATGCCGAACCCGAAGGTCGGTACAGTCACGCCAGACGTCGCCACTGCAGTGAAGAACGCTAAGGCCGGTCAAGTCCAGTACCGTACCGACAAGGCAGGTATCATCCACGCAACGATCGGCCGCAAGTCCTTCAGCGATGCAGACCTGAAATCCAATCTGCTGGCCCTGATTGATGCACTGAACAAGGCAAAGCCGGCGACAAGCAAGGGCGTGTATCTCCGCAAAGTTGCGATCTCGTCGACCATGGGCGCAGGCGTTCGCGTCGACCAGACAACGCTGGCTGCTTAAGCAAGAATCAAGTCCTCGTACGCAGCATGTGCGAGGCGAATCTTTGGGCTGGTTCCGTTTCCGTCGCATTCAGATCCGGAGCCAGATTATCAAAGACCGTTGGGCGGCGTGCATCATCCGATGCGCAAAGTTAAACACCGGTAGTGCAATCTCCGGCACCCAACGCAGATGGTGACCCGAACAAGTTTTTGTAGTCTCAACGCTGGATCCATGCCAGCACTGAACTCCTGAACTTCGGACGCCGTGTTCGAACCGATGTGAGGCATTTGCCGAACATCATTTTTGGAGGTTGATCTTGAGTCTCAATCTGAATGACAAAAAGGCCGTCGTCGCCGAAGTCTCCGCAAAGGTAGCAACTGCGCAGACTATCGTCGTGGCCGAATACCGTGGCATCCAGGTTGGTCACTTGACGCAACTGCGCGCCAAAGCGCGTGCCCAGGGTGTGTACATGCGCGTGTTGAAAAACACGCTCGCACGTCGCGCCGTCGAAGGCACGCCGTTTGAAGGCCTTGCCTCCGAAATGACCGGCCCGTTGATCTACTCGATCTCCGAGGACGCCGTTGCAGCTGCAAAAGTCGTTTTCGACTTTTCAAAAACCAACGACAAGCTGGTTGTTAAGGCAGGCAATTACGCAGGCAAGTCGCTTGATAAAGCGGGTGTTGCAGCGTTGGCCAGCATTCCGAGCCGTGAAGTCCTCATCTCCCAGTTGCTGGGTGTCATGCAGGCTCCGGTTTCCGGCTTTGCTCGCGCCTTGGCTGCTCTCGCAGCGAAGAAGGAAGCCGAAGGCGCGTAATCGCCCTCAGCGCTTCTTGCGTCAGTACCGATTAGATGTAATTACCGAATCAAATTTAGGAGTTTCAAATGGCAATTAGCAAAGACGATATCCTGGAAGCCGTAGGTCAGATGTCCGTAATGGACCTGAACGATCTGGTCAAGGCTTTTGAAGAAAAATTTGGCGTGTCCGCAGCTGCAATGGCAGTCGCTGGCCCGGCAGCCGGCGGCGGCGCCGCAGCTGCTGCTGAAGAGCAGACCGAGTTCACCGTAGTTCTGTCCGAAGTGGGCGCGAACAAGGTTGGCGTCATTAAGGCAGTCCGCGAAATCACCGGTCTGGGCCTGAAAGAAGCCAAGGACCTGGTTGACGGCGCACCGAAGCCTGTCAAGGAAGGCATCGCCAAGGCAGACGCTGAAGCCGCCAAGAAGAAGCTGGAAGAAGCTGGCGCGAAAGCCGACCTCAAGTAATAGCGGCTTGTCAGGGCAACCTGAATATCGCCGGAGTCAAGGCCCGGAACTCTCTCGAAAGGGCGAGTTCGGCCTTGGCTCCTTTGTCGTTTTCGAGTTTTGAAGAGCCGCCCCCGGGCTCGAATAGTCAACGAAACAATAGCAGTACCCAGGCAGCAAGGCGGCAATAGCACCACGACGCCGTTCGTACTGAAGGCAATCGTTGCAAGTGGTATCGGGGAAGAAGCAGTAACGGCGAAGGCGGCGAATCAGTTGGATGTCGTCGGCAACGCAAAGGAACCAAGGCCGAAGGCGAAACGCGCTTTGCGGCACATTGGGCGGCAATCAGTCTAGTTAAGGCAGAAGAAGGGCAGAGACTTGAGGTTTCGCATGTGGCATCCGGAGCGCATCTCCAACCGCGGCGAAACCTGAATTCTCAATCCTTCCTGTCACTCACGGAGTGTCCATGCACTACTCATTTACTGAGAAGAAGCGCATTCGCAAATCGTTTGCGAAACGCGCTAACGTTCACAACGTTCCGTTCCTGCTGGCGACCCAGCTCGAGTCCTATACGAGCTTCCTGCAGGCCGATAAAGTTGCGTCGCAACGCAAGAACGAAGGCCTGCAATCCGCCTTCAGCTCAATTTTCCCAATCGTATCGCACAATGGTTTTGCACGGCTAGAGTTTCTCTCGTATGTGTTGGGCGACCCTCCGTTTGACGTGAAAGAGTGCCAACAGCGTGGCCTGACCTTCGCCTCGCCGCTGCGTGCCAAGGTGCGCCTTGTCATTCTAGACAAGGAATCTCCGACCAAGCCGGTGGTCAAGGAGATGAAGGAACAGGAAGTGTACATGGGCGAATTGCCGCTCATGACAGCGAACGGCTCCTTTGTGATCAACGGTACTGAGCGTGTGATCGTTTCTCAGCTGCATCGTTCCCCGGGTGTGTTCTTCGAGCACGACCGCGGCAAGACGCACTCGTCCGGAAAGCTGCTGTTCTCGGCCCGCATCATTCCCTACCGCGGTTCGTGGCTGGATTTCGAATTCGATCCGAAAGACATCCTGTTCTTCCGCGTCGACCGCCGCCGCAAGATGCCGGTAACGATCCTGCTCAAGGCCATCGGAATGACGCCGGAGCAGATCCTGGCGAACTTCTTCGTGTTCGACAACTTCACCATCCGCTCCGAAGGCGGCGAGATGGAATTCGTCGCAGAACGTCTGCGCGGCGAAGTTGCGCGATTTGACATCACCGACAAGTCCGGCAAGGTCATCGTCGCCAAGGACAAGCGCATCAATGCCAAGCATGTGCGTGAAATCGACGCTGCAGGCATCAAGCACATTTCCGTTCCGGAAGACTATTTGCTTGGCCGCGTGCTGGCCAAGAACATTGTCGACGCCGACACCGGCGAAGTGATCGCCAATGCCAATGACGAGCTGACGGAAGAAGTCCTGGCGCGCCTGCGCGACGCCGGCGTCACCGACATCCAGACGCTGTACACCAACGACCTGGACCAGGGCGCCTACATTTCGCAGACGCTGCGCATGGATGACACTGCAGACCAGATGGCCGCGCGCGTCGCCATCTACCGCATGATGCGTCCCGGCGAGCCGCCTACAGAAGACTCGGTGGAAGCCTTGTTCAACGGCCTGTTCTACAGCGAAGAGCGCTATGACCTCTCCGCAGTCGGCCGCATGAAGTTCAACCGCCGCATCGGCCGCGACGAACTGACAGGCGCAATGACGCTGTCGAACGACGACATCCTCGCAGTGATCAAGATCCTGGTCGAGTTGCGCAACGGCCGCGGCGAAGTCGACGATATCGACCACCTCGGCAACCGCCGCGTGCGCTGCGTCGGCGAATTGGCCGAAAACCAGTTCCGTGCGGGCCTCGTGCGCGTCGAGCGCGCGGTCAAAGAGCGTCTCGGCCAGGCCGAGGCGGACAACCTGATGCCGCACGACCTGATCAACTCCAAGCCGATTTCAGCCGCGATCCGCGAGTTCTTCGGTTCGTCGCAGCTGTCGCAGTTCATGGACCAGACCAATCCGCTGTCGGAAATCACCCACAAGCGCCGCGTTTCCGCGCTCGGTCCGGGCGGTCTGACCCGCGAGCGCGCCGGCTTCGAAGTGCGCGACGTGCATCCGACCCACTACGGTCGCGTATGCCCGATCGAAACGCCGGAAGGTCCGAACATCGGCCTGATCAACTCGCTGGCGCTGTATGCCCGCCTGAACGAATACGGCTTCCTCGAGACGCCGTACCGCAAGGTCGAAGGCAGCGCGGTGACCAACCAGATCGACTACCTGTCCGCGATCGAGGAAGGCCGCTATGTGATCGCCCAGGCGAACGCGACGATCAGCAACGAAGGCAAGCTGTCCGATGAACTGGTGTCGGCGCGTCAGGCTGGCGAAACCATTCTCGTGTCGCCCGAGCGCGTCCAGTACATGGACGTGGCGCCGGGTCAGGTCGTATCGGTAGCGGCATCGCTCATTCCGTTCCTCGAACACGATGACGCGAACCGCGCATTGATGGGTGCCAACATGCAGCGCCAGGCGGTTCCCTGCCTGCGTCCGGAAAAAGCCTTCGTCGGTACCGGCATCGAGCGTACCGTCGCGGTCGACTCCGGCACCACCGTGCAGGCGCTGCGCGGTGGCGTCGTCGACTACGTCGATGCAGGCCGTATCGTGATTCGCGTCAACGACGATGAAGCGGCGGCAGGTGAAGTCGGTGTCGATATCTACAACCTGATCAAGTACACCCGTTCCAACCAGAACACCAACATCAACCAGCGTCCGATCGTCAAGGTGGGTGACCGTGTTGCCAAACATGACGTGATCGCGGACGGCGCATCGACCGACATCGGCGAACTCGCGCTCGGCCAGAACATGCTGGTGGCGTTCATGCCCTGGAACGGCTACAACTTCGAGGATTCGATCCTGATCTCGGAGCGCGTGGTTGCAGACGACCGTTACACTTCGATCCACATCGAAGAACTGTCCGTCGTTGCCCGTGACACCAAGCTCGGCGCGGAAGAAATTACCCGCGACATCTCGAACCTGGCGGAAAACCAGCTGGCCCGCCTGGACGAGTCGGGCATCGTCTACATCGGCGCCGAAGTCGAAGCCGGCGATACGCTGGTCGGCAAGGTCACGCCGAAGGGCGAAACCCAGCTGACGCCGGAAGAGAAGCTGCTGCGCGCGATCTTCGGTGAAAAGGCATCCGATGTGAAGGATACCTCGCTGCGCGTGCCGTCCGGCATGGTCGGCACCGTCATCGACGTGCAGGTCTTCACCCGCGAAGGTATCCCGCGCGACAAGCGCGCCCAGCAGATCATCGACGATGAACTCAAGCGCTATCGCCTGGACCTGAACGACCAGCTGCGTATCGTGGAAGGCGATGCCTTCCAGCGTCTGGAAAAGATGTTGATCGGCAAAGTCGTCAACGGCGGCCCGAAGAAGCTGGCCAAGGGTGCGCAGATCACCAAGGAATACCTGGACGATCTGGACAAGTACCACTGGTTCGACATCCGTCCGGCCGACGACGATCTGGCCGCCGCCCTCGAGGCGATCAAGGAATCGATCGCCGAGAAGCGTCACCAGTTCGACCTCGCCTTCGAAGAGAAGCGCAAGAAGCTCACCCAGGGCGATGAACTGCCGCCTGGCGTGCAGAAGATGGTCAAGGTCTACCTTGCGGTCAAGCGTCGCCTGCAGCCGGGCGACAAGATGGCGGGCCGTCACGGTAACAAGGGTGTGGTTTCGCGCATCGTTCCGGTGGAAGACATGCCTTACATGGCAGACGGCACACCGGCCGACATTGTGCTGAACCCGCTGGGCGTGCCGTCGCGTATGAACGTCGGCCAGGTGCTGGAAGTTCACCTGGGGTGGGCGTCAAAGGGCCTCGGCCTGCGCATCGGCGAAATGCTCAAGGCGCAAGCCAAGGCGGCCGAACTGCGCAAGTTCCTGACCACGATCTACAACGAGTCCGGCAAGTCGGAGGACCTGGACAGCTTCAGTGACGATGAAATCCTTACGTTGGCCGACAACCTGAAGTACGGCGTGCCGTTTGCGACGCCGGTGTTCGACGGCGCGCACGAGGATGAAATCCGCCGCATGCTCGACCTCGCCTATCCGGACGATATCGCCAAGCAACTCGGCATGACGCCGTCGAAGAACCAGGTCACCATGTACGATGGACGTACCGGCGAAGCCTTCGAGCGTACCGTCACCGTCGGCTACATGCACGTGCTCAAGCTGCACCACCTGGTCGACGACAAGATGCACGCGCGTTCGACCGGCCCGTACTCGCTGGTGACCCAGCAGCCGCTGGGCGGCAAGGCGCAGTTCGGCGGCCAGCGTTTCGGCGAGATGGAAGTCTGGGCGCTGGAAGCCTATGGCGCGTCGTACGTGCTGCAGGAAATGTTGACCGTGAAGTCCGACGACGTGACCGGCCGCACCAAGGTGTACGAGAATCTGGTCAAGGGCGACCACGTGATCGACGCCGGCATGCCGGAGTCCTTCAACGTGCTGGTGAAGGAAATCCGCTCCCTCGGTATCGATATCGATCTGGAACGGGACTGATCCGAGAAGGATCATGCAGCAAGCCTGCCGGGAGACCGGCAGGCGGCAACGAAACAAGCAGCATGCAGTTTGGGAAGTCGCGTTTGTTCCCGGTATCGGCGGAACTCGTGCCACGCAGGTGGCAGGGCCCGCCCGCCGATGCGAACAGGGTTGCAGCAAATAACGCTTCCTCGCAATACCGCGAAATGATTTTCACGCCTTACTGGAGTGATACAAATGAAAGCACTGCTCGATCTATTCAAGCAAGTTCAGCAAAGCGAACAATTCGACGCGATCAAGATTGGCCTCGCGTCGCCTGAAAAAATTCGTTCCTGGTCCTACGGCGAAGTCAAGAAGCCGGAAACCATTAACTACCGTACATTCAAGCCCGAGCGCGACGGCCTGTTCTGCGCCAAGATCTTTGGCCCGATCAAGGACTACGAGTGCCTGTGCGGCAAGTACAAGCGCCTGAAGCACCGCGGCGTCATCTGCGAAAAGTGCGGCGTCGAAGTCACGTTGGCCAAGGTGCGCCGCGAGCGCATGGGCCACATTGAACTGGCTTCCCCGACCGCTCACATCTGGTTCCTGAAATCGCTGCCGTCGCGTCTGGGCATGGTGCTCGACATGACGCTGCGCGACATCGAACGCGTTCTCTACTTCGAAGCCTATGTCGTGACTGATCCCGGCATGACGCCGCTGAAGAAGTGCCAGATCATGTCGGAAGACGACTACGCCGCCAAGTATGAAGAATACGGCGACGACTTCACCGCCTTCATGGGTGCTGAGGGCATCCGCGAACTGCTGCGCTCGATCGACATCGACCGCGAAGTCGAGACCCTGCGCCAGGAACTGAAGGATTCCAAGTCCGAAGCCAAGATCAAGAAGTATGCGAAGCGCCTGAAAGTGCTCGAGGCATTCCAGCGCTCCGGCATCAAGCCGGACTGGATGATCATGGAAGTGCTGCCGGTGCTGCCGCCGGAACTGCGTCCGCTGGTACCGCTGGACGGCGGCCGTTTCGCGACCTCCGACCTGAACGACCTGTATCGCCGCGTCATCAATCGCAACAACCGCCTGAAGCGCCTCATGGAGTTGCGTGCTCCGGAAATCATCACGCGCAATGAAAAGCGCATGTTGCAGGAAGCGGTCGACTCGCTGCTGGACAACGGCCGTCGCGGCAAGGCGATGACCGGCGCCAACAAGCGTCCGCTGAAGTCGCTGGCTGAAATGATCAAGGGCAAGGGCGGCCGTTTCCGTCAGAACCTGCTGGGCAAGCGCGTCGACTACTCCGGCCGTTCGGTCATCGTGGTCGGTCCGCAGCTCAAGCTGCACCAGTGCGGCCTGCCGAAGCTGATGGCGCTCGAACTGTTCAAGCCTTTCATCTTCAACAAGCTGGAGTTGATGGGTCTCGCAACCACTATCAAGGCTGCGAAGAAGCTGGTCGAAATCCAGGAACCGGTGGTTTGGGACATCCTGGAAGAAGTCATCCGCGAACACCCGGTCATGCTCAACCGTGCGCCGACGCTGCACCGTCTCGGTATCCAGGCGTTCGAGCCGGTCCTGATCGAAGGCAAGGCCATCCAGCTGCACCCGCTGGTCTGTGCGGCGTTCAACGCCGACTTCGACGGCGACCAGATGGCTGTTCACGTTCCGTTGTCGATCGAAGCGCAGATGGAAGCCCGCACCCTGATGCTGGCCTCCAACAACATCCTGTTCCCGTCGAACGGCGAACCGTCGATCGTACCGTCCCAGGATATCGTGCTGGGTCTGTACTATGCGACCCGCGAAAAGATCAACGGCAAGAACGAAGGCATGATGTTCCCTGACGTAGCCGAAGTCATTCGCGCCTACGACAACAAGGAAGTCGAGCTGACCACACGGATCACCGTGCGCATCACCGAGTATCCGAAGGATGCCGAAACCGGCGAATTCGTGAAGACCGTCAAGCGCTACGAGACAACCGTCGGCCGCGCCATCCTGTCGGAAATCCTGCCGAAGGGCCTCCCGTTCAGCGTGCTGAACCGTGCCCTGAAGAAAAAGGAAATCTCGAAGCTCATCAACACTTCGTTCCGCAAGTGCGGCCTGCGCGCAACCGTGGTCTTCGCCGACCAACTGATGCAGTCCGGTTTCCGCCTCGCAACCCGCGCCGGTATTTCCATCTGCGTGGACGACATGCTGGTGCCGCCGCAGAAGCACACCATCATTGCCCAGGCCGAGCACGAAGTGAAACAGATCGAGCAGCAGTACGCTTCCGGTCTGGTCACCGCGGGCGAGCGCTACAACAAGGTGGTCGACATCTGGGGCAAGGCCGGCGATGAAGTCGGCAAGGCCATGATGGAGCAGCTTAAGGTGGAAGACGTCGTCAAGCGCGACGGCACAAAGGGCACGCAGGAATCATTCAACGCCATCTACATGATGGCTGACTCCGGCGCCCGCGGTTCCGCGGCGCAGATTCGCCAGCTCGCCGGTATGCGAGGCCTGATGGCCAAGCCGGACGGCTCGATCATCGAGACGCCGATTACCGCGAACTTCCGCGAAGGCTTGAACGTGTTGCAGTACTTCATCTCCACGCACGGCGCCCGTAAGGGTCTGGCCGACACGGCGCTGAAGACAGCAAACTCCGGTTACCTGACACGCCGCCTGGTCGACGTGACCCAGGATTTGGTTGTCATCGAAGACGATTGCGGCACTGCAAACGGCGCGTCGATGAAGGCCCTGGTCGAGGGTGGTGAAGTCATCGAAGCGTTGCGCGACCGTATTCTCGGCCGTGTCGCGGCGACCGATGTCGTCAATCCGGAAACCCAGGAAACTGCGTACGAATCGGGCACCCTGCTGGATGAAGATGCAGTGGAAGACATCGAGCGTCTGGGCATCGACGAAGTCAAGGTGCGCACGCCGCTTACCTGCGACACCCGCTATGGCCTGTGCGCCAAGTGCTACGGCCGCGATCTCGGCCGCGGCATGCTGGTCAACTCCGGCGAAGCGGTCGGCGTTGTTGCAGCGCAGTCGATCGGCGAACCGGGTACCCAGCTGACAATGCGTACCTTCCACATCGGTGGTGCGGCGTCGCGTGCGGCGGTGGCTTCCAGCGTCGAAGCGAAGTCGAACGGCACGGTGCGCTTCACGGCGACCATGCGCTACGTCACCAACGGCAAGGGCGAACAGATCGTCATTTCCCGTTCCGGCGAAGTGCTGATCACCGACGACCACGGCCGCGAGCGCGAGCGTCACAAGGTGCCTTATGGCGCGACCCTGCTGGTCAAGGATGGTCTCACCATCAAGGCCGGTACCGCGCTGGCGACATGGGATCCGCTGACCCGTCCGATCATCACCGAATACTCCGGTACGGTGAAGTTCGAGAATGTCGAGGAAGGCGTGACCGTGGCCAAGCAGATCGATGAAGTCACCGGTCTGTCGACCCTGGTCGTCATCGATGCGAAGCGCCGCGGCCCGAGCACCAAGGTGGTTCGTCCGCAGGTCAAGCTGCTCAATGAAAAGGGCGAGGAAGTCAAGATCGCCGGCACCGAGCACGCCGTGACGATCGGCTTCCAGGTCGGCGCGCTGATCACGGTGAAGGATGGTCAGCAGGTTTCCGTCGGTGAAGTACTGGCGCGTATCCCGACCGAGTCGCAGAAGACACGTGACATCACGGGCGGTCTGCCGCGCGTGGCCGAACTGTTCGAAGCGCGTTCGCCGAAGGATGCCGGCATGCTGGCCGAAGTCACTGGTACGGTCGCGTTCGGCAAGGAGACTAAGGGCAAGCAGCGCCTGGAAATCACCGACATGGACGGCAACAAGCACGAGTTCCTGATCACCAAGGACAAGCAGGTGCTGGTGCACGACGGCCAGGTGGTCAACAAGGGCGAGATGATCGTGGACGGCCCGGCCGATCCGCAGGACATCCTGCGCTTGCTGGGTATCGAAGCGCTGGCGCGTTACATCGTCGACGAAGTCCAGGACGTGTACCGCCTGCAGGGTGTGAAGATCAACGACAAGCACATTGAAGTGATCGTGCGTCAGATGCTGCGCCGCGTGCAAGTAGTCAGCGCCGGCGATACGGCCTACATCCCGGGCGAGCAGGTCGAGCGCTCCGAGCTGTTGGACGAAAACGATCGCGTCATTGCCGAAGGCAAACTGCCGGCCACGTACGAGAACGTGCTGCTCGGTATCACCAAGGCATCGCTGTCGACCGACTCCTTCATCTCCGCGGCATCGTTCCAGGAAACCACCCGCGTGCTTACCGAAGCTGCGATCATGGGCAAGAAGGACGGCTTGCGCGGCCTGAAGGAAAACGTCATCGTGGGTCGCCTGATCCCCGCCGGTACCGGTCTCGCTTACCACCGTGCCCGCAAGGAAAAGGAGACATGGGAAGCGGAAGAGCGCTCCGCACTGCTGCAAGCCGAAGAAACGGCCCGTGCTGTGGAATCGGAAGCGGCAACCGAAGCAACCATCACCACCGATGGCAATCAGGACAGCAGCGAAACCTGATCTCGTCAGTCCCAATAAAAACGGCACCGCATGCGGTGCCGTTTTTTATCGCCAGCTTTTTATTAAGACGGAATATGGCTGTGCCGTCGCAAGCATACCCGGCAATACAAACCGATCCGGCTCGACTCGCCATCCTTGTGGAGGCTGAAAGCAAAGCAACATTGCGTCGGTTATCGCAATGATGCCTGCCTGCGGCCAGTGTCTGCACGCCGGCGTCAAACCTTTTCCACGATCGCGGGCCATTGCAGCATCCCGTCGCTTCGGTGTAGCAGGCTGCCAAGGAAACCGTAGCTGAACAAGTCGGGCAACCAAATCTCCCGACAATACAAGCACATAGCACGGTTGACGCAGATCGGCAATGGGCATATACTCGCGAGTTCTCGATTTTAAGCTCTTCGGGCTTAAGCGTTCTTTGGTCCAAGTCTCCCGCCTCTGCGATGCTTATCCCCTTTCCGGTTTCAAAATCGACGCGCATAGCGCAATGGTTTTCCCCCAGCTTCGGGCAATCGATTTCGGAGCTGTATTTATCAACGTTTCATTTTGTTGGATTAAAGACCGATGCCAACCATCAATCAACTTATTCGCAAGCCCCGGACTTCGGGCGCTGTGAAAAGCAAGTCGCCGGCGCTGGAAAACAGCCCGCAGAAGCGCGGTGTTTGCACCCGTGTGTACACCACGACTCCTAAAAAGCCGAACTCGGCGCTCCGTAAGGTTGCCAAGGTTCGCCTGACCAACGGTTTCGAGGTGATCTCGTACATCGGCGGTGAGGGCCACAACCTGCAAGAGCACAGCGTCGTGCTGCTCCGCGGCGGTCGTGTCAAGGACTTGCCGGGTGTGCGTTACCACATGGTTCGCGGTGCACTGGATACCCAGGGCGTCAAGGATCGTAAGCAGGCACGTTCGAAGTACGGTGCCAAGCGCGCGAAAGCCGCCAAGAAGTAATTGATTTTTCCGCACGGAGCCTCCCCTCAAGGTGCTTCACCACGCGGAATGCGAGTCGGCCCCGACTGGGTCGAGTAAGTGGATGGTCATGATGGCCACCGCGAGCGAGCGGTAAAACACTCAGTGCCGTCGCTCAACTGAAGAGTGAAAGGAATAGAAATGCCACGTCGTCGTGAAGTCCCGAAACGGGAAATCCTGCCTGATCCCAAGTTTGGTAATGTTGATGTAGCGAAATTCGTCAACGTCCTGATGCTGTCCGGTAAAAAATCGGTCGCCGAAAACATCATCTATGGCGCGTTTGACCATATCAAGCAAAAGTCCGGCAAGGATCCGCTGGAAGTATTTATTGCAGCGCTGAATAACGCCAAGCCAATGGTTGAAGTCAAATCCCGCCGCGTTGGTGGTGCAAACTACCAGGTGCCGGTTGAAGTGCGTCCTGTCCGCCGCATGGCTCTCTCCATGCGCTGGCTGCGCGAAGCTGCCAACAAGCGCAGCGAGAAGTCCATGCCGCAGCGTCTGGGCGGCGAGTTGATGGAGGCTGCGGAAGGCCGCGGTGGTGCGATGAAGAAGCGTGACGAAGTGCACCGCATGGCAGAAGCCAACAAGGCGTTCTCCCACTTCCGTTTCTAATAGCAATAACACAATAGTTGCCTTCGCATCGTTGAAGGCTCTGCAATGTAACTTGGTTAAAACCGGGCGCATCCCTTGAAAAAGTGACGCTCGGTTTTCTACCATTAAAAGACTTAGGATTGAATATGGCTCGCAAGACCCCCATCGAGCGCTACCGCAATATCGGTATTTCCGCTCACATCGATGCCGGTAAGACAACCACTACCGAACGTATCCTGTACTACACCGGTGTTAACCACAAGATCGGCGAAGTGCACGACGGCGCAGCGACCATGGACTGGATGGAGCAGGAGCAGGAGCGCGGTATCACCATTACCTCCGCTGCAACGACCTGCTTCTGGAAGGGCATGGCCAACAACTTCCCTGAGCACCGCATCAATATCATCGACACCCCGGGCCACGTCGACTTCACCATCGAGGTGGAGCGTTCGATGCGCGTCCTGGACGGTGCATGCATGGTGTACTGCGCAGTGGGTGGTGTGCAGCCGCAATCCGAAACCGTGTGGCGTCAGGCAAACAAGTACGGTGTGCCGCGTCTGGCATTCGTCAACAAGATGGACCGTACCGGCGCGAACTTCTTCAAGGTTTACGAGCAGATGCGTGCTCGCCTGAAGGCCAATCCGATCCCGATGCAGGTGCCCATCGGCGCCGAAGAAAACTTCGAAGGCGTGGTCGACCTCGTCAGGATGAAGGCAATCTACTGGGACGACGCTTCCCAGGGCATGAAGTTCGACCTGCGCGATATCCCGGCGGACCTGCAGGCCACTTGCGCCGAGTGGCGCGAGAAGATGGTCGAGGCAGCAGCCGAAGCTAACGAAGAACTGATGAACAAGTACCTCGAAGAGGGCGACCTGACCGAAGCAGAGATCAAGAAGGCAATTCGCCAGCGCACCATCGCCGGTGAAATCGTCCCGATGATGTGCGGCACCGCGTTCAAGAACAAGGGCGTGCAGGCCATGCTCGACGCCGTGATCGAATACCTGCCGGCACCGACCGACATTCCGCCGGTCGAAGGCACCGATGAGAACGAGCAGCCCGCGCTGCGCAAGGCCGACGACAACGAGAAATTCTCCGCGCTCGCATTCAAGATCATGACCGACCCGTTCGTCGGCCAACTGATCTTCTTCCGCGTGTATTCCGGTGTCGTGAATTCGGGCGACACCGTGTACAACCCGGTCAAGGGCAAGAAGGAGCGTATCGGCCGCCTGCTGCAGATGCATGCGAACCAGCGTGAAGAAATCAAGGAAGTCCGTGCGGGCGACATCGCCGCTGCGGTCGGCCTGAAGGAAGCCACCACAGGCGAAACCCTGTGCGATCCGGAAGCGGTCATCACTCTCGAGCGCATGGTGTTCCCGGAGCCGGTGATTTCCCAGGCTGTCGAGCCGAAGACCAAGGCTGACCAGGAAAAGATGGGCCTCGCGCTCAATCGCCTGTCGCAGGAAGATCCTTCGTTCCGCGTCAAGACCGACGAAGAATCCGGTCAGACTATTATCTCGGGTATGGGCGAACTGCACCTGGAAATTATCGTCGACCGTATGCGCCGCGAATTCGGTGTAGAAGCTACCGTCGGCAAGCCGCAGGTTGCCTACCGCGAAACCATCCGCAAGACATGCGAAGAAATCGAAGGCAAGTTCGTCAAGCAGTCGGGCGGCCGCGGTCAGTACGGCCACGTTGTACTGAAGATTGAACCGCAAGAGCCGGGCAAGGGTTTCGAGTTCGTCGACGCGATCAAGGGCGGTGTCGTTCCGCGTGAATACATCCCGGCAGTTGAGAAGGGTATTCTCGAAACCCTGCCGGCCGGTGTGATGGCGGGCTATCCGGTTGTTGACGTTAAGGTGACCCTCTTCTTCGGTTCCTACCATGACGTCGACTCCAACGAAAACGCCTTCCGCATGGCCGCGTCGATGGCGTTCAAGGACGGTTGCCGCAAGGCCAGCCCGGTCCTGCTCGAACCGATGATGGCAGTCGAAGTTGAAACGCCGGAAGAAAAAATGGGTGACGTGATGGGCGACTTGTCTTCCCGCCGCGGCATGATCCAGGGTATGGACGACATCCCGGGCGGCGGCAAGATCGTTCGCGCCGAAGTGCCGTTGTCGGAAATGTTCGGCTACTCCACCACATTGCGCTCACTCACCCAGGGCCGTGCGACGTACACGATGGAGTTCAAGCATTACGCCGAGGCACCGAAGAATGTTGCCGACGCAGTGATTACCTCCAAGGGCAAGTAAGACCACGCCGTGCCGGGCCATGTAATCCGTGGGCCGGCGCACGAAATCAAAGACAATTCAACAAATCGTTCTTTTTGAAGGAAATATAAAATGGCAAAAGGCAAGTTTGAGCGGACCAAACCGCACGTGAATGTGGGCACGATTGGTCACGTTGACCATGGCAAG
>NZ_JAWIIV010000065.1:0-16968 GCF_035916955.1 Noviherbaspirillum album | reverse complement strand
AAATTGTCCAACAAAATCTCCACCGCCTTCCTCCCCACCTTCAGAGCTCAGCCCGTACACCAGATCCGACTATAGCTCATCAATTCCCGCAGATCCTCCATTTGCTTTGACACTTTGATACGCTTCCCAGACTAACGCCTTGGGAATGTCATAAGACTTGGTCATTGCATTACGCTCCTCCCGCTCTCGCGGTTGACGCAGCACAATGCCAGAATGACGCAGCCCCTTCGCTCCACCGCCATTACAGCGGCTTCAACACTACTACGCGCTGCTCCGTCCCTTGGTGGAGCATCGCTAGTATCAGCCTTGCCTTGCGGGCTTGTGCCTTTCGCTTTACATCCCCACCGAAGGTTCCCGCAGTTCAGCATAAGAGCCTGGAATAGGCTGACGCTGCCTCTATGCCGGACACCATCTGGCCCGTAAGCAGGTAACGGCCGGACTAATCCTGGGGCAACATCACTCCCCAGTTTTGATGTCATTTGAGTAGTTTCGACACTTGAACGGCAGTTCACGGTTATTCGTCTTCCTATTCCATACCTGACGTCTATTGACGCCTTTTCCATAACGCTCACGACCCTGACTTTTGGCCAACGCCGCTTATGGTGGTTTGCAACCTGCTTCTGCAAGCCGATTGCGAGGGGCCATACCCTCATCTCCTACGCCGCTTGCTGCGGCACACTAAAGTCCGCTACCCAGAGCTGCTTCGGCCGATCCGCCGTGAACTGGCGGTTGACCCGGTCCTGTGGTCGCTCAGCGGCCATGTCGGCAATCGTCGTGCGAATGCGCTTGCCACGCACCGCCCCACGCAGGCCCTGCAATTTCATTAGCCGGCCGACCGCGCGGCGCGCCACCGCAAATCCCTCTCGATTCATCTGCTTCCAGACCTTCGCCACGCCGTAGGCCTGCATGTTGGACTTCAAGACACGCTTGATCTCCTGCTGCAGGGCTTCATCGCGCCGGGCGCGGACACTGCGTTTAGATGCATCGCGAAGCTGGGCTGCGTGGCGTCGATAGCCTGACGGGGCGATCTGCAGAACCTTGCAGAGCGGCTCGACCCCGAACCTATCGCGATCGTAGTACCAGGCGTACTCCGCGCTCCATGACTTCCGGAGAAAACTTGATCTGTTTCTTGATCATGGCACCATTCTCTCAAATATTGGTGCCCCCACAAAATCCGGTGTGGTTCACGTATGTCATTCACCCGGTTTGGGTGTTTGAGGACGTCTCCGTGGGAGCGTGGGGTATTCCACCTTGGGTTGCTCGCCTGTCAGAGTATGCAGGAATGCCGTAATTGCTTTGATTTCATCTTCGGCGAGCGTCGTACCTAACTGACTCGTGCCCATAATGGCTACCGCCTCTTCCAAATCCCACACCTCGCCGCTATGGAAGTACGGCGGTGTCAGAGCAATATTACGCAGTGGGCCGGCTCGGAACACGTAGTCATCCGTCGCTGTCTTGGTGACCATGTAGCGCCCTCTATCCGACACGGGAAGGATATCCGCACCAGGCTTCTTTACAACGCCAAATGGGAAGTATCCTTGTCCCCCGACGTTAATACCAGAGTGACAGGCAACACATCCTTTGTTCATGAAGTGTTCCATTCCCTTAAGCTCCAGGTTATTCAACGTATTCTTACCTGTCAAGAACTGGTCGAACTTGGAGTGCGGTGTAACTAAGGTCGACTCGAACGCCTCGAGTGCCTTGGCCATATTGTCGAAGCTGATGGGATGCTGGGTGCCTGGGAATGCCTTCTTGAACATTTCCGAGTACTCGGGAATGCTGCGCAGCACGTCCTCAACATATTTCGGCGTTGCGTTCATTTCAACGCTGGCTTGCACCGGGCCCTTTGCCTGCTCCGCCAAGTCTTTGGCGCGACCATCCCAAAACTGGGCACCGTTGAAGACTGCGTTTAAAACCGTAGGCGAGTTGCGTGGGCCTTTTTGCCAGCCATGTCCAATCGAGGTGCGGATGTTGTCTGAACCGCCGGTTCCTAGACTGTGGCAGCTGTTGCAACTGATAATCTGGCTTTTCGATAAACGCGGCTCGAAGAACAACTGTTTTCCGAGATCAATCTGTTCAACGGTCAGTTTTTTATCGGCAATAACTTGTTCCGCCGTTGGGATAACCTTGAATTGGCTGTTCGCTTGTTCTCGCAGCTTATTCGCATCAGGGTCCACTGCCATACTAGTAGCAGAAGTGCAAAATAAGAGTATAGCCAATGAAATTGATGATTTACGCAACGTAAGCTCCTGAGAGATAGGTAGATATTCCGCCGTAAATACCTTTGCAACGAAAGTACAAACGACGCCTTACTTTTGGCTGAGAATCCACTTCACGAGGGTTTGTGCTTCAGCCTCGGTGACATTGACATTCGGTGGCATTGGAATTTGGCCCCATTCCCCTTTACTGCCCTTGATAATTTTTTGCACTAATTTAGATTCAACGTCTTTCTGTCCGGCATACTTCGCAGCAACATCCTTATAGGCAGGGCCAACCATCTTCTTGTCCACAGAATGGCATGCCATGCAGTTCTTTGATTTAGCTAAGTCTGCGCTCGCTAGTGCTACATTACTGCTCAGTAGCGTCGCAACAACTCCAACTATATTTAAAATTTTCATGCTAACTCTCCAATGATGGAGTTTTTCGACAAGCTGCTTTCGCCTTTGTTCTCGACACGGGTTGAGCTGCACATTTGTGTAGCAAATGCGACCTGACAACCTGCAATTCGACATTATGGCAATTATCCCAATAGTATGCGGAGGATTTTGGTTGCAACTGTTGGCTTGGCTTAAGAAACGCCCTTGTCAGCAAAGGGGAAAATGAGAAACCGCACTAAAATGCACGCGAAGTACGCCTACCCCATAACGGATAATAAAGATTTTTAAATCAAGATACTTAAGGGATTCTGAGAATCAGGCAATTTTATATAGGGAAGGCCGACATGGAGAACTGCGCCTATGAACGGAGTCTAATTCTTCACCTGGGTCCGGTGTCCGGCCTGACTTCTTTCATGTCTAATCATGTCCAAACCAAGGAGCCGTTATGAAATGCATACGTCACCGAATACTGATTTCCTTAATGCTTACACTCCCCGTCATTGCAGCCCATGCCCAAAGCGGCAATAGCGGTGAACAGCGGCCTGAAGGAGCAAGCGCTCCATCGAGTCAAGGTCCGGTCAGGGCGTCCCAGGAAGATTTTTCAAGTGGATCAAGCCAAAGCGGTACAGCGCAATCTGGTCAGCGTGTGACCACGGAAGGTGGCAATTCTGCATTGAATTCCAACGTTCGTGGTGAAGGTGCCGCGACTTCCGATCGTGAAACGTCAAGGAACTGGACCGGCGTAGGCAGTACTGGCGGTGCAACGGGTACCGGTGAAAGTACAGGGACATCGAATGCGTCACCCTCCACCAACAGCGGAATGTCCGGCGCGAACGGTGGCGGAACGGGATCGGAATCCTCGAGTGGTACATCAAGTTCCGGAGCTTCACTCGACAATGGAAAAAGATAGGAGAACGCAGAAAAGAGAAAAGGCTGGCCCGCGATCGCGGCCAGCCTTTTCATTATTGCTTTGCACCGGCAAGCGGCGGAGCAGGCTAGGACAATCAAACGCAATTGTCTTTTTATTTCACCCCCGACATATCGGGCAACGTGTGTGCGATACCCTTGTGGCAGTCGATACAGGTTTTCTCACCGCTTGCCAGCGACGTGGAGTGGGCATCCACTGCACGTTTGCTTTGTTTCGTAAAATCCATGGAGTTGAATTGATGGCAATTGCGGCACTCGAGTGAGTTGTTCGACTTCAAACGTTTCCACTCGTTGGTTGCGAGCTGCAGGCGGTGTGCCTCGAATTTTTCACGCGTATCGATGGTCCCAAAGATTTTTCCCCAGACTTCTTTCGATGCCTGCATCTTGCGTGCCATTTTGTCGGTCCAGTTATGGGGAACATGGCAGTCGGAACATTTTGCACGCACGCCGCTTCGGTTGGTGAAGTGAATCGTGCCCTGCAGTTCGGCGTAGACGTTGGTGCGCATTTCGTGGCAACCGGTGCAGAATTGCTCGGTGTTCGTGAACTCCATCGCGGTATTGAATCCACCCCAGAAAATAATCCCCGCGATGAAAGCACCAATGGTCAGAAAACCGAAACTTAAATGAACGCTTGGGCGACGCAGTACGTTCCAGAAGCGTTTGACGAAGCGAATCATTGGCTGCCCTTATTTCTTCTTTGCAGGAGCTCCTTGCGGAGGCGTCTGATTCAACATGGTGTCCACATCCTTGAATTCATTGTCAACGAGCGGCTTGAGATCGGCTTGCGGAACGTGACACTGAAGACAAAAGTACCGCCTTGGCGAAAGTTCGGCCAGGAAGTTGCCCTGGCGGTCCATGAAATGCGTGACGCTGATCATCGGCGCCTGGCTTTCCTGGGTCCTTGTGCGGGCATGGCACATCATGCATCGGTTGGCATTCTTGTCGATCTGGTAGCCTTCGATCTTGTGCGGCACGATCGGGGGCTGCATTGCATAGTTGCGCATGCGTCGCACATCGCTGTTGTCCGGATTGACAATGGGCGGCGGCGGCGTGGTTTCATTCAACGGCGTCGGTCCGCGCATCCGGTCCTGGAAGGCCTGAGAATGGGCAAACAGGGGAAGCAACAACAGCAGCCAAAGGAAAATTTTCTTCATTGTGCACCTCTACACCTTGCGAATATTGACCGCGCATTTCTTGTAATCCGTCTGGAAAGAAATCGGGTCCGTTGCATCCAGGGTGACCTTGTTGATCAACTGGCTGGCATCGAAGAAGGGAACGAATACCAAGCCTTGTGGAGGTTTGTTGCGGCCTCTCGTCTCCACGCGACTGCGTATCGAACCGCGCCGGGAAGAAATTTCGATCATGTCACCGCGGCGTGCGCCAAGTTTTTTGGCATCGTCCGGATGCATATAGCAGACTGCATTGGGAACCGCGCGATATAACTCGGGTACGCGCCGGGTCATGGTGCCGGTATGCCAGTGCTCGAGAACGCGGCCGGTCGACAGCCAGAAAGGAAATTCCTTGTCGGGTGCTTCAGCAGGCTTTTCGTAAGGAAGTGCGAAGATCACCGCTTTGCCGTCGGGCATTCCATAAAAATTGTAGCCTTCACCTTTCTTGACGTAAGGATCGCTGCCTTCCCGATATCGCCACCGGGTCTCCTTGCCGTCGACCACCGGCCAGCGCAGCCCTCTTTCCTTGTGATACACATCGAAGGGCGCCAGATCGTGGCCGTGGCCACGACCGAATTGCGCGTACTCTTCAAACAGCCCTTTCTGGATATAGAAGCCATACGCCTTGGCCTCGTCGTTTGCGTAGCCCGCTTCGACTTGCGTGTTCGGATAGCGGTTGACGGCGCCATTGCGGAACAGCATGTCGAACATAGTCTTGCCGCGGTATTGCGGCGCCTTGTCGAGCAGCTCCGGCGGCCAGACGTCTTCCATCTTGAAACGCTTGGAGAATTCGGCAAGCTGCCATAAATCGGATTTGGCTTCGCCGGGCGCATTGACAAGCTGATGCCAGAACTGCGTGCGCCGTTCGGCATTGCCGTAGGCGCCTTCCTTTTCCACCCACATCGCAGTTGGAAGAATCAGGTCGGCAGCCATGGTGGTCGCTGTCGGATAGACATCCGACACGACGATGAAGTTATTCGGATTGCGGTATCCCGGCAGCATCTCCTCCATCACGTTGGGGCCCGCCTGCATGTTGTTGTTGCACATGATCCAGTAGGCATTGAGCTTGCTGTCCTTGAGCATGCGGCTCTGCAGCACGGCATGGAAGCCCGGCTTTTCGGGAATTGTCCCCGCAGGGAGCTGCCAGATTTTTTCCGCCACTTCCCGGTGCTTCGGATTTGCCACCAGCATGTCTGCCGGCAGGCGATGCGAGAAGGTGCCGACTTCCCGCGCGGTGCCGCAGGCCGAAGGCTGCCCGGTCAATGAAAACGGGCTATTGCCAGGTGTGGATATTTTCCCGGCCAGGAGATGGATGTTGTACAGAAGATTGCTGCACCACGTCCCGCGGGTATGCTGGTTGAAGCCCATGGTGAAGAAGGACATGACCTTCACCTTGGGGTCGGCGTACAACTCAGCCAGGCGGATGAGACGTTCTTTGGTCACTCCGGTGAGCTTCGCCACCGAGTCAACGTCGTATGCGCTGACGAACTTCGCGAATTCCTCGAAATTGCTGGGTTTTCCGCCGCCGGCATCGGCTGCGTGAGTGGCTGCCTTCTGCAGCGGATGCTCCGGACGCAAGCCATAACCGATGTCGGTATTGCCCATCACGAAGCGGGTGTGCTTGTCGACGAATTCCCGGTTGACGCGGTTGGTCTTGATGATATGGTTGGCGATGAAATTGAGGATCGCCAGATCGGTCTGGGGCTGAAAGATAATGGATTGATCGGCGAGTTCGAAACTGCGGTGTTCATAGACCGACAGGACAGCGACCTTGACATGCGGGGCCGACAGCTTTCGGTCCGTAACGCGGGTCCACAGGATGGGATGCATCTCCGCCATGTTCGAGCCCCACAGCACGAACGCATCGGCGTTTTCAATATCGTCGTAACAGCCCATCGGCTCATCCATGCCGAAGGTGCGCATGAATCCGGCAACCGCGGACGCCATGCAGTGACGCGCGTTCGGATCGATATTATTCGACCGAAATCCTGCCTTGAAGAGTTTTGCAGCGGCGTAGCCTTCCCAAATTGTCCATTGCCCGGAGCCGAACATTCCGACGGCAGTCGGTCCCTTCTCTCGCAGCGTGCGCTTGAAGTGCTGGGCCATCGTGTCGAAGGCGGTATCCCAGGAGACAGGCGTGAATTCGCCGTTCTTGTCGTACCGGCCGTTCTTCATTCTCAGCAGAGGCTTGGTCAGGCGGTCCTGGCCGTACATGATCTTGGAGAGGAAATAGCCCTTGACGCAGTTAATGCCGCGATTGACTTCCGCGTTGATGTCGCCATGCGTGGCGACCACGCGCCCGTCCTTTACTCCAACGTTGACGCCGCAGCCGACGCCGCAGAAGCGGCAAGGCGCTTTCGACCAAGCCAGCTGTGTCTTGCTCGCATCGGTAACTACATTAGATGCCAAGCTCTCCAACGGGATGCCAACCGTGGTCGCTGTAGTCATTGCAGCGGTTTGCTTGATGAAATCACGGCGCGTCAGCTTCATTTATTCAATCTCCTCTTCGAATGCGGAAACGGGCTCGGCATGCTGATACACCATCGCCACATCAATCACGCCCGGTAAAACACGTATTGCATCCATATAATCCAATGTGCGCTTGGTACTCTCCGCTTCCAGCGTCACCACGATTTTTCCATCAGGCGCGACCACGAAGATCGTCGCGGCAGGGATCGCCCGGATGGAGGCGGCGACATTCTCTGCGTTCGCCGGATTGGAGAAAACCACTATTCCGGCAATATGAAGTTCAGGTTCCATGGCGTTGCCTGCGTAACGAAGTCAGTAAGAAGCGAAGCATGCCTGCTCAGCCAGAGGGAAGCGTTCCGGTGAAAAGCTGATACATCCAGACGAAGAATCCGTAGCCCGAAACGCCCAGAAAGGCCAGGACCGGCGCCGCAACCGCGGTAATGAGGAGGAAGGCCTGTATTTCCTCGGTCTTGGTCGGCGGAGACTGTTTATCCATATAGGTCAACCCTCAAGTCACGGCTGCAAGTGATTGCACCGATTATTAATATTGCACCGTCAAGAAGCAGCGTAGAGCAATGACTCTTCAACTTGGTTCCCTCTGCTGCGGCGCACATGAAGTCTTTCGCACGGCTTCATGAGTTTCGTTCTGCAGACGCCGTTGGACAGCCGGATACAGAATGTCTTCTTCCTTGACGCTGTGGTCTCTCATCAAAATCAAAAGGGATTCGGCATGCAAGTAAAATCCCTCTGCATTCTTGTCGTGGACAGCTTGAAGCATCCTAGTGAGCAAGGCTTTCAAGCGCACGTGATCCATTCGCAAATCATCCAGGAACCAGTCACATCCTTTTACTGACTGTCTTAGACAGGAGAAGAAGCTCGACTCTTCCTCTTCGATATGTCCAATGAACGACTCTGAAAAATGGGCACAGTATTGGGCCGCCAGATTCCAGTCTTTGTCTGCTACTGACTTGGACAAAGCTTCAAGATGGCGCTCGCACCGACCGTGATCACTCAGCAGCTTGTCAAACAGCGTTCCCATGGCTTTCTCCATTTATGCAATGCATTGTCGAGCAGGGAAGGGTGGAGAAACCTTGACTTGAGTCAAATTCATCAAGATGGTGCACGTTATTTAATGACGTCTGATCGATTGCACCAAATCGTCTTTTGCCAATCCCAATCGATAGCATGGCAAATGCGGCGCGTTCGGCCGGTAAAAGATGTGGTCTCGGAATAGGCAAACGTTCGGGATCGGCATCGGATCGGGAGCCGGGCATATGAAGCGGATTCAGTACTTCATGCGGTCAGTCCGTTGGTGATGGTTTTCAGTTTGCTGAAGACCCGGAGACGATGTGCTTTGTTATGAAAGGATGCGGATAGTGCTGGAGGCAATCAGGTTAGCGTGTACCCGCGGCGATAGTGCCCTGTTCACCTCTCTAAGTTTTCGCGTCGAGCAAGGATCGATTTTGCGCATAGCAGGTCCTAACGGGAGCGGGAAGACCTCGCTTCTTCGCCTGCTGTGCGGGTTGCGTCAGCCTGACGACGGCGACATCCGATGGCGTGGTGCGAGCATCTATTCATCGAGGGAAAATTATCACAGTGAGGTGACATATATCGGACATGCGAATGCATTGAAAGACGAGCTGCTCGTTGAAGAGAACCTGCGTTTCGCATTGCGTTTGAACGGAGGCAGCCCGACGGACGATACGATCCATCAGGCGCTGGAAAGCGCTGGCTTGGCTCACCTCGCCGGCATGCGGGTTCGTGCACTGTCGGTAGGACAACGCCGGCGTGTCGCATTGACTCGGCTTGCCCTGTCCCGTGCTCCGCTGTGGATTCTCGACGAACCCTTTGTTGCACTCGATCAATCGGCTGTGGCAGCGCTTGCGAAATATCTGGAGGACCACGTTGATGGCGGCGGATCGATTGTGTACACGTCGCATGAAGACGTGCCGCTCCGTGTTTCCCGGGCTGCTGAAGTGCATTTGGGATATGTTGGGTAAGCGTCGGCATGGTGAGGCTATTCTTCGTCGTTCTTCAACGGGATCTGCTTCTGGCGATGCGTCAGCTCTCCGACCTGTTCAGTGCGCTGGTGTTTTTTCTGATTGTTGTTTCGCTGTTTCCGCTGGCTTTGGGGACGGACAAGCAATTGCTGAGGGATCTTGCGCCCGCTATCGTCTGGGTGAGCGCGTTGCTGTCATCGACGCTCTCGATCGGACGCATTTTCGGGTCGGACCATAGCGACGGCAGCCTTGAACAGATGCTTCTGGCAAATGAGCCTCTGCCGGTCGCAGTGCTTGCCAAGGTGATTGCACACTGGAGCACAACCGGATTTCCGATCGTGTTGCTGGCGCCTTTGTCGGGACTGCTGTTCGACCTGGATACTCCGACGACTGTCGCATTGGTCATCGGTCTGCTGATCGGCACACCCATTTTCAGCGCAGTGGGGGCAATAGGCGCAGCGCTTACGCTTGGTGTAAAAGGGAACAGTATCCTCGCAACGATCGTATTGCTGCCTCTTTACGTACCGGTACTTATCTTCGGTGCCGGGGCAACGCATGCCGGCGCCAATGTGGCAGCTCATATGTTGCTGCTGGCAGCAGGGCTTTCAGCATCCCTGGCGCTGGGTCCCTGGGTAACGGCAGCGTCATTGAGAATCGCGATTGAATAGCAATGCATGGCGACGAAATGAAAGCGCATGAAGTGAATGGCGCACAAGAGACGCAGGACCCGAAGGCCGGAATTCATGTCCTGTCCGGATATCAAGAAAGATAACATTGTCGATGCGGTGCAACCCGATGAGAAGAGGAAATTCCATAGTGCAGGTCTCTGAACATAAGGTCCTCGAGGCAACGCAGCCGAGTGCGGTTTCATGGCGTATGTATGCATCGCCACAAAAATTTTATCCATTGGCGGGAAGGCTCATCCCTTTCTTTCTTGCACTTGCGGCTCTGCTCGCATTGGCAGGCTTTGTCGTCGGCTTTCTACTGGCCCCCACCGATTTTCAGCAGGGAGAAGCCTACCGCATCATTTTCGTTCATGTGCCGGCGGCATGGATGTCCATGCTGATCTATGTCGTGATGGCGGGATGGGCTGGAATCGGTCTCGTACTGGGAACGCGCCTGTCGTTCATGATGGCGACCGCGCTAGCTCCTACCGGCGCGATGTTTACGTTTCTTGCATTATGGACCGGAGCCCTATGGGGCAAGCCTACCTGGGGAACCTGGTGGGTGTGGGATGCCAGGCTCACTTCCGAACTGATCCTGCTCTTCCTGTACCTGGGTTTCATGGCCCTGCACAATGCCATCGACGATCCGCGCCGTGCCGACAAGGCCAGCGCCGTTCTCGCACTGGTCGGCGTATTCAACGTGCCTGTCATTTATTTTTCCGTGCAGTGGTGGAATACCTTGCACCAGGGAGCGAGCGTAAGCCTGACCAAGGCGCCGAGCATGGCTTTCGTCATGCTTGCCGGCATGCTGCTGATGGCAATGGCAGCATGGGCCTACACGATTGCTGTCGCGCTCAAGCGGGTCAGATGCATCATTGTGGAACGGGAACGCCATGCGCAGTGGATTCAAGATTATGTAAAGGCGGGTAAATGAACTGGGATTCGTTGAGCCATTTCATCGAGATGGGCGGGCACGGCCTGTATGTCTGGGGATCGGTGCTTGTCGCCGGCGGCGCAGTGATTGCCGAAGTCGTCTCCTTGCATTTCAGGCGGCAGGCCGGAGTGCGTCGTGTTGACCGGATGTCTCGCCATACAGGAAAGTTTGCGAATGAAAAGTAGAAACAAACGGCTGATATTGGTCACTTGCGCGCTTTCCTTGTTTGGTCTGGCCGGATGGCTGGTGTTGTCCGCATTTCAGCAGAACCTGGTTTTTTTCTACACGCCGACGCAGGTGATGGCTGGTGAAGCTGCAGCGGCACGCACATTCCGAGTTGGAGGCATGGTCGAGGCAGGCAGTGTGCAGCGCTTGCCTGACGGCCTCACGGTCCGTTTCGTGGTATCCGACCAGGTCCAGCGTATTCCTGTCGAATACAGGGGCATACTTCCCGATTTGTTCAGGGAGGAGAAGGGTGTGGTAGCCCAGGGTAAGCTGGCTCAAGACGGCACATTCCGAGCAGATGAAGTATTGGCCAAGCACGACGAGAATTACATGCCGCCCGAAGCGGCCTATGCCATGGAGAACGCGCGCAAGGCCAAGGAAAGCATGGCTAACCAGCAGGGGCCGGCAGACCGATGATTCCAGAACTCGGAAATTTTGCCGCGATGCTGGCGCTTTGCGTAGCCGTGGTTCAGGGCGCTCTTCCTCTGGCAGGCGCGGCGCGCGGTAATGCGCAGTGGATGGCCACTGCTCGTCCGGCCGCGGCGGCTCAGCTGTTTCTGATTGCATTCGCATTCGGCTGTCTTGTGCATGCATTCGTGAGCAATGACTTCTCCGTCATTTACGTTGCCGCCAACTCCAATACGCAACTGCCTCTGCATTATCGCGTGACCGCAACATGGGGCGGCCATGAAGGTTCGCTCCTGCTCTGGATCTTCATGCTTTCTCTCTGGTCTTTCAGCGTTGCGCGGTTCAGCCGCCAGCTCCCGCGTGAAATGACTGCGCGCGTGCTCGGTGTACTGGGATTGATCAGCACCGGCTTTCTCGCATTTTTATTATTCACATCCAATCCCTTCGATCGGCTGCTGCCTGCCGTATCCGAAGGCAAGGACTTGAACCCGCTGCTGCAGGATTTCGGCATGATCATCCATCCGCCGCTTCTCTACATGGGCTACGTGGGATTTTCCGTTGCCTTCGCATTCGGCATTGCCGCACTGCTCGGCGGCAAGCTCGATGCCGCATGGGCGCGGTGGTCGCGTCCGTGGACCACACTGGCCTGGATGTTCCTTACGCTCGGCATTTTCATGGGCAGCTTCTGGGCTTACTACGAACTCGGCTGGGGAGGCTGGTGGTTCTGGGATCCTGTGGAGAATGCTTCCTTCATGCCGTGGCTGGTCGGCACTGCACTGATTCATTCGCTGGCAGTAACTGAAAAACGCGGCACCTTCAAGAACTGGACGGTACTGCTTGCCATCATCGCGTTTTCCCTGTCCCTGCTCGGCACGTTTCTGGTTCGTTCCGGGGTACTGACCTCCGTCCATGCGTTCGCAACGGATCCGGAGCGCGGGATATTCATCCTCGCTTTTCTGGCGCTCGTCATCGGCGGGTCGCTGCTGCTGTATGCGATACGGGCACCGGAAATAGGAAACGGCGGAACATTTTCGCTGCTATCGCGCGAATCGGCGCTGCTGCTCAACAATATCTTCCTGCTGGTTGCCTCAGGCACTATTCTGCTTGGCACGCTGTACCCGCTCTTTCTTGATGCTTTGGGCCTGGGCAAGATTTCGGTCGGCCCGCCGTACTTCGAGGCAGTGTTCGTACCGCTCATGGTGCCGGTACTGATCGCGATGGCGGCCGGACCATTCCTCCGCTGGAAGGAAGACGATCTCCGCACCTTGCTTAAGAAATGCAGCAAACCCGCCGCGTTGTCACTATTATGTGCCGCGATCGTTTTCATCGTGCTGGCCCTCAGCCCGGCGATCGCCGCAGGGATCGCGTGCGCGGCATGGATTCTGTTTGCCACGGCAATTCAATTGCTCGACCGCTTGCGTGGCGGCGCAACAGAGAATGGCTGGGCGCGGCGGGTGACGAACCAGCCGCTCAGTTTCTGGGGCATGCTCGTCGCGCATGCCGGCATCGGCATCTTTGTCGTGGGCGTGACGCTTTCCAGAGGACTGGACGAAGCGAAGGATACGGTCATGCGTGTCGGCGATGTCGCAACGCTCGGTACTTACACATTCACGTTGCGCGAGACGAAGGAAGTCGCAGGTCCGAACTACAGGGCGGTTCAAGCCATCGTCGATGTGGCGGATGAACGCGATCGGAACGGCATCGCTACCTTGACGCCCGAGAAGCGCTTGTATCAATCGCAGCAGATGCCGATGACCGAGGCAGCCATTCACCGGGGATTGACGCGCGACCTGTATGTGTCGCTCGGCGAAATGACATCCGACCAACAGTGGATCGTGCGGTTGCAGCACAAGCCGTTTCTTGGATGGATATGGGCCGGCTGCCTGATCATGGCAGCAGGTGGCCTGCTTGCGGTGATGGACCGCCGCTATCGGATTCGTGCGCGCAAGGCATCCGTGTCCACGGTGATCAATGTTAATCCAGCAGGCGTGACTCAATCGTGAAACGATTTCTCCCTTTTGCCATCTTTGTGGGTTTGTTGATTTTTCTCGGAATCGGGCTTCGCCTCAACCCGCGGGATGTACCTTCGCCCTTTATCGGCAAGCCTGCTCCCGCATTCGAGGTGGCGCAGCTCCAGCAGCCTGACGCAACGATTTCTTCCGGAGACATGCGGGGCAAGGTATGGCTGCTCAATGTATGGGCCTCGTGGTGTGCGGCATGCCGGGTCGAGCATCCGGCCTTGATGGAATTGGCGCGTTCGAATGTCGTACCCATCATCGGCCTCAACTACAAGGATGAAAGAAGCGAAGGCGTCAGCTGGCTGCAGCAGCACGGAGATCCCTATGCTGTTTCCGCTTACGACAAGGACGGACGCATCGGCATCGATTTCGGAGTCTACGGCGTGCCCGAAACATTCGTTGTCGACAAACAGGGAATTATCCGCCTGAAGCACACCGGCCCCGTCACTGCCGAATTCATCAAGAAAACACTGATTCCCCTACTCAATGAGCTGGAAAATGCGTAAGTTCCTCCTCCTGATGATCCTGGCGTTGCATATGCCTGCATTCAGCATCAGCATGGCAAACGAAAATGCCGCCAGAAATGAAGAGCTGGAAAGGCGAGTCATGCAGCTGTCGGAAGAGCTGCGCTGCCTGGTCTGCCAGAATCAAAGCATTGCGGAGTCGAATGCCGAGCTTGCCGTCGATCTCAAGAATCAGGTAAGGGAAAAACTCTCCAGCGGCATGCAGGAACAAGAGGTTATCGATTTCATGGTGCAACGTTATGGCGACTTCGTCCTGTACAGGCCACCAGTTAAGACGACCACAATGATCTTGTGGTTCAGTCCCGTTCTTTTCCTTGTGCTTGCGCTCGCCGCCTTGTTCAAAAAGGTAAAGAAGCAAGGCCAGCCTGTCACGAAAGCCGCATCCACATTGACCGACACGCAGGCCGCACGCGCCGATGCATTGTTGTACGGTGATCGCCTGAAGGACGGTTCATGACTGTCTTCCTGCTTGGCGCGGCAGCGCTCGTCATTACCGTACTGGCATTTCTATTGCCGCCGCTGCTCCGGAGCAGCCCCGGGCGGGAAGATGGTGCCATGCTGGATGAATCCAATCTGGCTGTTCTGCGTGACCAGATGCGCGAGCTCGAGGCCGACCGGGCCAGAGGCCTGATTAACGAAACATCGTTTGCGCATGCCCGGAATGAGTTGCGTCAGCGCGTCAATGATGAAGTGCGGCCGGATACGCAGACGATAGCATCTGCCGGTCGATGGGGAGCGCCGCTGATTGCATTCATCGTGCCGATATCGGCAATGCTTATGTATGTCGTCCTTGGCACGCCCGCCGCATTCGTCACTGCAAATACCGAAGCACATGCTCCCCAAAGCATGGACGCCGCTGTCCAGAATCTGGCCAAGAAACTGGAGGCGCAGCCGGACAACGTCGACGGCTGGCACATTCTTGCGCGTTCCTACAATGCACTGGAGCGCTATGAGGATGCGCTCAACGCCTACGCGCAGCTTGCCAGGCTTGTTCCGGATGACGCCGACGTCCTGACCGATTATGCAGACACGCTGGCAATGGTCAAGGACCGGAGCCTCCAGGGCGAACCGGAAAAGCTCATTGAGCGCGCTCTCGCGATCGATCCTGACAATGTGAAGGCGATTGCATTGGCTGGCACCGCGGCATTCGAGCGGAAGGATTATTCCCGGGCGATCGTACATTGGGAAAAAATGATGGCGCTTGTGCCGCCAGAGTCGGAATTGGCAACATCGACTGCCGGCAGCATTCAGGAAGCGAAACGCATGCTCGATCCCGGCGCCGCAGCCGAGGAAACGGCATCGAACCAGGCTGCGGCGATCAAGCCGGCAAGCATAGGAGGCGTCGTGGAGCTCGACCCGGCCTTGCGAGCCCGTGTGGCCGATACCGACACCGTATTCATCTTTGCCCGTGCCGTTGACGGCACGGCAGCGCCGATCGCGGTCATTCGGGCTACGGCGAAGGAGCTGCCATTGAAGTTCATGCTTGATGACCAGACATTGATGATCAAGAGCCGAAAGCTGTCGGACCACAAGCAAGTGATCGTTGGCGCAAGAATATCCAGATCAGGCAATGCGCTGTCGAGTCCCGACGCGCTTGCCGGAATGATGGGGCCAGTCGCGGTCGGGACGAAGGATATCAGGATAAGAATTTCAGAAAACTAAACGTGAAATTTGGTTCGCAATTTCATTATAGGTATTCATCGATAGGAAACGGTCCCGACACGTGAAACTACGATAGACGCGTTCAAACATGAAACAGTACTTCCACTCTTACGCCCGAGGTTGTATATATGTTTAGTGTAGCTCCAGTCACTCCAACATCCGTCCTAGAAGACTCACGCGGCCGCATCATTTCATACTTACGTTTGTCGGTAACTGACCGTTGTGATTTTCGATGTACATACTGTATGCCAGTCAATGCCCGTGACGTGACCGGCTGATTCCAGTCCAGGTTGAGAGAGAATTCAACCTAGGAAAGGAACATAAAGATGCCCCGTAAGAGTTTTACCCCCGAACAAATCATCGCCAAACTGCGCCTGATTGGAGTCGCTACGAGCAGCGGTAAGAGCGCCGCCTTGGCTTGCAAGGAAGCCGGCATTTCCGAACAGACCTATTACCGCTGGCGTAAGCAATATGGTGGCTTACAACATGACCAGGCTAAGCGATTCAAGGAGCTCAGGCGCGAGAACGTCCGCTTGAAGAAACTGGTAGCCGACTTATCACTGGAAAAAGCCATGCTCAAGGAAGTCGCGTCGGGAAACTGGTAAGCCCCGAGCGACGCCGTCGTGCCGTGTGCATGCTGCCGGAACGCTTCGCCATCTCAGAGCGCCATGCTTGCCGTGTAGTGGGTCAGCCCCGTGCAGTACAGCGCTATGTGCCGACAGTGCGCGCTGATGAGGATGAACTCACCCAAGCCATTGTTGCTCTGGCAGCAGAGTACGGCCGTTATGGTTACCGTCGTATCACGGCCTTGCTGCAATCGGACGGCTGGCAGGTCGGACGCGACCGCGTGCAGCGCATCTGGCGTCATGAGGGGCTTNGTTATGGTTACCGTCGTATCACGGCCTTGCTGCAATCGGACGGCTGGCAGGTCGGACGCGACCGCGTGCAGCGCATCTGGCGTCATGAGGGGCTTAAAGTACCGAAGAAGCAGCGACCCAGAGGGCGGTTGTGGTTCAACGATGGTTCTTGCGTACGCCTGCGTCCACAACACCGTCATCATGTCTGGAGCTATGACTTCGTGCATCACACCACTGAAGATGGACGCAGCCTGCGGCTGATGACACCTGTCGACGAGTTCTCGCGCCAATGCCTAGCCATTAAGGTCGGACGTCGACTTAACGGCATGGATGTCATCGCGACGCTGGCCGACGCCATGCTGGAACATGACATTCCAATGCATATACGGTCAGATAATGGCCCAGAAATGACATCGAAAATGGTGCGCGACTGGCTAAGCACCCGAAGATAAATGTTTTGACGTTGCGCGGCGGAGCCAGCAGCGTTTGGATAAGAGGCCCGCAGTCTTTCTA
>NZ_JAWIIV010000064.1:0-18490 GCF_035916955.1 Noviherbaspirillum album | reverse complement strand
TGATGGTGGTCACGCACGAGATGGGCTTTGCGCGCAAGGTGGCCAACCGGGTGGTGTTCATGGACCGCGGCTACATCGTCGATGACTGCAGCAAGGACGAGTTCTTCGGCAATCCACGCTCGGAGCGGGCACGCGACTTCCTGGCAAAAATCATCACGCACTGAACGCCTTGACTTGCATGTAATGTAAGCGGCGGAGCCTGTGCCATCGAGTGAACCTCGCTCATGGCACGGGCTCCGTTCGGGTTCGGATGCGCCTGGCGGAAGATGTTTCCCCTCCTTGAAGCGAGTCCTCCTTAACGCGAGCCCTCCATCATCTCTTTCAATTGATTGATGCCGCCCTTGAATTCGCTTAGAGCGATTGCGTCGTCAATATCCATCGCTGCCAGCGCCGCCGGCGCTCCCTGCTCGTTCATGAGCTTGCAGATTCTCTTCAATCTCTGTCCAGGAGGCTGATCGCCTTCTACAACGTATTCATCGTTCCTCGATGCAATGGAATCCCTCGGGATTCCGAAGAGCGCATCGATATCGACGCCGGCATGAGCTACCTCATTGGCGGAATCTGTTCGAGCGGCGGGTTGCATATGTCCTCGTGCTGCATTCATGCCGGCAGCAAGCCCGGTTGTGTATTGATTCCCATGCCTCCTTTGCAGGATGAAATTCGGAGTCAGTTTATGAACGGCACGGACAACAGGCAGTGCCAGCACGCTTGCTCCGGCCGCCAAGGCTGCGGCGGTGTCGCTCATGCCATGCCGGCTCTTGTTTTTATTCTTGAAGATTTCAAAGGCCGTAGTGTTTTCCGTCGATGAACCAAACTGCACCGCGTGCTGTACTGCCTGCCTGAAGACATCGTCCGCCGGGCTGCGATCCTTTTCCTCTTTCAAGTCATTCTTCGCCTTGTACATTGCATGGAGAATCCGCTCCAGCCGTTTATCGAGTTTGAATTCATGGATCTGGGCATGCATGACCTCGCGCCTTATCTGGCGCCTACGTTCATCAGGCTTGAATTTCACGCCGGAGATATGGTCGTTCAGCATCGCCAAATTTCCCAGCAACTCTTGCAAGGAGTCCGGAACCTGATTTTCTTTGCGGCTCCCCGAAGCCGGCATGACTTGCATGGAAGCAGATCGTCGAATCCGCACGGCGGTACTCCTCTCCATGAGCCGCTCCGCCGCTGGCGGGCGTCTCGCCTGCTGCTCGAGCGGGCCATGAGACGTGGCAAGGGCCGTCTGGTTGCCGCAATCATCGCGATGGCGGCGCTTCACCTCGTCATATCTGGTATCAATAAGGTTAGGGGTCGAGAAGCTGCCGAGTCTGGACATGCTGGACATTGTTTTCCTGTCTAGAAATTGTGCTTGGCATGGGCTCAAGCGGAGTGGATGCATCAATTGCCGCTGTTGGTGGCAGGACGTGCCGTTCGGTTCCATGCGGAAGAGTCGTCGAGTCGGCGCATCCTCGACGCGCACAAGCGCACCCGACAAGCGCCATACCTGGCGAAGACATTCAGAACTCGGAAAGGGCATGCTTCTCTAACCGATAAGCGCTGTGCGCTCCGGACGCATGAAGCTTGCATGTGGTTATCCGGAGTCGCACATTGTCCAATCAGCTACAAGGAGCCACGATGACAATGACCTCCCCCAACCGGGACCGCACCCAGTCCGCGGACCGCCATCAGATGCAGCAGAAGCAATCAGGCGACCAGCATATTCTTCCGGAAGATGAAGCCGGCATCGATCCGCATCGCCCCGCCCGCGTCAGCCGTGAAGACATGGAAAAGCTACGCCCCGCGGACACCGATCCGGATGATCCGGCGCAGCCATGATGATGCGACGGCCATGATGGCCGGTCGGGCATCAGCGCTTTCGCGGCGCAAGAATCAGGCCGTCAGCGGCGAGGTCAGTCGCGCCGCACTTCCTTTTAGGCGGTCCTGTCCGACCAGGCTTCCCAGCGGAATTTCTATCCAGCGGTGAAATGCGCCACCGGCGGCAATGCTGGCGCACCATGCGACCAGCATGCCGCAACCCTGCACGACAACGGATGCCTCCCCAAAACGCGTGAATGCTGCATTGACCAGCAGGCAGACTGGAAAATGCACGAGGAAAACCGCGTAGGAAATGCGCCCGAAATACTGCACGGCCGGCCATGCGCGTGCTGACCGTACGGTCTGAAACCGGTACGCCACCGCCAGCAGCAAGGCAATCGCCAGGGCCAGTGCAATCCGGCTGCGAAACTCGAATTCCAGGGCCAGCCCCCCTAGGAGAACGATCAGCCCCAGCATGACGGCGGTGCGATAGGCGGAATTCTTTGCCTCGGCGGTCCACCATGCCAGCACGCCGAGTCCGTAGCTGCCGAAAAAATAAACCGCCCAGACATCCCAGGCCGCATCAAGGTTGAAATAAAACAGCGATGCGCCGATCCCGGCTGTCAACAGGACAGCGGCGGCAAGGCGCTTTGCCGCACTAGAATTACCCGGGCTGCCGTAAGCGAAACGCATCAAGCAAGCAAGCATCAGATAGAGTTGGAAGTCGATTGCGACATACCAGGCCCCAGCCGACAAGGATTCGATCCCGAATACGCCATGCAGCAATAGCGCATGGGCCGCGACCTGGCTCCAGTCGGGAAATTGAGTCAGCGAAGGATGAGCCATCCACAGTGAGGCCAGCATGGAGCCAAGGACAGCCAGTCCCATTGCCACGGTAAACGAAGGAGCCAATTTCAGGAAACGCCGCATGCCGGCGTGAAGCGGCCTCACTTTTTCCGGCACGCCATGCGGACAGAATGACCGGGCGGCAAGGAAGCCGGCGATGACCAGAAAGATCTGCACGACGATGCGGGCCGAGCCGGCCAGCCAGTCAATCAGATCGGGCAATATCGGACGGACATGGTCCGCCATCGGCCCGTAGAAGGCCAGATGATGAAGGACGATCAGGTTGAATGCAGCGATTCGGAGAATGTCGAGTAAGCGAAAATGATGCATCGAAGCAGTCGTGCGTGCGCGTCGGGATTGACATGGAAAAACCTGTCATTTTCTCATGCATCCCGGGCAATTGCTCCTGTGCAAACAATTCCCTGTTTTCTTCGCAAAACTATGTGCCCGAAACGAACCTCCATGGTCAGTTGCAATGCGACCATGCCTGATCTTCCACCCTCGCTGCTCCTGTCCGCGCTCTCCGCCCTTCCCGGTAAAACGCTAGGCTGCCTTCACGGAGTCAGCCCGCACCTGTCCGGATCACGTTGCGAAAAATGAATGCTCAGATCGCCTTGAGCATCAACGCTACAATCCCCGCGCCGATCGTGACGCCGACACAGGCGGCGGTTTGTACCCGGCGCAGATTGAACAAGGCGGTGCGACGGCCCTCTTTGGATTCCTGATGTAATAAATGTTCCATGATTTCTCTTTCCCGGCGTCGCGACCATACGACGTCGTCCCAGTATAAAAAACGGTTACCGCATGCATTGTGATCCACGGCACATCTCCGTGCTAGCGACGTAAAAAAGCAACGCTTTTTTGTGTACAACTCCGGTGACCGGAACGGATTTGCCGCGTACGCGGCGGTGCGACCTACCAATGAGTGGCTTCGGCCCTGTATCTGTTCCGCATCTCTATCAAATTGAAAGATGCATGAATGGCAAGGGTGGATAAGGCCTCGAGGCTATTTATGGCCTGTGTGCAACAAAGCAGATTGGATGCTGTCTATAGGAGCGTACCCAAACAAAGTGCCTTATACTGTATGCCCATACAGCATAAGCAGTCGATATCACCATGAAGCTGTTCGAAGTCTATAAACTCCACGCCGCCAAAGAGCGCCTTGCCGCCGCCGTGATTCCGATCGCCGAGCGGCACCGCACTGCGGGCCGGGTCCTGACCTGGCGCCTTATCCACGAAATCGAGAAGGAAGCGCTGGCCACCCTCAAGGAGGCCGGCGACCTCGAATGGGATTATGTGCGCATGGCAACATCTTCCGAATGGGGCTATGTGCCGCGCATCAATCAGCCCGCCGATCTTGACGGGTACGACGAACTGCCGGTCGCGCTGACAACCATTCACCGCGCTTACAATGTCTGCCATTGACGCAGGAGAAGGTGGCCGAACACATCAGCATTTATTGGTTGTGACCTGTACTGTCAATGATGGACACTCGCGTCTCAAGCGGCCTGTAAGTGTTTGAAGGTTTCGGCAAACACCGCAGGCGATACATAGCCAAGGCGTGAGTGACGCCGCTGGCGGTTGTAAAAAATTTCGATGTACTCCTGGATTGCAGCCTTCGCCTGCGCACGGGTTTAGAACTGATGGTGATGCGTCAGCTTATTTTTCAAGCTGCCCCAGAAGCTTTCCATTGGGGCATTGTCATAACAATTGCCTTTACGTGACATCGAGGCCTTCATGCCAAACTGCTTGAGCAGCATGCGGTAGTCATACGCACAATATTGGCTGCCCCTGTTCGAATGATGGATCACGCCAGCAGGTGGCCGCTTGTTGCGTACTGCATGCCATAGCGCCTTTGCCGTCAACGTTTGCGTCATGCGTTCACCGATGGCATATCCCACAATTTCACAGGTGAACACGTCTTTGACGCCAGCCAGATAAAGCCACCCCTCCTGGGTCGGCAAATACGTAATGTCAGTGACCCGGGTTTGGTTTGGTGCTGTAGATTCAAATCGCTGCTCCAGCAGGTTCGGTACTACCGGCAAGTCATGGTTTGAATTCGTGGTGGCCTTGAATTTGCGTTTTTGCCGACAGCGCAACCCCAATTCACGCCGCAGGCGAGCAATACGATCCCGTCCGGCAAAGAATCCTTGTGCCATCAGCTCAGGCTGAACACGCCGAACACCATAGGTTTCACGGCTCTGGCGATGTACTACCTTGAGTCGCTCATCGGATTGCGCGCGCTCTGACGGTTTACGTTCAAGCCAGGCATAGAAACCGCTACGACGCGACACGCCAAAGACACGGCACAGCAGCGCAACCGCATACTCGAGTCGCATTGCCTTCAATTGCGCGTACCGGGCAGCGACTCCCTGGCAAGGTGAGTAGACCTGGGGAGTTTCGCCCCAAGCCTCTCCCAGAACCGTACGTGAGACTCTCGCCTCATACGGCTCCCGTTACCCAATCGTCCCCAACGAGTCGCCAGTGAAAGAACCTCCATGGATCAACCGTCTTCATCTTACGCAGCCACTCCACACTACGTTGCTTGCGCCGCGCGAGCGTTTTGTATTTGCGCCGAGACCAATGCTTTAGCTTGCCATCGATATAACGAAACAAGCCGTGCATCGCCACCTGATAGAAGGCCCCATAGTAGTTCCACCACCCCCGGATCGTCGGGTTACATTGCTCAGCAAGTTCAGCCAGCGTCGTCGTGGTACGGCGTGCCCACTGCCACTCTCGCACCCTCGCTCGCATTCGCTTGAGCGCTGCACTACTCACCGCCGGCAGGAAACTGGTAAATCGCCGGTTGTGCTTGCTCTGCGCCCCTCTGGGCCGAAACGTAAAACCCAGGAACGTAAACTGCACGTTCGGATACTTGCCAGTACGATTACTGTCTTTGCAATACACAATCTTCGATTTCTCTGGATGCATCGTCAATCCGCAGGCCTCCAGCCGTGCTGCGATTGCTCGCATAAGCAATTTGGCCTGTGCCTCGTTACGGCAGTGAACCACCGCATCGTCGGCATAGCGCGCAAATGGGCACCCGGGATACTTCCGCTTCATCCAAAGATCAAATGCATAGTGCATGAACAGGTTCATCAAGATGGGACTGACTACTCCGCCCTGTGGTGTACCCCGCATACGAGGCACTTGTGCCCCCTCTACAGTCTCAAACGGAGCGGTTAGCCACCGTTCGATGTACAACAGGATCCAGCTCTCCTTGATGTGACCTCGTACTGCCTTCATCAGCAAGGCATGATCGATCTGATCGAACGCCGCCTTGATGTCAAACTCAACGACCCAGTCATATTGCCAGCAACGCTTGCGCGTTATCGCAATCGCCTGTTTCGCCGACTTGCCCGGCCGGTACCCATAAGAATCGTCATGGAACACCGGATCGAGTATCGGCTCGATCATTTGTTTTACCACCGTCTGGGCTATTCGATCAGACACCGTAGGGATACCCAACTTTCTTGTGCCACCAGTAGCCTTCGGGATCTCTACCTGCTTCACCGCCGGCGGAAGGTACGACCCCGACGACATCCGGTTCCACACTTTGTAGAGATTGCCCGATAGATTCTGCTCGAACATGGCGATGGTTTCATCATCCACGCCGGCAGCGCCGCGGTTAGCCTTGACCAGCTGGTACGCTTCCCACACGTCTCGCTTTGCAATGTTGTACGATTTCGCTGAATCCATGCCACTCATCCCAGCCAAGCCAGTTGGCGACATGTCTTCAGCCGGATAACGCTGCCCCTTCGCTCCACCCTCATTACAAGGGCTTCGTCACTACTACGGGCAGCTCCGCCCCTTGCCCCGGCATCGGTATTCTTCCTTATGGTGTCTGCCATTTGTCATTTCCCTTTGCATCCGAGGTAAGGTTCTCACGTTCCATACCGAAGCCTGTATTGAGCTCTTGCCGCCTTTACACCGACTGCCACCGGGCCCGTAAGCAGGTCTCGTCCCGATTCATCCCGCAAAGCGTACTAATCTGCGGTTTTGACAGTACTTTGTAGCACTAACGATGCGTCATCGGTCGGTTCGCTTTCGCTCAACTTCTCAATACTCACCTGCCATCCTATCCGAATGACGTTTCCACGGTCGCTCACTACCACGTCTTTTGAACGCAGCAGCACCGGGTGGTTTGAAGCCTGCCCCTGCAGGCCGACTCCGGGAGGCCTACTCCCATCTTCAGTACAGCACCGCAAGCTCACGCTTGCGTTCGTGACACACNCCGGTCGCTAAGCGGCCGCGTTCGCCATTGGCAATACCCGCTGCGTGAGACGCCAATTACCCGGCATAATCTGCTGATACTGTACCCGTCGCGGTGGGCGTCAATCCAGGCATACTTCACCGCGACCCCTTTGCAAAGTATGCCGTCGCCTTTCGGAGGATCTCGATATCGAGCTTGGCGCTGGCGAGCTCTTTGCGCAGCCGGCTGTTCTCCGCCTCGAGTTCGCTCACCGGGCGCTTGGGTACTGTAGCCGTATCTGCCCGGGCAGGTTGCTGTCCTTTGCGTTGCCTTCGCACCCAGTTGTCCAGCGTTGCGACCGGCACTCCAAGTCAGCGTGCCGCTTCATGCTGGCCGACAGACTCGGCCAAGCGTGCCGCCTCAGTCTTGAACTCTTCCGTGTATTGCCGTTTCGGTACTGATTTCTCTTCCATTACTCCCTCCGTACAGACAGAAAATTACCAAATTTCCTGCTGTACGTGAAATCGGGGCAAGGTCACACATCGACGGATGCTCGCTACGCTGCTCGCGCACCAGGCGTACTGCGCGCTCCTTAACTTCCGGGGAAAACTTGATCTGTTTTTTGTTCATGGCACCATTCTCTTAAATGTTGGCGCCTCCACAAAATCCGGTGTGGTTCACACTACTATCGATCCAGAACTAGCGGCCCAAATGCTTAGAGAACAACAAACAGATTCTGAAACGGACTTTCCAGATGCACCATGGAAAAAAACCGTAAGTCTTTGAGCATAAGCTTCTTCTGTCCTTAAACCGCCACGGCAGGAGCGCTTCCTAGTCCTCGACTATTTTTGCGAGCGACAGGGCCTTGAACAGCACGATTAGGGGTTTTGTAGCAGTAAACCGGTTCTGCTAGAGTGGTCGGTTTGATTGCGAAAGAATTCCCGATGAACGAGGCCTTACGCAAAGTGCTCAAGCGCTTGCACTATCCGCTGGAGGTCATGCTGACCTGCGTGCGCTAGTAAGTTGCCTATCCGTTAAGCCTGCGGCACATTGAGGAGATCATGGACGAGCGCGGCGTGTTCGTCGATCACACCACCATCCACTGCTGGTCGCTCAAGATGCTCGAACTGCGCCAGACTTAACTGCGTGTGAATCCACTGCCATTGCTGGCTTTTTCCATCTCGACCGCCAAAGCGACCGGTTTTTAGCTTGGCGCACGCCTCTTCAAGAAAACCGCAGCCGGCTGCGGGTTACAGACAAATTCGATTGCCAGAAAAACCCGCAACCAGTTGGTAGCGTATGAAGCAACGCAGGCAATGGAACTAATGCCAGGACTGCGCTACTCATGCTGTTCCAAACAGAGCCAGCATGCCCTGATCTCCGATAATGTTACTTTTTCGTCTTTCCAATGTTTCCATCTTCAAGCCGATTGCCGCCTTTGCTACCGAACATTCCTGCAGAGCGGGGGGGACGCTGCCGGCAATGAAACCCAGACACCGCATCTATCGACATCCGTTTCCCAAGAACCGCGACAATTGCTCGATAACAGACGCCATCCGGCACGACGCAGGTCACAGGCGGCAATCTCCCGCATGGGCGCGGGGCAGACCGTCACGGCCCTGAACAGCGACTTCCCGCCCCCCATGAAGCCGCGAGACTTCGGCCAACTCACGATGGACAACTTGCGTATTCGACAGTTGTTTGACCATCTTGTAAGAACTAGATCCAGAGATAGGTCCAGGGGCTGGCAGGACAGCCAGCAATTCGAGGATCTGATGAAGGTTGCGCCGGAGCAGTTGGCCGTCGGGCAGTATGTTGCTTACGTTAATCTGTCCGGACACGGATTGATCTACTGGGCGGAAAAATACGCCGAGCGTTATAACCCGAACCGCCAGCGTGCGCGTGACCATGTCTGCCAGTTGAAGTACATATTGTCGAACGCGGCGCAATATTATTTGAACCAGAACTCCAGTAGAGCGCAAGGCGGCAGCACGGCCCCCACGTTCAAAAAGGGACGTGACTACGGTCTGTTGTGCAATGCCTTTTCCAAGTACCTCGCCTCAGCCGCATGTCGCACCGGAATCGGACGCCTGGGAGAGGAGATTGCGAGTATTGATGTAAACGTCCTTCAAAAATTTGATGCTCAGGCTATTGCCAAATCGATCAACGGCTTGGGCAAGCTGGTTGACCATGCGACGCACGGCAACGTCTGCAGGCAAGCGCTGCACCGGCTTGCAGACAGTATTGCCAATATGACGGCCGGCACGATAGCTGAACACTTTGACGGTCAGCACATTGCCAACTCGATCAACGGCCTGAGCAAGCTGGTTGACCATGAGACGTACGGCAACACCTGCAGGCAAGCGCTGCACCGGCTTGCAGACAGTATTGCCAATATGACGACCGGCACGATAGCTGAAGACTTTGACGGTCAGCACATTGCCAACTCGATCAACGGCCTGAGCAAGCTGGTCGACCATGAGACGCATGGCAACGTCTGCAGGCAAGCGCTGCACCGGTTTGCAGACAGTATTGCCAATATGTCGGCCGGCACGATTGCTGAAGATTTCAATAGTCAAGCCATTGCCAACTCGATCAACGGCCTATGCCGGCTGATAGACGACGATAGTCACGGCGCCGCATCACGCCAACGCATCATTTCCCTGATGCGAGTGGTCACTCCCTCCTGGTGGCAGGCCTGTTCACAAAAGAACTACGCCCAGATCGGCAATGGGTTGGGTTGGCTGGCCGTGTGGGCGCACAGCGCCGAGAGCACTGATGCCGCCGAAGCACTCGATTGTGCCCATACCGGCCTGCGCAGCATCTGCAATGTGCTTGCCGATCAACCCGACAGGCTGGACGGTTTCCAGCTTCAACATATTGCCATGCTGCTCGTCGCGCTCGACCGCGCCCGACTGCTTGACGAATCGGCGCGCCTGGCGACGCCCTGCCTGCAGCATCTGCGCAAGCTGCTTGCCGGCGGCCTGCGCACTGAAAACCTCGAAACCATCGGCAACGCTTGCCTGGCGCTACAGCCCATGCTCTCCACGCTGACCGCTCGCAAAGAGGCCTTGCGGCTGCTCACGGGCGTGGAGATGCCGTCCGGGCAAAGCTTGCAGGCGATCACGGCCCGCAAGCTCGACGGCTATCTGGCCCATACCGGCAACAAAGGCGTGTCGTCAAGCGCCGTTACCTCCGAAGGAGAGCCCTGCGGCACTCGCCTGCCTGCCTATACGCTGTACCAGATCGTCAAGACCTATTCCACGGCGGTGGCGCACCTAAGCAACCGCAGGATATTCAGCAAGGCCCAGCGCCTGGATGCACTGGGGCGGGTCAAGGCGTGGCTGCAGGAGACATACACTCGAGTCGAGTCGCTGATCACGGCCGACATGTCGCTGGCGAGCTGGAACCTGGTTGCGCGCATGGATGCGGCGCAACACGGCGAGCCGAACTCCATTCTGGACCAGTTGATCGCGCGCCGCCTGGACGGCGAGACGGCGGGACAATGGACCGACTTCGACCATGATGCGGTCTTCAACGAGATGGACCATGCACCTTCCATGCCGAAGGCCGGGCTGACGTCGGTGCGTTATTACGCGTTTAACGGCAAGCCCCTGCTGCAGGATGGCTCGCCGAGACAGGAGCAGCGCTATTCGCTATGGGGACGAATCACGGGCCTGCCGATCCGCTATGTACAGCTGCCGCAGCAGGCGGAGCTGAGCCGCTTCCTGCTGCAGCGCATTATCTACCTGGAGGATCAGGGAGAGAAGCTGGCAAGCCGGATCGATGTGCTGGGAGGCAGCAAGATGAAAGGCGAGGCGCTGACCGTCGGGGATGTCGTTCAGCGCGCCATCGAAGGTCGCCAGTCACGCAACGCGGGCTATATGGCGGCGGTGCGACTGGCCGACACGCGGCAGGACGCGCCCTGGATGAACTTCATGCGTGCCCTATTTCCCTTCCGGGAAGCTTACTACTATGCGCAGCGGGCGTTAATGCCCTCGCCGCCGACGATCTCGGGCATCAAGCTCGAACCGACAGACCATGTGCTGGAAGGACGATTCAGGATTGCTGTCTGTCCGGACCGCGTCGGGGATGATCCGCATCCCTACGTGCTGGGGCTGGTGCAGCCCACGGACGGACTGGGATTCATCCGCGAAAGCCTCATCAGCCAGGCAGGCTTCTACCAGAAAATGCGCCGCGCTGACGGGCTGGAACCCTATGGCGGCCGGAAGCCCAATGCCAGGCTGGCGCCGCAGGCAATGCAGCATCTGCCCGCGGACGATGGCGCGGCCGAAAAGTTGAATGCGCAGGCCAGGCAAGAAGCGCAACGGCTGGCCGCGGCCGAGACTGTCAGCGTCGAAGACGTCTACCAGTTGATCACTACGGCGGGCGTCAAGGGGGCGAGCCGGATCGCATGGCCGATGGCCAACGCCCCGGCCGGCGGGCAGATCATGCTGCCGCAGCTGCTGCGCAACGACCGGGGCGACGGCGGCGGCAATGGGCATGACGACGACGGTCATGTGCTCGTCGGCCGTGCGCCGTACGACAGCATCCGCTCGCTGCAGCAGGCGAAGATGGTCAGCGCTCGAAGCGAACGGGTGAAGGTGACGCAGCAGCTGCTTGAGACGAGCGTGTCGCTGCAATACGGGTCGGTGCAGTCGCGCATGACGGCCGCCGGCGGGAAAGAGCTCATCTTCGCCAAGGGCGTGCTGGTGGTAGTGAGGGACGAAGACTGGAAATGGCCGGTCGATATTGTTATGTCGGCCAATGACATCAAATCGGCCAGCAGCTGGACAGAGTCCAAGCGCCGCGCCACGACGGATGAGCAGTTCGACGGCATCGGCGTGCTGATGGTCACGGAAGCCTGGGCGCCCGGCTCGGCGGTGGCAGTCGATGCCAATCTGCAGGCCACGCTGGGAGGCGACTTCGACGGCGACGCGGCCTTCGTGCTGTCCGGCATGCCGGAGCTGACCGAGCTGGCGGGAAGGCAAAATGCCATGCAGCGGCAGACCGATGAGCGCCTGGCAAGTAAAAGCGAGGGAAGAGACTTCAAGGCGCCCAAGACTTTTCATGCGGCCATCACGGCGGAGAGCGGCTTTTATTCGGCCAGCCGCACTCTGGAAATCCAGGCAGCGAAAAAGCCGCTCCTGGGAAAGGCCTCGACACTGCAGTTTCGCGTCGGGTCGCTCAGGGCGCAGGAGAAGCTGGCGTTCGCAGAGGAAGTCGTGCTCCAGGTGTATGAAGGCCTGCCGGCAGACGTGGTCGGATTGCTGCGAGGATTGCTCCTGGAAAATGACGATGCCCAGACTGGGCCGGCTGCGCAGACATGGAGCGCGCAAAAAGTCGACCAGCTTGTCGAGCTGGGCAAGCAACTCGACACGTACAAGCAGAACATGAGCGAGCGGCTTCTTTCATCAATCGGCGGCGAAGTCGACAGCCTGCGGGCCCTGCTGCGGCGATGGGCCCGGCATGCGCAAGTGGCCTGGGGCGAGGCCGAGCGCGGTGACGCCGATAAGGAAGAACTTGAGGAGGTCGAAGACAGCCTCGATAAGATGCTGAAGCGATTGCCGATGCAGATCCTGGACGCTCGGCCGCAGTCAAGCCTGAGCTATGTGCCGGGAGAACCACTGGTGACGATGGAGCGGCTACTGACCGAAATCATCAAGCGCGGCACGGATGCGTTCAAGGCCCCCTACGGCCTGGAGGCCTACGAGCACGCACTGCAAAAGATGGAGACGACGATCAATAAGCTCTATCCGCAAGCCCGGCCGCCCTACATGAAATGGTTTGCTGGCCGTATTGCCAAAGGTGAGGTGGACGTGCCGGAGGTGCAGCAGCAGTTGCAGAACAATCCGACGATGGCCGCAAGGATCATGGGAATCGGGCTCGACGCGGCAAGCCGGAGCGGTGTGCTGGAAAAAGTGAGGCGGCAGGCGCTGGAAAGACAGGCGCAAAAACAGGCGCAAGGGCAGCCGGGCTCCCGGGACAAGACCCGAGGCGCGGAACACGCACTGCAGCGCAGGCCCCGTGCCGGCCTGCCGGGCACAGTTGCCCCGGCGCCCGCGCCTCCAGGGCCCGCACGGCATGCGCCTGCGCCCTCGGGCAGCACGGACAATCCCGATGTGCTGTTGCAACACGCCGAGGCATTGCTGCAGCATGTGCAAAAGCACGCGGCGCGCATCACCGAGGGCATGCAAGCCATCACGCAGCAGCTCGACGGCAGCATGCTGGTCGATCTCGAGCAGCACACCAAGACCCGGGAGGAATTGCTGAACAAATGGACAACACGGCGCAAGTCGCTCGCCAGCCTCCGGGAGGCCGACACCAAGGACGCTTTGCGCTACACGCTGATTCTCGATGCGGACAGGTTCACCGAACAAACCCGGACCGTTCTTGCGCAAGCCGCACAACGCGGCTGGGACGTCAAGACCGTCAGCAATTTCTTCGCTCGTCCCGGTGCGGCGTACAAGGCGGTGCATCTGACCTTGAATGACCGGCAGGCACCGGTGCTGTTTGAAGTGCAGCTGCATACGCAGCAAAGCCATACGGCAAAGAACCAAACCCATTCCGATTACCAGAGGGCCAAAGCGGCCGGCGGCGAGGACAAGGCGGCGCTCGAGGCCAGGATGAGGAAGCTGGCGTCGTCGGTGCCGACACCCGCCGGCGCCGGCAAGATCGATATGCAATGGGCGCAACGCATCACAGAGCAGCGACCAACGTCACGCCTGGCCGCCACAGAGACGGATGCGGGCCCATCCCACGCAGCCCGGGCAGTCCCGGCGCAGGCCGCACCGCCGACAGGGGTGTTGCCGGCGGTGCAGCCGGCGCAAGCCAGTGCCGTCGGACAGTTACCGGGCCGTCCCACGACAAGACAGAGTGTGTTGGACATGATAAGGAAGCGACCGCGCGCGATGGATTTCTTCTCACCGCGGACCAGCCCGCGCCCGTCGGGGACAGCAGGACAGGAAGCAGAAGAAATACAGCCGCCACGCGACGTGAAACGCCCTCGGCTGGAAAGCGGCGATCCTTCCGGAAGCGTCCCCGAAATGGCAGCGTGGGTGGAATCTCTCTTCAGACATGAGCCCGCGATCATGAGCGACATGCAAACGATTGCCTCGCTGGCGCAGGGGCAATTGAAAGATCTGGGCGCAAGGTTCAAATGGAAGGATGTGCCGGAACGCACGATGCAGCAGCGGGTAGCCGATGCGCTTTCCGCAATAGGCAACGGCAGAAAGGACAATGTCCTTCGTTATGTCATGGTCTGGAAGGATGAACATGTGCTACGCGGTGTCGAGACGATGCTTGCCGCGATGGCCCGGCGCGGCTGGACGGTGGAATCGGTGACGAATGGATTTCGATATGCCGAAGCGGAATTCAAGAATATCTGCATTACGGCCGGTTACCCTGAAGCCGGCTTGCGTTTTGCCATCCATGTGTACACTGAGGGAAGCTATGAAGCCAAGCAGGATAACAAGAGTGTGTACCAAGCGCGAAAAAAGGCGGAAGAAGGAAGACAGAGCGCGCTGAGCGAAGAAATCAAGCGGCGCAACGAGCGCATCAGCAAGCCGGCGGGTATTGGAGCGGTAGGAATGAACTGGGCGCAATCGAAGATGAACCAGGCGCTGAATGCCGAGCATGCAGTGCGGCATGCGGCGGCATCGGGTCGCGCTGCCGCATCGCTGAGCTAAGGGTTGTGTCGCTTTAACCGAAGACGTTGGCTGTCCGAGGTAGACTGCTGCTTTTGGATTCTGAAGGAATGTTCGTGTTGAACACCAAGGGAATGCGATTGGTTCTGTTGCAATAAGGAAGCCCGCGCGAGTGAACGCGAGCAGTGTTGTCGCTCAGGCGGCTAAAGAATAGAACTGGTTTGCGGCGGACGCAAGTTGCCCGTCGGTGCCGTCTAGTTGCCCTTTCTTGGGCGTTGGTGCACTTCGAAATGGAAGAGCGGGAAATGGTACGATAGGTACTCGATTTTCCTGATCCCACGCGATGCCAAACAAGCACAACGACGAGCGGCGTCACCATATCCCGAAGATGTCGTTCAAGGTGCAGAACTGGACGGAGTATGAAGCCGGACTGCGGCGGCGCGGCAGCCTGACCTTATGGATTGAAGATGCGGTCCTGGGCCGGTGGCAGAGCGTCGGGCCAAACGGTCAGGCTCGGTATGAGGATATCGCCATCGAGACGTGTCTGATGCTGCGCAGCGTTTTCAAGATGGCGCTGCGACAAACCGAAGGCTTGATGGAGTCGGTGCTGACATTGATGCACCTGGCGATCACGGCGCCGGATCACACTACGGTCAGCCGGCGTGGGATGGGACTGCCGGTATTGAAGTCAACTTCAGCGCCGAAGGGACCGCTGCATGTGCTGATCGACAGCACCGGCTTGCAGGTCTTTGGCGCAGGCCAATGGCTGGAAGAAAAGCATGGCGCGAAGTCGCGCCGCAGCTGGCGCAAGCTGCATCTGGCCGTAGATGCCGACAGTGGCATGATCGTCGCGCAGGCTCTCACCGATCAGGTCATGCCAGACAGCGAAGCGTCTGGTGAGCTGAGTACGAAGCTGCGCGGCACACAGATGCTGACGCCTGATCGCAAAATGCTGCCGGATCGGTCCGAAGCTCGACAAGAATTGTTGTGTGCGTCCCGGTGAGCGAAAACGCTTCATCCGGCGCTCGCGTTCCCGTGTCGGCTGATGACTGTTCTCGGCCCGGTTGTTCACCCGCGCCGCTGCCTTCACGAAGACATGCTTGACGCCGGCAAGCACAGGCAGTTCTGCTTTCGCGGTTGGGTAACTGTGCAACTGGTCAGTGACGATCTTGCGTGGACCATTTGGATAGTGGGCCAGCAGCTGCTGGAAGAAGCGTTTGGCGGCCGTGGTGTCGCGGCGTTTCTGCTGCAGGATGTCGAGCTTCACCCCATGCTGATCGACAGCACACCACAGCAGATACGGTTCGCCGTCGATTATGACGAAGACCTCATCCAGATGCCAGGTCGTACCCGGTACAAAGCGCATTGTCGGTCGCGTGGCCGCTTCACAGATCGCCGCAGCATCAGCCGCATCATGCTTGTTGCCTTTGACATAAGGCTTGACGAATTGCGGCGCGATCAGTTTGACGCGGTGCCCTAGCTTTCCTAGTTCGCGTGCCCAATGATGAGCGCTGCCACAAGCCTCCATTGCTATCTCGCATGGTTGCAACCTGGTAAAAAAGGAAACCATCTGCTCTCGTCGCAGCGATCTTTTTACCACCACTTTGCCATGTTGATCTATCCCATGGATTGCAAAGACACGCTTTGCCAGGTCAATTCCAATCGTCGTAGCATTCATAGCGGACTCCTCGCCATTGAAGTGGTTGAACAACTACTTTGGCACATCGATGCCGTAGGCGCAGGAGTCCCATTGATTGTTCAACCCCTATGCCTGATGGAGGCGGCGTCCATACCATTTATCCGAAATTGGTTGTTCGCCGGCAGTTTGCGGGCGGGGCAGCGTGCTGCCGCGGCGAAGGCGTTATTGCACTCAGCACGGCTGAACGGCCATGATGTGCACGCCTACATGAAGGACATCCTTGAGCGCTTGCCAACACAACCAGCCAGTCGCATTACTGAACTGCTGCCGCATCGCTGGACGCCCGTCTGAACCTCTGCTCGTAGATTCGGCATTCCGTCAACGTGTAATGGCTGGGCGCTTACGCGACTCATTGAAAACTAATCATTTTTGATGCGATGGCCTTGCCTGCAACAGAATCAAAATTTCCGGCTGCTCAAAAATTTAAGCTTTACGCTGGAACCGGTGGTATTTTGACGACACTCATGAGGTCAGTCTAATAACCTCATCGAAATGACATGATCCCACACCATATTCAGCCCTCGCCGCCCTCCAGTTATACGAACCCGGCCATGCCCTCGTCTTTACCCGTGCAACCGTCGCAGGCCAGCACTGCAATTCCTAATGACTTGAACCATCAGTTTACGCTTGTGATTCCGGGCATCGACGGACAACCTCATGGGGCTAGTGAGTCCATTGTCGTGCCGCCGCGCAGGCGCGACGGAGTGGATTCGCTGCCGGACACGTACATCATCAAGGCATTGCGCAATATCGTTAATAATCCTTCTGTATGGAAGGTAGAAGGTAGATGGAACGGAGAACGTGTTCTCACATATACGCGCAAGGATTCACAGCAGAATCCTAGATCGCCAGTTGTGACGCTATGTATTGACAGTAACCAAGTGTTGCAATCGTTTGAAATGCGTAGTCGGGTGAGCACTGATGCCAATGAGAACTATGTTGTCAATTTTTTCGGCCCAGCACTTCCCCACTCACAAGCCACGGTTGCCGCACCAACCGCCACTCGGGCGCAACAGGCACCTGTGTGGTTGTTGGAGGCGTTCAACAATGCTCAAACGCTAAATAAGCGTCGGATCACGCCACCCAGGCCGCCGACTCCAACGCGTCACCGCTCAGATGCCGGCCCGTCAATGCCCTTGACGCATGCCGCTCATCTTTCTGCTGACGAACCCTCCGCTGCAGACAAGGAATTAATGGCGGCACGTATGTCGGTACAAGCGCCGCAGGTGCCCCGAGCTGACGGCTTGTATGTGGAAGACCAGCCGCAGACTTCACGCCTCTATACCAGCCAGGACTGGACTGTTGTCAATACCTGTGCGTCGCATGCACTCAACCAAGCGTTTCAGGGCAATACAGTGGGGATTGCCCTTCAGGGCAGTCACCTTACCGAAATCCAGCAGTTTCTGAATGGGCGCGGGATCCTAATGGACGATGTAGACCTCATATTGAATCCGGGGGAGGAGGCACGTGCCGGGGCTGATTTGCAGGGGCTGGCCCAACGTCTTGAGTACAGCGGAACGGCCATTGTGGAAGTAGGCGGACAGGAGTTCCGTCAGGCTGTCACACAACATTTCGTCACACTGGTACGCCATGGGCGGGACGGACGTGTGTATGTGTTGGATTCGATGAATCCGCAGGCGAATATCCACTTTGAGACTGCACGGGACGCGCTGCAGGCTTACCTCCGTCCACATGCTGAAGGTAATCGGCACGTGGCGGTACTTATGCCGCGGCAAGGGCATGTGCTGCCGCCGGCGCTGTCGAATCCACAGGGTGCGTATGTGCCCAACCAAGGCTTCGTGCCGTTGGACGATCTGAGTGAGGGGCACTTGGATCTGGTGGAGATAATGCATGGGAACGACGCCCGAGGACGTTTGTATAGAGCCATTGTGGAGCGATCGCAGGCGAGGCGGGGAACTGGGGAAAGGCATTGGGGCGACAGTTTTCACAATGCCACGCAATCCAATGTATATCCATTGGATGATCCGCAAACGCAAGGCGTACTCTACTCCACGCCGATCCGGCCGCAGCAATACCTTGAGATGTCTGCGTCCGCCACCGGCCGGACATCAGATCAGGGGCTGGCGACAGGCAGTAACAACGTAATGTGCGAGGCACAGATAGGCTATGCGCAGGGGATGTCCCAGAGCCGGCAGACGGCTGCCGGCTTGCAAGACCCGCGTAATGCGCTGATGGCGCATCTGGCCCACCAGAAGAACTACCGGCATGGCGCCTTGGCGACCCTGACATTTGCGGAACTTAACGAGAGCAACTGGGACGACGAGACGCGGGGCCTGATCGATGCCT
>NZ_JAWIIV010000063.1:0-18627 GCF_035916955.1 Noviherbaspirillum album | reverse complement strand
GCGTGGCGGCTCGTCGTTGCAGCGTTGAAACACGTTTGTCGAGCGTGGGTTGGGGAACTGATTCTGTGGACAAGTGGCGGTTTTATCGTTGTTCGAGCGTGGGTCGGCGGCTGCGGAGCAGCGGTCGGCGCAGTGTCGTTGTCGGAGCGAGGCATGCGAGGCGGTGCCGGCATGCCAAAGCGAAGGCAAGCCACGCTCGAACGACGTGTGCGGGCACAGTAAGTCCCTGCTTACGGCTGTGGAAGTGACGTTGGTCGAGCGTGGCGCAGCGCATTGCGGTGTATTGGGCCGGGTGGCACGTCTTTCGAGCGTGGCCGGGGCGGCTTGAACGAACGAGGCACGTCGATCGAGCGTGGGCGAGGCGTGCCGAAAACTCCACCCGAGGCTGGCGGCGCGAGCCAGGAACACATCCGATATCGTCTTTCGACCGTGGAATGGACACCTGGAGACGCTCTGCATTGGTGTAGCCGGATAAAAAAGCCGTGCAGCAGGAGCAAATACACGTCGATCGAGCGTGGATGCCTAGCGTAGACGGAGCGAGCAGACACGTAGCTGGTGCGAGCGGGGCACGTATGCCAAGCGAGGCAAGCCCGTATGTGGAGCGAGTCAAGAACGTTTCCCGAGCGAGCTGGTTATTGAAAAACTGATTTCAAAACAATGACTTGCGCACGATTTTTAAGCGCTTAATCGGTTTTTAATCTTTGTAATCGGGCACGTCCAACGCTCGACAGACGAGGCTTGAATTGTGCACCCTCAAAGACGGATCCCCGCAGCTGCTATGGCCTCATGCACAGCCAACTCCAAGCATCTGCCTTATTGAGATAAATCAACAAATCCATTTTGTCCAAGACAAAATGTTGACAAGTGGAAATAGCGGTGTGATGATGGGTCATGTTTTCTTACGGAAACATTTGCCACTGCCCGGCATCAAGCGTGCAGATCGACTAACTAACATCACCAATTAAGGATAAATCATCATGAGCGACTTGGAACTCATCTCTTTCGGCAAAACTGATATCGACAATGTCATGAAAAAGATGGCTGCGGGCGACATAGACAAACTTGCCTTCGGCGCTATCGAACTGGACAAGAACGGCATCGTCCTGAAATACAATGCTGCGGAAGGCGCTATTACCGGACGCAATCCGGCAGCGGTAATTGGCAAGAATTTTTTCCGTGAAATCGCTCCCTGCACCGCGACACCGGCATTCAAGGGCGTATTCGAGCAAGGCGTCAGGGAAGACAACCTCAATACCATGTTCGAATATGTGTTCGACTACCAGATGAAGCCCACCAAGGTGAAAGTACATATGAAGAAAGCCCTCAGTGGAGGCAATTTCTGGATTTTCGTGAAACGGATCTGACCATGCATGCAGGCTTGGGCGAAGCATCGGTGAACGTCGGCACCTGGTGGAAGGATGAACAGGCGTTGCAGCGCTTCATCTGCAATCTGGTCGCGTCGGAACTGGCAGCGTTGCGTCCGGGAGGCGCCGCATTGCCCGGCTTTCCATGGGAAGCCGGCATGCACCTGGTCGACGACCTCGGCGCCGACTCGCTTGAGCTGCTGGCCATCGCCACCGCGTTGGCCGAGTCGCTGCATATGCAGGAATCAGGGTTCGAAGACTATCTTCTCGCCCGGGCGAACATTGGAGACTGGGTCCGCATCGCCCAGGCGAGCCTGCAACATTTTTCAGCAACGCTGACGTTCAGGACCTCGGGCAGCACCGGCCAGCCGAAGCCCTGCCGCCACCCGCTGCCGCTGCTTGCACAGGAAATCGACGAACTGGCCGCCCTGTTCAGAGATCGCCGGCGCATCTTGTCGGCCGTACCAAGCCATCACATTTACGGTTTTCTCTTCACGATATTGCTGCCGCACGCGTTGGGTATCGACGCCAGCCAGGTCATCGATCTGCGCGGAAGCTCGCCGGCCCGTCTCGCCCGCGAACTCCAGGACGGCGACCTCGTTATCGGCCACCCGGAATTCTGGCGCGCCGCGGCAAGACTGATGGGTCAGGTTCCGGCCGGCGTTATCGGCGTGACCTCCACCGCGCCGTGTCCGGCTGAAGTCATCCGGACGCTTGAACAGGCAGGAATGCGCAGGCTGATACAGGTTTACGGCAGCTCGGAGACTGCCGGCATCGCCTGGCGCGACAGCGCAACGTCTCCTTATAGGCTGTTCGGGCACTGGAAACGCTCGGAACAGCAGGAGCACCAGTTGATCCGCATGCTGCCTGACGGTCAGGAAACGGCCTATTCCTGCCAGGACCTGCTGCAATGGGCGGCGCCGAGAGAATTCACTCCCGCCGGCAGGCTGGACAATGCGGTGCAGGTAGGCGGCATCAATGTTTTCCCGGCGCGCATACGAGAGGTGCTGCTGCAGCACGAGGATGTCGCCGATGCGGCTGTCCGCCTGATGCGGCCGGAAGAAGGCTCGCGTCTCAAGGCTTTCATCGTTCCCAAGGCATCGGGCATCGACCAGGCAGACCTGCAGCTTCGCCTGCACACCTGGGTAGCGCAGCAATTGACTACGGCGGAGCGGCCAAAGGCATTCACTTTCGGCGAACATCTGCCAAAAGGCGGCATGGGCAAGGATGCGGACTGGATCATCGACCCGGCGCTACAGCCGGCAGGCGGCGCGCATTGACGCAAACCAGCCAAATAGCGAAGCGAACGCCGGATTGACGGGAAAGGTAAGGAAGGGAAACTGTGGCGCGGCTGGCTGGGATCGAACCAGCGACCCTTGGCTTCGGAGGCCAATACTCTATCCACTGAGCTACAGCCGCGTAGGTGGAACTGGAAAGAGGCTGAAGAATACCTTTTTTCGCGCCGCTCGTCCATGTGAATGCGCCGGGGAATGCAATTGTGCCGCTCCGGCGACCTCAGCGCGCGGCACGCAAGTCGCGTTTCAGGCATGCCGCCCTCTCTTCTACCATCGGATTTATCCTGTATGTGCAATGCGTCCTTCCCGCACCAGACTATTGGCCAAAGCTGGAAACATGACTCAAATGGGTTGCGAACCAAGTAAATATGCAGTGTTTCACTTGCATCATTCCCTCTGTTCTTTCGTTCCAAACCCTGAACTTTCCGACTATAATCAAGAGTTTTGCGAGGTGTTGCGCTGCTTGAAGTGAGAGCCACTGGCCCGATTTGCGCACCCGACCACCGGTTTTAAAAATGCACTGAGGGAATAATGAGCGACGCACACAACGAACACGAATCTCTGATCAAGACGCCAAAGCAGCTCATCGCAGCAATCGCCGCCGGTTTCCTGATTCCAATCATCGCTATCGTGCTGCTGGTTCAGTATGTGGCCAGTGAAAGCACATCGGGTGCAGGATCCGACAGCCAGACCCCGGAAGCTATCGCAGCACGCCTGAAGCCGGTCGCAGATGTCGGCTTCACCCTCAAGGATGCGAACGCTCCCAAGGTGCTGCAGACCGGTGAAGCAGTCTACAAGGCCGCGTGCGCGGCCTGCCACACCACGGGTGCCGCAGGCGCACCGAAGCTCGGCGATGCCGCCGGCTGGTCGCAACGTATCAGCCAGGGCCAGGCAACGCTGGTATCGAACGCCATCAATGGTATCCGCGCGATGCCTGCCAAAGGCGGCAATCCTGACCTCGACGATATCGAAGTCGAACGCGCAGTGGTGTATCTGGCCAATCAGTCGGGCGGCAAGCTGAAGGAACCCGAAGTCAAGGCCGCTCCGGCCGCGGCCGCTGCACCGGCCGCCACTGAAGCCGGCGCGCAAACCGCGTCCGCCACCCAGCCGATTACCTCTTCGCCTTCCCAGCAGACCCAGGCTGTCGCCAGCGCAGCCCAGCCGGCCGCCGCCGCCAAGGTCGATGGCAAGAAAGTCTACGACACCGCCTGCGTGGCTTGCCACGGTCCCGGCGTGGCCGGCGCACCGAAGGTCGGCGACAAGGAGGCATGGGCACCGCGTATCAAGCAGGGCTCGGCAACCATGTACGAACACGCGATCAAGGGCTTCCAGGGCAAGGCTGGCGTGATGCCTCCGAAAGGCGGATCGACCGCGTCGGATGAAGAAGTCAAGGCTGCCGTGGACTACATGGCCGACGCTTCGAAGTAATTTGCCCGCTGCGGCAGAAAAAAGCCGACCCTCGGGTCGGCTTTTTTATTGGCTGTCGGATTGCAGCGGGAACTCGTATCGGCAAAAGATTCAGCTGCTGTCTTTCCCCCTGGTTCCCCCCGTTTATTAACGCGCCTGTATCGGCTGAGGCACCTGTTGCGCCGCTGCCTGCGGCTCGGCGACATAGATCTCGACGCGGCGGTTGCGTGCACGATTGGCTTCGCTGTCATTGGGGGCGATCGGTTCGCGCGAGCCGCGGCCATCGACGCTGATGCGATTCATGGCGACGCCGCGCGCTGCCAGATAGTCGCGCGTATTTGAGGCGCGATTGACGGAAAGCGGGTTGTTGATCGCATCGCCGCCAGTGATATCGGTATGGCCGACGATAGTGACGCGGCTGTAAGGATTGTCGACGAGGCCGGATGCGAACTTGTCGAGAATGGGGCGGAAGTTGGGCTTGATATCGGCGCGATTGGTGTCGAACGAGATGTCAGTCGGGATATCAAGCTTGAGGCGGTTGTCGGCGGTCTGGGTCACCTGCACGCCTGTGCCCTGGGTCGCCTGTTCCATCTGCCGCTTCTGCTGCTCCATGCGGTTGGACCAGATATTGCCGATGATGGCACCCGCCGCGCCGCCGACCACGGCGCCGGTAGCCGCCCTGCGGCCGCCGCCGGGGCCGACTGTGCCGCCCAGCACGGCGCCCAGGCCGGCACCGACGCCGGCACCGGTGGCGGTGCCGCGCTGCACTTCATTCATGCTGGCGCAGCCGCCAAGTCCGACTGCGGCGGCGAGCGTTGTGACGAATATTTGCTTGCGCATTTGCATGTCCTCTTGGGTAAAAACACCTTTTGGACATTGGGGTTGCAAGCCGAGTTCGTCCAGTTACAAATGGTGATAATTGCTTACGGATACAGTCACACAACGAGCCGGGTCTTCCAGGCTTTCAGGGTTTCAGGCTTTCAAATCGCCAGCGGACTCCTGTCGCCTCGTCTCGCGCACCTGATTCCGCGCTGCCGCTTTCGGTGATTTGAAACGGAAGAAAAGATAGCCGGCGGTACCGGCGGCTACCGCGGTCCCGAGCGCCGTTCTCGCCAGGCTTTTCTTTTCCAGCAGACGTGTCAGCAGAGGCAGGGCAATGGGCGCTACCGCTTGCAGGTCGGCCGCCGACAAGTTGCCGATGCGGCGCATCGCGATCTCGCTTGCGCTTGTTTTAAGCTGTTGCAGTGCGCTGCCGACCAGCGCTCCGCGGCTGGTCTTCGCGGACACCGCGCTTTTCGCCAGCAGGAGGTCGGCACGATGCAGCGCACCTTCTGCAATCAGCTGCTTCTTGCGTTCGGAATGTGTCATGCGGTGATCTCTCCTTGCGGTTTAAAGCAGCGCATCGCGGTCCTTGCGAAGTTCGGCCATGGTGGCCTGCAGCGACAGCTTGCCGTCGCCCAGCAGCGAGCGCACGCGCATGAACAGGGCCAGCGCGAACAGGGAGTACAGCGCTGCCATCAGCAGCAGGATGGTCCATCCCATTGCATCCCATGCCAGCACCACGATCAGCGCGGTCCAGAAGCCGAGCGCAAACAGCAGCAGGACGAGGCCCGCCGCGCCGATGAGCACCATGCGCAGCAGGTTATCGCGCACTTCTCCCGCTTCCAGCGCGGCCAGTTCGAGACGGTTATGAAACAGCGCGAGGGCAGTCTTCGCGACACCGGTGATCCCGGCCACGAGGCCGGGCTCTGGATCGGGAATGTTCGCCTTGCCGGATTGATTGTCCATGGGCCTGCTTACCGACGCGACAGCAACAAGCCGATCAGCAAGCCTGCGCCGGCTGCAACGCCAACTGCCTGCCATGGATGCTCGCGGACCAGGTCGTCCGTGGTCTGTGCGGCGACCTTGCCTTTTTCCATGGCAATGACCTGCACTTCCTGCGCCCGCTCCATGGCGGTATCGAGCAATACAAGGCCTCTGGCACGCAATTCATCGGCCTTGACACCGGTCGTCTGGGTCGCTTCGCGAAACAGGTCCTGCGCCTCCTTGATCAAGGTTCTCATATCGTTGCGGACGGTCTTGATATTGGAAGTCTGCATGGCGATTCTCCTTTGGCATTCAAACAATTGCGACAATTGCGGCCGGCATGATAACGCATGGCTGCGAAGCCGGTGCCGGCATGGTCAAATTCTACGCGTTCGGCGACATAATACAGAACCGGCACGTTATCTCTGGTTGCGCGGGCTGCACAGGGTGCGCGCACGGTCCGCAGTGCAGCCGCAAGCTGCAACCGCCGGCATCCATCATGAAAACTGGCATTGATGCGGCATCAGGGAGCGGGATCCTTGCTCCGTTCGCGCAATTCCGCGATGCCTTCGATGCTTCCCAGTCGAATAACGACCGGATTGCCCGACAGCGTCCGCTGGGTGGGCCGCCAGGCGAACAGCCATTCCTTTTCCGCCGCCAGTTGCCGCGCTTTCGAAAACACGGCACCCAGCGGGCTGGGCTTGCCATAGGAAATGGCGGCGTCGATGCCGGCCCAACTCGGCAGCACGCGCTGCGCCGCCCGGTGCACCCTTTCGCCGAATGCTTCGACGTCATGAATCACGAGGCAGCAGTCTGCGCCGCCGAATGCATCGAACAGGAAATCGTCCCAGGCACTGGCCATGCTCAGGGTCAGAAAGCCCGTGGGCATAGCCGCCGGCTTTGGCCCGAAGGGCATGATCTGGTCGCTTCCCGCCATGGCATATGCAGTGCTGGCGGGCGGGCACAGCCGGAATTCACCTTGTGTCAGGGAGCGTTCAAGCCACTGGCGTTGCGAATAGCGGTAAAGCTTGGAGGGGCGGGCATAGGAGCCGGCGAGTGAAAGAGACTGCAATGGATTCATGAATTCGATCAGGTAGGACGTGCAGTCATTTAAACAGATTCGTCCGTTGCTGACAAACAAAGCCCTGCCGTCGGCACATCGTCGGCATATGGCAACGCAGCTGCAATATTTCCGTACCACATCGTTTATGATGAGGAACAAACCAGCCGGTCTGTGTTTACCGGCGGACTTCAGCCAGAAGGAACTTTCATGCGCTCAAATATTACCGCGTTGGCAGCAATCGCATTGACGATGGCATGCAGTGCTGTCCAGGCATCGGACATCAATGTCGGCGTCAGCGTCAGCGGACAGATCAGTCCCGGGGTCTATGGCCGGGTCGATATCGGCAATGCGCCACCTCCGGTGGTGTATCAGCAGCCCGTGATCATTACGCGCCAGGCACGCCCGGTGGCGCCGGTCTACATGCATGTTCCGCCAGGGCATGCCAAGAACTGGGGCAAGCACTGCCATAAATACAATGCCTGTACCCAGCCTGTCTATTTCGTCAAGTCGGGCGAATATGGGGGCAAGGAAAAGGGACATGCTGGTAAACACGGTGGACGTCATGGTCATGAAGATCGTCATCAGGAACACGACAGGAAGGAAAAGAAGCACAAGCACCAACACGATTAGCCCGCTTGGGATTTGACCGGAACGCGTTCCGGCTTTTACTCTCGCGCTGCCGCCAAGGCAGGTGTGGGAACCCTTCCCCTCAGCTCCCGGAACGAAAAAAGCGGCCAATCGGCCGCTTTTCGCGTTGCAGCTTGATGCTTATATGCTGCTTATTTGCTGCTGGAGGGCGATGTGCCCTGGCCGGAAGCCGACGTCGAACCCGAACCGGCTGTCGCGCCCGAAGAATCGGACTTCTTGGCCTTGCTGGCTTTTTTCTGGTCGCTCTTTCCTGCCTTGCTGTCGCTGCCGCCGGAGGAGCCGGAGCTGGCTGCCGCGCCGCGGCCGCTGCTGGTGCTGGATGCGGTGCCGGAGCTGCCGCTAGCACCGCTGGTGCCGGTAGTCGCGCTCGGGCTCGAAGTGGTGGCGCTGGAGCCTGTGCTACCGGTACCGCTGGCGCCGCTGGCACCACTGCTGCCCGAGCTGCTCGACGGGCTGGGTGTGTTCGGTGGAATCGAGGTGGATGTGCCGCTGCCGCCTGCCATGCCGGCGTCGCTGCCGGTGCCGGCGCCGGACGCGCCAGTTGCGTTCTGGGAACGGACCGTGGAAGAAGGCGAAGTGGAGCTGCTGCCGGCGCCAGTTGATTGGGCTATGGCGAGCGAAGACACTGATGCGATCACGACAAACGATAGTGTCCGAAGTTGGGTAGTTAAGGTCATTGCTAACTCCTTCAATTAAAAGAAAAGCATCACCGATGCAGCAGTTTGGATGCAGGCCTTGTTCGCTTGTTCAGGCAAATCGGCTGTGCATTGCCCAAATAGGCATGCGATTTTTACAAGTGATTGAATTAAAAGGAGTTTTACCGATGTAATAATCTGTAACGGCAATACCGCCCTGCTCCGCAGCATTAAGCAAGGTGCAGGGCGGTATTGCCGTTGATTTGTCAGGCCGTCAGCCTGCCAGGCTGTCAGCAGTCAACCGTAAAGCCGGATCACTGATCCATCTGAGGCAAGGCTAGGGAGCGCAGTTGAAAGCGCCCGTCATTGTTGAACAGCCATGTTTCGGAAAGTTCCACTTTTCCCTGGCGCAGCAAATGCGGCGCCGGCTTCGGAAAAGGCCCGGCATTGCGCAGCGAGGCCAGCGCGGTGGCTTCCGTCTCGCGATCGCGGTTGGAGCGCATGATCTCGCTGCGCAGCAACCGCCCGCCGCCGTCGACCGAGTAACGCACCACGACCACTGAGCGCAGCAGCGCCTGCGGCCGCGTGGTGTACACCTTGATCGAATTGACTTCCGTGATGCGCTGTGCAAGATCGCGCTTGTAACCGTCAACCGTGTTTTCGGTGGAAGTGGCATCAGGATAAGTCTCCACTCTCTCGATGCGAGAGGCGCTGCCGGCCGAACGTTCCCGTGGAGCATCCGTCGTGCGGGTCGAACATCCTGCGCAGATAAGGATGGCGAGCATGGATACGAATTTGAGTTTCATGGCGTCCGTCGAAAGTAGGGAATCAGGCGGAATGCAAGGGAACAAGCGGCGCTCATCGGGAATCATTCAGAAGTCATCATTTACGCTAATTGCGCCGGACTTCGCGACAAGGCGGATGCAGGCAGTTCGAAAATAATCCGGTGCGAATTCAGGCCAATAGCAATATTACCGGCGGTTACATGTTTATCGCCAGCATTCCTTGAACGTTGCCGGTCCTTTCCATGGAGAGAGCAAGATGTTTGGTCATTTTGGTTTTCCGTCTTCCGGAGTACGCGCGCATGCGCAGCGCGGCAGTCGCGGCGGCAACGGCTTTTTCGAGGTCGAGGCCAGCGGCTTTGCACGGGGAAGCCCGGCCCAGGCCTGGGCCGTGATGAGCGATTACGAGCGCCTCGCCGACTTCGTGCCTGATCTCGAATCGTCGCGCGTGCTGTCGCGCACCGGTCCGGTTGCGATTGTCGAGCAGGTCAGCCGCGTCGGCATCATGCTGATGTCCTACGTGGTCCGCATGCAGGTGCGCATCGAGGAGCGGCCGATGTCGGCGATCGATGTGTCATTGATCTCCGGCGACATGCGCCACTATGCGGTGCACTGGAAGCTGGAGCCGGCACGTCAGGACGGGGTTGACGGCACCCTCCTGCGCTTTTCCGGCGAACTGGAACCCCAGTTCTTCATTCCGCCCATGGTCGGCCAGTCCGTGGTGCAAGCCAATGTCAGGCAACTGATGGAAGCGGTCGTGTCGGCGATCGAAAAGCGCAGCGCGCACTGATTTGGCTGGCGGCGCTTGGACCGGCCACACATTCTCGGGATCATGCGAAGCTGCGGCTTCGACGGAATTGTTCGGTCGCGGCAATCAGCGCACTGGCGATTCCAGGTTCATAGCCCGAGTGGCCAGCGTCGCCGATCACCTGCAGTTTCGCGCCCGGCCAGGCGTGGTGCAGGCGGTATGCGCTTTTCGGCGGACAAATGACGTCATAGCGCCCCTGGACGATCACCGCCGGCAAATGCTCGATGCGCCCGATCCCGCGTATCAGCTGATCCTCGCCGAAGAAGCCTTCATGCAGAAAGTAATGCGCTTCCAGCCGCCCTATTCCGAGGCTGACGTGGTCGGCACTGAAATCATCGATTGCCTGCAGGTCCGGCCTCAGGAACAGGCAGCGCCCTTCGTAGCGGCTCCAGCTGCGAGCTGCGGGCAGGTAGAGCTCGGGGTCGTCGGAGAACAGGCGCTTGCGGTAGGCCTGCAGCAGGTCGCCGCGTTCGTGTTCGGGTACGTGGGAGGCGAATTCCGCATGCACCTCCGGAAAGAACCACCCGATACCATTCATGAACCAGTCGATCTCGGCTGGCGTGCAGAGGAAGATGCCGCGCAGGATGAAGCCGAGGCAGGATTCCGGATGCGCCTGTCCATAGGCCAGCGCCAGCGTCGATCCCCATGAGCCACCGAACACCAGCCATTGCTCGATGCCGAGCATGGAGCGCAGGCGCTCGATGTCCTCGATCAGCAGCGGCGTGCTGTTGTTGCGGTACTCCCCCAGCGGGGTAGACTTGCCGGCGCCGCGCTGGTCGAACAGCACGATGCGGTAATGAGCGGGATTGAAAAAGCATCGATGCCGCGGCGATGTGCCGCCGCCGGGACCGCCGTGCAGGAACAGAACCGGCAAGCCGTCCGGATTGCCGGACTCTTCCCAGTAAATCGCATGGACGTCATCCACCTGCAGCATGCCATGGCGGTAAGGCTCGATAGGCGGAAAAAATGGCGCGGTGTCGGTCATCGGATTCTCCAGAATGCGAAGCAGGACATTGTAAGGCCCGGCAAGGCAAGGCGACAGTCCTGGCAGCCTCGCCCGGAGATCATCCGACCACGTCCCGGAACCGGCGTTTCATGCCGTGTTTTCCGCAGTTCGTCGCATGCCGCTTTCAACGGCATATGAACCTGCACAGAATCGCCGAATCGCCGAATCGCCATTTCGCCGAACGGCCAAGGAGACATCCATGCTGCAACAGATTCTGTTCAACACGCCCATCTGGGTCTGGGTCGTGCTTGCCTTCCTGATATACCGCGGAATGCTGGCCAGCATCGGCCGCGAAACCAGCATCCGGCGGTTGTTCATCATTCCGCTCGCCATGCTGGCCCTGTCGATTCACGGCATCGCGACAAGCTTCGGACCTGTCGCCGGCGGTCTCCCGGCATTCTCGATATGGCCCGCATGGCTAACCGCAGCGGTTGCCGGCACTGCATTGGCGTGGGCGATGTTCAGCCTCGACAGCGTCAGCGTCTATCCGGAGCGCGGCACCGTCTTCCAGCAAGGCAGCTGGATGCCGCTGATGCTGATGGTGTCGATCTTCCTGATGAAGTACGCGTTGAATGTCATTCTGCATGTCGCCCCTCAGGCCGCGCAGGATACCGGGTTTGTTATCGCTGCCTGCATGCTGTACGGCCTGTTCAACGGCATTTTCATCGGACGCTTGCTGCGCATTTTTGCAATTTACCGATTGGGAGTAGCCAGGAAATATAAATTGCTGTAGACTTGCGGTCCTTCAGATGTGGCGACACACATCGCATGAACGGCAGCGCCGGACATGGAGTTTTTAGGAGTGGTAGTTCAGTTGGTTAGAATACCGGCCTGTCACGCCGGGGGTCGCGGGTTCGAGCCCCGTCCACTCCGCCAGCATTCAAAAAGACGAACTTCGGTTCGTCTTTTTTTTCGCCCGCATTTTCGCACGAGGGGCGTACATGCGGCATCGTGATGATCCATGGCGACGCAAGGCGAATCTTCCGCCCTGCGCTTCGGGATGTACTTCAGATTGCTTTCAGCGGATTGCTTTCAGCGTCAGGTCAGGCTGCCTTCTTCTGCTGTTCTTCGCCGCCCAGCGCGGCTACCAGGTCGGCGATCAGCTTCGCCAGCTCGCCGGTCATCAATGCGAAATCCGTATCGAAACGTTCGTCGTCATTCTGCGTCGACTTGTCGTTTTCCTTGAGCACGTCCAGCGGCGCGACGCGCTTGATGGCCAGCGATTCGGTGAGCACGAAGGAGACGCGGTCGCTCCAGGTCATGGCCAGCCGCGTGCATTGCTTGCCGGCGGCGATATGGCGGCGCACATCGTCGGCTTCGAGCGTATGCCGCACGTAACGCACGGTGGCCTTGCCCTCGTTCGTGGCGCGCAGTTCGGTATCCTGGTCGACGGTGAAACCGCCCGGCGCTTCATCGGCCGCCAGCCAGTCGGTCATGGCCGACAGCGGCGAGCGCTCGGTGCGCAGCGATGCGAAGGGCAGCGTCTCCAGCGATTTGAGCAGCAGCTTGAATACTTCGTCGGCCTTGGCCGGGCTGGCTGCGTCGACGGCCAGCCAGCCGTTGACAGGATCGATCCAGACTCGGGTGCTGCGCTGGATGCTGAAAGCGCGCGGCAGCAGTTCGTCGGCAACCTGCTCCTTCAATTCCTTCATCTGCTTGCGGCCGGGCTTGAAACCCTGCTGCTCTTCGATTTCGGCGGCGCGTGCCTTGGTCACCTGGTTGACGACGGTCGACGGCAGCAGCTTCTTTTCGGTGTCAAGCTGCAGCAGCATCTGCCGGTTGACGGTATGGACCAGCATGCCGTTGCCGCGCGGGGATTGCCAGCCCTGGCTCTGCAGTTCGCTGCTCGAGCAGGGCGCGAATTCATGCTTGGCCAGCGCGGCTTCAAGTTGCTCGGATGTCATGGTCCATGGAGCAGTGAGACGATAGATTTGCAGGTTCTTGAACCACATGCTGGGCACCCAAAAAATGGGCCATTCTACACGCGGGGTCCGGCAGCGTCAGTTGCGAATTGCAACAGCCGGATTGCTTTGCAACTGCTTTGCAACAGCCTTGTATCCTCGACAAACAGGCTAGAGCGGTTTCCGCTCCCCTTTGTCGAACTGCTCTTTCATGCCATGTCGCACACATCCGCTGCGGCATGGAAGCAGGCGCAGGGGCGCCCGCGGCAAGTGCGATGGATAAGGTTTGGAACCGGCCCGTTTATGGTGGCCGATAGAAGAAGCACGCATGGAAATGGCCGTCAATGCACGGCGACTCTGCGCACCGCTGAAAATGCACCGCCGCCGTGAACGGCGGCGGGCATCGGTGAATTGCCTGCAGGAGGAAGGAGGAGCGGGCAGGCGCAGCGTTTGACTGACCGCCCGCCGGGGGTGTAGCGTGTTTTCGTATTTAACGGCCGGATGTGGTATTCAGGCCGTCGACGTTGCGCTGCATCGGACCGCTGGCGGTCGGATTCTTGATCAGTGCATTGGCTTCCTTCTTTTCTTCCTTGTATTGCTGCTTGGCTGCCTTCTTGCTTTCCTTGTATTCCTGCTTGGCTTCCTTGCGTGCCTGGCGGCGCTGCACATAGGGATCGTTCGAAGCGCTGGCAGCGGGATTGCTTGCGGTGCCGGCCGGCGCTGCGGTCGATGCCGTGCCAGACGTGGTAGCCGATGTCGTGGCAGACGAGCCGCTGGAAGACATGCCGGATTTCGGCGGAATCGAGGTCGATGTGCCGGTATTGCCGACCATGCCGGCGTCGCTGCCGGTGCCCGCGCCGCTTGCGCCGGTCGCATTCTGCGCCGGCACCGAACCTGCCGATGCGGCGCTGCTGGTATCGGTACCGGTAGTGGTCTGCGCAGTAGCAAGATTTGCCAATGCAACAATTGCGGATCCGAACAGGATCTTGTGCAGTTTAGCCATGATGGACTCCTGGAAATTGAAAATGGGATGGGCGGGTTCGATAAGTTCGCCGTAGTGTGTCGTGGATACTCGCGACCATGCGGAAGACAGCCCGCGCACGTTATCCAAGTGACAAAAACGGCGAAAGGAAAGTTCCGGCGGCGGTGAAGTTTGAATAAGTACAGCGCATGTTCCGGTGCGTCTCGTGTTGCGTACGTTGTTGCATCATGCGGTCAAATTTACAGCAGGCTTGGCAGAAGTACGCACAACGCCATCCGGGCCGTGGCGAATCTCCGTGATCCTTGGCGCCTGCCGCAGCCCTGACGATATGACGGCGGGACTTGCCCCGGCATCTCCTTCGAGCAGGCGGTGCAAAAGCGGCGCGCATACAGCGGCATGGATATTGCAACGCCGTCGGAAACGCTTGCGATGCAAGCGCGCCGATCATTGATGGAAGGAGTGCAAATCATGGCAACCAGTACCCTCGACCCCGACAACATTCCCGAACCGGATCGCCAGCTTGCCAAGGGGCATGGCACGGATGCGCTCGGCCCGAGCGACCTTTCCGATACCGGAAGCGACGTACAGGGCGGCCTGCGTTCCGCAGGTGAAATGGATATCGGCCTCGACAAGGGCACGAACGAAGATCCCGACGCTGGCGGCCGCGACATGACGGCCGGCCCGGACCTCGGCGACACGGGCCTCGACAGCGATTCATCGGGCACCGGCGAACGTGCCGCAGCGGGCCGCGACTCCGCTATCGAAGCAGGATCGGATATCGATGTCGACAGAATCGATCATGTGAATCCGGGCGAAGATGACGATCCTGCCCAGGATGATTTGTTCACGCGACCGCAAGGCTCGCCGGAACGACCTCAGCCTGACCGCCGATGATCATGAAAGATCTCGACTGCCTGATCATTGGTGGTGGCGCGGCGGGCCTGACGGCAGCGGTCTACCTTGCCCGCTTTCGCCGACGTACGGAAGTGGTGGATGGCGGCACCAGCCGCCTGCTGCAAATACCGACCTCGCATAATTATCCGGGCTACCGCAGCGGGATCCATGGCAACGACATCCTGGCGCGTCTGCGCGCGCAGGTGGAGGAATACGATATTCCCGTGAAATCGGCCACCGTCGAATGGCTGCGGCGCGAAGAGGATGGCAGCTTCACTGCGGGTGCCGGCGACTTGCTCTGGCATGCGCGCAGCGTGATTCTCGCCACTGGCGTGGTCGATGTCGAACCGGCGTTCTCCGACGTCAAGCAAGCGGTCACAAATGGATGCCTGCGGTATTGCCCGGTCTGCGACGGCTTCGAGGCGAGCGGCAGGAGCGTCGGCGTCATCGGACACGGCAAGGGCGGATTGGGCGAGGCCGCATTCGTAAGCCACTTCGCCTCCAGCGTGCGCCTGTTCACGCTGGGCGAGGCTATTGATCCGGACCCGGACGAACGTGCGCGGCTGGAACGCGCGCAGGTGCAGGTCGTGCATGAACCGGTGGATGGCCTGTCGCAGGCCGAAGCCGGCGGCATGTGCATCGAACTGCGCAATGGCGAGCGGCACTCCGTCGATATCGTCTATGCGGCGCTCGGCACCATGGTCAATTCAGGATTGGCGCAGCTGCTCGGCGCCCGCCAGACCGACAACGGTGAATTGCTGGTGGACGGGCACCAGCAGACCTCGGTCGACGGCCTGTATGCCGCCGGCGATATTGTCGCGGGACTGAACCAGATCACGGTCGCCCAGGGGCAAGCGGCGATCGCTGCAACCGCCATCCACAACCGCCTCAACGCATGGCATGACTGAGAGCGGCCGATGATTTGTTGATTTGTTGATTTGTTGATGACGCAGGCAGGCGGCCCGGCCGCCCGGATTCAGAGATCGCCTTCGGACACCAGCAAGTCGGTGATGAGCACTTCACGCAGCTTGTCGGTATGTAGAGCTTCATTGCCGGCCTGAAGGAATGCCTGCTGCAATTCGGCGATGCCGTCGGCCGAGCGCACGCGCATCGGGTCGGCTTCCATGAGAGTGCGCGCCATGATCTGCTCCAGCGCCCGCTTGTTGCCGGCCGCCCAGTCGGCGTCGTTGCCGGTGGTCCTGACTGCCAGGCCGGCACGGATCGAGTGCCCGTCCCTGCTGATGGCAATGGCTGGCAGCGTCAGGTAGCTCGTTTCAGAGCTGCGCTTCTGCTCATATTGCCAATACAACCAGACGGCGGCGAATCCGGCGGCAAGCGTGATGACGACCGCGGCAATGGAAAGGGGCAGCAGTCGATCGGGCGCGGCGGATTTCGAAGTGGGCTGGGGTTTGGGCTTGGCTTTATTGGGCATGGTGCGATGAGGACAACGGCTTGCGTAGCAAGCACATTCTACCTGCCGTAGGCGCAGGCTCCGCGTCCGGCAGCGCGCATTGCATCGCGCTGTACGCTCGCAGCAACACTCGGATACTCGAACACACGGATGGAAGAGGCAATGCCGGCCAACTGCGCGGTCAATGCATGTTCCGCATCTTTTCGCACTGCACGAGTATCCATGGCTTGACGACCACGGCCCACAGGCTGAGGTCGGCTTCCAGCCAGGCACGGGCCTGGGCATCATTGGCCCTGGCGATCAGGCCGTCGTTCATCCATTGCGCCACGGCGTTCTTGTCGTCCTGCGCGATGCGCACTGCGACGTCGACCAGGTCGAGCGTGTCATTGACCACGATGACGGAGCCGCCGGCATAGAAACGCTGCAATTCTTTCCACGGCAGGCGCGAGGTTTCGCCGTTGATCTTGGCGCGCAGCAGTTCGGTATGGTTGTCGCTCATGTCTGTTATCAGTAATGGGGCGGTTTTTCATTGAACGGTGCTGCATGGGCACCATCCTTGGCGGCGTCGCGCATTTCCCGGAGTTGGCGGGCCAGCGCCGTGCACAGGGCCTCGAGTTCGTCGATCTTTTTCTGCTGCTCGTAGATCGTTCGGTTCAAAGTGTCGGCCAGGTCTTCCTGCCGCGCAATCTTGATTTCGATATCCACCAGGCGCTCTTCGATTGTCATGCTCGCCTTTCAAAAAAAGCATCGATTGTATCAACGCATCGCCAACAGCTTATCAACGCGCCACCCAGCCGCCGCACACCGGGAATACCTGGCCGACGAAGCAGCTGGCGGCGTCGCTGCAGAGATAGGCGGCGAACATCGCATCTTCGCGCTGGCTGACCAGGCGGCCGAGCGGCACCTCCCGCTTCAGCCTTTCCTGAAAAGCCGGGTTGGCCTGCACCTCGGGCGGAAAATAGGTGGGATTCTCGACGAAGTTCTGGGCAATCGCATTGACCTGCACATTATGCGGCGCGGCTTCGACGCCCACCGCCTGAATGTAGGCGAGCTGGGCGCCGCGCGCGGCGCTGTAGGTCGATGTGCGTTTCATGCCGCGTAATGCTGAGGCGCTGCCGATCAGCAGGATCTTTCCGGATTTGCGTTCGGTCATCTGCGGCAGCACCGCGCGCACCAGGCGCGGCAGCGGGTCGACCATCTGCGCGAACGCCTGCCGCCACTCTTCGTCCCCGACCTGGGCGGCAGGCGTGCTGGGGGCGGGAATGGCGAGATTGATGATCAGCGCATCGATGCGGCCGGCGGACTGCATCATGGCTGCCACCGCCGCATCGTCCTGCAGCAGGCTCTTGTCGGCCAGCACGTCGGCGCCGAGTTCGGCCAGCACGTCGCACAGGGCCGGTCCCATGAATGTATCGGCCTGGGTCACTAGAATTCGCTTGCCATGCAGATTGAATGCCGTCATGCCTGTCTCCGTATGTTGTTGTTGGATGGATTCGCCAGTGAAAAAACCATTTTACGGCCTGGCATCGGAGAATGCAGGCCGGCGTCGGTTGCGCCAGCTACCGGATGGACCTGGTACCGATGCGCGCCAGGGTGGCATTGCCGGCGAAGTGGCCGGTCTGCGAAACCTGCGCCGCATGCCTGCTGTCTGTAGGGAGTGAATGCAAGCTGCAGTCTGCATGAGCACTTCCCGGCTTTATCGTCCGCCATTTGGAGTTGCATGCCGCGAGGAGATTCCATCCGCATGTCTGGTCATTGCCGATGCTCAAGCATCGGCGAATCTCCGGCTGCAGTATCATCGGTTACGAGTTCAGGCGCCTGCATGCAACGGCGCGTTCACACCAGGGTAAGCCATGAGATCAACCAAAGCCAGCGCCGCCATCACCCGGCTCAATGCACGCGATATGGATTATCGCTATTCGCTCGGGATTAATGCCGCGGGACTGTTCTATCTATTGCGCGCCGCACCGGGCGCCAAGCCGGAAAAGGTCAGCGACGATATGCCGCTGGATGAATTCGTGCAGCTGGTCAATCAGACCGGGCCGCAGAAAAAGGTGAAGGTCAGCAAGCTGGATGTCGCGTTTGAAAAGCAGCTCGCCGACCGCAGCCGCAGGGAGTGATCCGAAATCATCCGCCCCTGATNAAGGTCAGCAAGCTGGATGTCGCGTTTGAAAAGCAGCTCGCCGACCGCAGCCGCAGGGAGTGATCCGAAATCATCCGCCCCTGATGAAAAAAGCGCTGCCCGCCAAAAGGCGGGGCAGCGCTTGCCGTCCTTGCGGCAAGCCGCAAGGACCATTCCCGTTTCGCCTGATGACGGCGATCAGAAGCGGTGACGCACGCCGACGTTGAAGATCGACGGATCCAGGCCTGCTGCAGCCGGGCTGCCCACGGTCGCAGCCGCATCGTTCTTGATGCGGGCATACGAGGTGTACAGGTTGGTGCGCTTGGACAGCGCGTGGGTGTAGCCGATGGCCCACTGGTCGGCATCGCGCGTACCGCCGCCGATGTCGTCGTTGCGGCGGATGTAGGACGCCAGGATGGTGCCAGCGCCGATCGGGGCGCTCACGCCGAGCATGGCGTCGTCGCGGTCGAGGTTGGTCACGCCGAGCGCGGTCTCGCCCTTGC
>NZ_JAWIIV010000062.1:0-18793 GCF_035916955.1 Noviherbaspirillum album | reverse complement strand
AGCGTTCTGCAAGAAAGTAACAACTTTATCGACCGGAGCTATCCCAAACTAGCTTGGTCCGAAAAAACCGGTCAGGTCACTACTACCAGCCGCAGATCTGCATGAAGTCCGGCCGATTGATCGGCGTGGAAGCGCTTATACGCTGGCAGCCGCAAGGACAACCGATGGTGCCGCCAAACGAATTCATTCCAATTGCCGAAGATACCGGCCTGATCGTATCTATTGGTGATCGGATTCTGCATACCGCATGCGCTCAGCAACAATCGTAGTGTCACGCAGGTCTACCAGACATCCCAGTGCACGTGAATCTGTCCGCACGCCAGTTTCAGCATTGCGATCTGGTCACGCATATTTCGCAGGTTCTGGAAAGCACGGGATGCCCCGCTAGCTCTTTGGGACTGGAAATCACCGAGAGCGCTGTGATGGAGAATGCGGAAAAGACTGCGAAGACACTGCGTCAACTAAGTGACATGGGCATCCACTTGGCAATCGATGACTTTGGTACCTGCTACTCGAGCCTGAGCTACCTCAAGCAGTTCCCTATCGATACATTGAAGATTGATCGCTCGTTTGTACGGGATGTCGTAACAGACAATGATGATGCAATGATCGTCAAGGCAGTGGTGGCATTGGTGCATAGCTTGAAGCTTGATGTTGTTGCTGAAGGCGTCGAAGATCACTGCCAACCGGATGGCCATGGTAATCAATCACGTCCGATGTTGATATTGAGATTGCAACGGTTTTATGTTGCCGTCATCGTTGATGAAGTCAAAGGGATAGTCAAATTACCAGCACGAGCCGTCGAGGTGATGAGTGAAACGGAAATTGATCCTAGAAACCTGATCCATGGAATATTCAAAGCTGAATGCGGACGCGTGTTACTTCTAGATGTTGAACGATTTTTCACACCGCTACTATCCATCGATCGATAAGGCCTTCCCAATACCGCCTGCTAATTGGAACGTGTCCTATTCACGCCTCGCCAAATCGCTAAACTTAATGCACATTGTTGGAGATCAACCGGACATCACATGCTGTCCCCCGTCCACTGGTATCACTGTGCCAGTTAGCGCTTTTGCGCCGTCTCCGACCAAGTATGCAGCCAGTGCACCAACGTCATCGATGCTTGCCAGTCGCTTCTGTGGAGCCTGAGCGGCCGCTCGCTCCAGCAATTCGTCAAAACGGTCAAGTCCACTGGCTGCTCGCGTACGCATCGGTCCGGGAGAGATTGCATGCACGCGAATATCCTGTGGCCCGAGTTCGGCTGCCAAGTAGCGCGTCGTGCTTTCAAGTGCCGCCTTGACAGGCCCCATCATATTGTAGTGCTCGACGACCCGCTCCGATCCATAGAAACTTACCGTCAACAAGCATCCCCCCTGACGCATTAACGGTTCAGCCAGTCGCGCAATACGGATGAAGGAGTGGCATGACACATCCATCGCCATCGCAAAACCTGCCGATGAACAATCCGTAACGCGGCCATGCAAGTCCTCCTTCGGTGCATAGGCAATCGAGTGCAACACGAAGTCCAGCCTGCCCCATTCCTGTTCAATACGCTGGAACAGTGCTTCGAGTTGGCCGGGAATCCGCACATCACAGGGAGCAGTGATGGAACATGCCAGCTCGTCTGCCAGCGGTACAACAAACGGCTTAGCCTTGTCGTTTACGTAAGTCACTGCCAGTTCGGCACCTGCCGCCTGGAAGGCGCGAGCACAGCCATAGGCAATAGAATGTTCATTGGCAATTCCGAGTATCAGCCCGCGTCGACCACGCAAGCTAAACGGTGCTGTAACCGCCCCCTCAACAAGCTGCACAGCCGAAACCGGTCGCACCGGATGCTCTGTCGACGTGTGACCTTCTTCGGATGACGAAGACGTGCTCCCCGCATCAAGCCGCTCCCGATAACGCCGGCGGTGTGAGACCGATACTTCTGGCACCTCGATGACAGGCTGCCGGAGCTTCTCTGTTGGCGCAAGCACTTCTGCCGTGCCAGTGACAACGTCTTCGCCTTGTTGATTGGTACAGCGGCAATTAAAATAAATTGCCTTGCGGACCGGGTCTTTCTCTTTAGCCGTCACAGTGACGGTAATTGTGTCACCAATCCCGACCGGACGCTTGAAACGTAAATCCTGTCCGAGATAAATCGTGCCAGCACCCGGGAGTTTCGTTCCCAGTACTGCGGAAATCAAGGCGCCTGCCCACATGCCGTGGCCGACCACCTTGTGGAAGCGATTGCCTGCCGCATAGACCGGGTCAAGATGTGCCGGATTGACGTCGCCAGATACTGCGGCAAACAACTCAATATCCTCAGGCAAGAGTGTCCGAACGAGTTGTGCGTTGTCTCCGATTGCAATTTCATCGAACGTGCGGTTTTCGACTATTCGGGCATTCATGCAGGCGTCCTGACATTTGTTAAATGAGGCGACAGGATAATTTTCGTCATTCCTTATGTACTTGATCCAAATCAGTTTTTTTTGGCAAACGTTTGTTTATCTTCGCCACTTCAGCCTTCCAGAGACCTAGGCAAAATGGATCACGTCCCCTTGAACATGCTTCCCCACCCTGAACGGCTCGCCAGTGGGTGGCTTGGTATCCCTTATCGGGAGCACCATCCGCTTGACGATGGCACCAAGGATTTGGATCGCATTTTGATGGCGGCGGTTGGGAGGCTTACTGGAGGAATATCGCCGATTGCCCTATGGATGGCCTATATCGACTGGGTCACGCACCTCCAGCTGTCGCCGTCAAAGCAACATGAATTGCTGATCGATGGCTGGCAAAAAATGGCAAAGTGGCAAGGATATGCCTATGACGCAATGCGCCATACGGGCACCACAATGGAACCCTGTGTGGCTCCCCTGCCTCAGGACAAGCGTTTCGCCGATCCGGCATGGCAACAGTGGCCCTTCAACGTGATGTATCAGGGCTTCCTGATGTCCCAACAATGGTGGCATCGTGCGACAACAGGAATCAGCGGCGTATCGAAACATCATGAGGATGTTGTGACCTTTACGGCACGGCAGCTGCTCGACATGCTGTCGCCATCGAACTTTGCCAGTAAGAATCCCGTAGTGATCAATGAGGCAATCCGAAGCCAAGGCCAGAATTTCATTCGGGGTGCCGCAAATGCTGCCAGCGACTGGCTGCATGACTTGGCTTCCAAACCGCACGATCATGCATTCAAGGTCGGCGAGACACTTGCTGCCACGCCAGGCAAGGTAATCTTTCGAAACCGGTTGATTGAGCTGATTCAGTACGCGCCGACTTCATCAACCGTCCATACGACTCCAGTACTGATCGTGCCGGCATGGATCATGAAATTCTACATTCTCGACTTGTCGCCGCACAATTCACTAGCACGCTATCTGGTGGAACAAGGTCACAGTGTATTCATGATTTCCTGGAAGAATCCGGATGCCGTAGATCGTGATCTGACCATGGATGACTATCGTACGCTCGGCATTATGGACGCCGTCGAAGCCATCTGCAAGGCGACGCAATCCCCCGCGCTCCACGCAGTCGGTTACTGCCTCGGCGGCACCCTGCTGTCAATTGCCGCAGCAACGATGGCACGTGACGGCGATCATCGCCTGGCGAGCATGACGTTATTTGCATCGCAAGTAGATTTCAAGGAGCCGGGCGAGCTGTCACTGTTTATCGATGAAAGCCAGGTGGCATTGCTCGAAGCATTAATGTGGGAGCAGGGATATCTCGATAGCCGCCAGATGGCCGGCGCTTTCCAGATGCTCCGTTCCAACGATCTTATCTGGTCTCGTCGCCTGAATCATTACCTGCTCGGCCTGCCGGAAAAGGTCACGGACCTGATGGCATGGAATATGGATACTACCCGCATGCCTTACCGGATGCATATCCAGTATCTGCGTGATCTGTTCCTTCACAACGACTTGGCCGAGGGCCGTTATAGTGTAAATGGGCAGCCGATCGCGCTGTCAGATATTCGCGTGCCGGTCTTTTCAGTGGGCACCATCACTGACCATGTCGCGCCGTGGCGATCGACTTACAAGATCCATCTGCTCACTGACACCGAAGTCACCTATTGCCTGACCAGCGGCGGTCATAACGCCGGCGTAGTTTCGCCACCGAGTCATCCCAATCGGCAATACCAGATTTCCCGGCACATGCCCACCGATCCTTATATCAACCCTGAGGATTGGCATCGCACGACGCCATCGCAGGAAGGCTCATGGTGGCCTGCCTGGGAAAGCTGGTTATCAAGCCAGTCGCCGAAGCGGCAAACGCCGCCCTCCATGCCGCCTGGCATGTGCGATGCACCAGGTACTTATGTCTTCCAGCGATAAAAGACCCGAAGGTCGCCATGCCATCCTGCCGGCAACGGTAAAACAGACTTTACACGGCGCGGCAGCCTTGCCCATATCGCTTGCTATTTCGTTCTAGGCGTCACGGCATTGGCAAGATCAACCATAGAAACGTACGATGAAACATACCGTAAGCATCGGCGCACCCTACGCACTTGACAGCGACAGACTCGTTGCTGCCCTCGATACAAATGTTCATGCAGGGCTATCTTCAGCTGAAGTATTACGGAGGCTTCATGATGACGGACCCAATGCACTACGTAGCGCGCCTCGCCCGCCTGCCTGGCGCCAATTCCTGCTGCACTTTAAGGATCCGCTGGTCTACCTGCTTGGCGCCGCTGCTGCGATTGGACTGATTGCCTGGTTTATGGAAGGCCGCACCGGCATACCCGTCGATGCAATCGTCATTGCAGCGATCATTGTCTTCAATGCCATCCTGAGCTACGTGCAGGAGGCAAAGGCAGAGAACGCTGTTGCCGCACTGACCAGCATGACGGCAGCGATGTCGTCGGCGCTGCGGGATGGAAAGTTAGTCCGCATACCAACACACGAATTGGTCCCTGGCGACCTGCTCTCCTTGAGTGAGGGTGATATCGTCGGCGCAGATGCACGTCTTGTGCAGGCGTCGGCACTGCGCGTGCAGGAATCGTCGCTGACCGGCGAAAGCGAAGCAGTGCTCAAGGATACGACAATACTGCGTGCGCCAGTCGCGCTTGCCGAACGCGCGAACATGGTCTTCAAGGGCACTACTGTTGTTCAGGGCAACGGTCTGGCCATCGTGACTGCGACCGGAATGGTAACGGAGATTGGCACCATTGCCAGTATGCTCGACCGTACCGTGGAGTCTCAGACGCCATAAGACGCTCGGTGCAGTCGTTTCGCTCATTGCCGTGCTGGTCGTAGCGACAGTCCTGCTCATTACCCCAGTTCACGGGATGGCGGAAATTGTCGAAGTCCTCTTGCTTGGCGTGTCTCTTGCCGTGGCCGCAGTGCCGGAAGGACTTCCTGCAATCCTGTCGATCGTGCTCGCCTTGGGTGTACAGCGGATGGCACGGCAAAATGCAGTCGTAAAGAAGCTGTCCTCCGTGGAAGCGCTGGGGTCGGCCACGGTAATTGCGTCGGACAAGACAGGCACGCTGACTCGGGCTGAAATGACGATCGAGCGCATTATCACCGCCTCTGGGACGACCCATGTCACCGGCACCGGATATGTGCCGGAAGGTGAGATCCTGCACCAGGGTGAACGGCTCCGGCCAGGGCCGCTGCTCTCCGAACATATTATTGTTCTTTGTGGCGGTAGCCTGGCCAGCAACGCCGATCTACGTAAAAACGACAGCGGTCAATGGGACATTCAGGGCGATCCGACCGAGGCGGCATTTCTGGTTGCGGAGGAAAAGCTCGGAGCTGCGGCACGGCGCAAGCGGCGTTTCGAACGCATAGGTGAAATCCCGTTCACCTCCGAACGCAAGCTGATGTCGACCCTTCAGGTCGATCATGAAGACAATGACAATACTGTCATCATGACAAAGGGGGCGCCGGACGTACTGCTTCAGCGGTGCAGCAGGATTCGCATCGGCTCCGACACCGCTTTGCTCGACGACGTCAGACGGCAACGCATCCGGTCTGACATCGATAGCCTCACCGATGCGGCCTTGCGCACCCTTGCAGTCGCCTACCGTTCGTTGAAACCGGGCGAAGACCAGCAGGCAAGCGAAGAGCTGGAACAGGATCTGATTTATGCCGGTACGGTCGGCATCATCGACCCTGCGCGCGAAGAAGCTGCCCTGGCAATTCGTGAAGCACGGGATGCCGGAATTCGGGTGTTGATGATTACTGGTGACCATCCGCGGACCGCAGCGCGTATCGCGGCAGACCTCGGCATTACCGCCACCACGGTGCCGGTATTGACCGGCCTGGAACTGGAAAGGATGGACCAGATTGCCTTTTCCAATGCGGTTAGAACGACATCGGTGTTCGCCCGGGTCGCTCCCGAGCATAAATTGCGAATTGTCGCTGCGTTGCAGGCCGATGGTAATATCGTTGCCATGACCGGTGATGGTGTCAACGATGCACCCGCATTGAAGTCCGCGGACATTGGCATTGCGATGGGTATCGCTGGCACGGAAGTGACCAAGCAAGCAGCCCGAATGATTCTCGCAGATGACAATTTCGCAACAATTGTTCGGGCCGTGCGCGAAGGACGGCATATCTTCGACAATATCCGGAAGTTCTTGCGCTACCTGCTGTCGTCCAACATCGGTGAAGTATTGACCATCTTCTTCGGTGTGGTTCTGGCAGGCGTTCTCGGTTTGACCAATCCTGCAGGTGGGATTGTGTTGCCGCTGCTGGCAACCCAGATATTGTGGATCAACCTGCTGACTGATTCAGGACCTGCGCTGGCGATGGGCATTGATCCAGAAACCGATGATGTCATGGCACGCCCGCCGCGCCGGCTGGCCGACCGAATCATCGATGCACCGATGTGGGCAAGTGTCTTCCAGACCGGTATCGTGATGGCCATTATCACGCTGCTGACGATCGACTTCTATCTGCCGGGTGGCTTGATCGAAGGCTCGCAGGATCTCGACAATGCGCGCACCGCCGGTTTTACGGTGCTGGTGCTTGCCCAGCTTTACAACTGCTTCAATGCCCGGTCGGACACGACCAGCGCATTCCATCACTTGCTTGCCAATAAGTGGCTATGGGGAGCGATAGGCTTGTCGCTGCTGCTGCAGATCGGCGTAGTTCATCTCGGCGTGCTCAACGTGGCATTCAATACCGCGCCACTTAGCCTGGACCAATGGCTGTTCTGTGGCGCCGTTGCCAGCACGGTATTATGGATCAGCGAACTTCGCAAGCTGGTACTGCGCGCAAGAGCAGCTGACTTGCTCGCACCAGTGAATCTGCCATTTTCCAAGTAAATATTACCGTCGAGTGTCTCAACGCCATAGTCACTTGTTACCATCATGAAAATCCCATCTTCAACGGCTTCGCTAGTGACAGCGTCGCTGATCTTTGCAGGCATTGCCGTGACCGTCGTAGGAATTGGGAAAACGAAGTGGCATGCGAAAACCAATGAACTACGTGCCCGCCTTGATGCGGCGCGCCGCCCGATGACATCAGAGACGGTTGACTTCAATACCCTCACCACTCTGCCGCCACCCGTTCAACGTTTCTTTCGAACGGTCCTCAAAGACGGCCAGCCCATCGTGGCTGGTGCCTATGTCAAGCACAAAGGCACGTTCAACATGAGCGAGTCCGGTGAGAAATGGTATCCGTTCACGTCGGACCAGAGAGTAGTTACGCAACGACCGGGGTTTGACTGGGATGGACGTATTAAAATCATGCCGGGTTTGAGCGTGCATGTGCATGACGCATACGTGGCTGGTGATGGCATTCTTCACGCGTCGCTGCTTGGCTTGTTCACCGTTGCGGACATGCTTGACAAAAGCGATGTGGCGGCAGGAGAACTCATGCGCTTTTTTGCGGAAGCGGCCTGGTATCCGACTGCGCTGTTGCCAAGCCAAGGTGTACGCTGGGATGCCGTGGATGAAAAATCAGCGAAAGCCACGCTTGAAGACGGCGACGCCAAACTGACCATGCTGTGGACCTTTACCGAGGCCGGATCGATCGATACTGTCCGTGCCGAAGCACGCGGCCGCGCGGTGGGCGGAAAAGTTATACCGACTCCATGGCAAGGGCGATTCTGGAACTATACACAACGCCTAGGGATGTCGATACCGCTCGACGGTGAAGTGATGTGGCTGCTACCGGACGGCCCCAAGTCTTACTGGCGCGGCCATATTGACGAAATTGTCTATGAGCTCGCCCAGTAGATGAAATTAGTGGCAGCCCTTGCGAAAATAGCCGTGTTCCCTGCCATAAGCCGTTTGCCAGGGCGGCCTTTAACTTGTGTCCGGGATGATTACCGGCATCGGGCCTGGCGACCAGCCGGCGTTTCCTGAGCATTCAGTGCGCCATCAGCACTGGAATCGTCATTTGCTCAAGCACGGTGCGTGTTACCCCACCCCGCAGCATTTCCTGAAAACGGGAATGGCCATAACATCCCATGACCAGAAAATCACTGTGCGCCGTATTACAACATGTGAGCAACACGCTGCCGATATCGCCGTGACTGTAGTGCTCCTGGATCACTTTCGCTTCAATGTCATGATGGGCGAAGTACTGAATGACATCGACTCCCGCCACATCATTTTGCCGCAGCTTTCTTCTGCCATGACTAAGGATCAGTATGTCGACCTTGCCAGCCCGTTCCAGCAGCGGCAGGGCATGGTGCGCGGCCCGAGTGACTTCAAGGCTGCCGTCCCATGCCAGCAACGGTCTGTTGGCCAATACTCTGGGTTCATAGTGATGCGGCAGCACCAGCACAGGCCGTCCGCTGGACACTGCAACATACTCTGGCAGGTCGTCGGCCATGGGATTGGCCGGCTCATCCGGATCAAATTGGGTAAGGATGGTCAGGTCGCTGTATTGGGCCTGTAAGCTCAAGCCGCCAAGTTCCTCGTCCGCTACCAGCCTGCATTCGAAAGAATGGATCCCGGCCGCTCGGGCAGCTTCTTCAAAGCGTGCCAGCGCCGACTCTGCGGACTTCTGCAGACGGCTGACTTCTTCATTGAACGCGTCTGTATTGTATCCGCCCTGCTGCCGGACTCGCTCGGACAGACGTAAATATTGAGAGATTCCTGTGACAGCAACACCAACTATGTGGGCACCGACATTATTCGCAGCCAGGGCGGCAGCACGTACACGCTGTACCATATGGCGTGAATGATCGGCATGAACGACGATGGTCTTATAGGGCATTGGATATTCCGTAAGGTGTAAGAATCACTCTGGCAAGGAAACAAAGGTGTTCCAAAAGATCAGCCTGGTAGCCTGCAACTTTCTCGACTCTGCAAGTGGAAATGGCAGATAGGTCGTAGCTCCGCCGCACACGACTCGAACCGATGACTGCAACCGAGTTTGGCTATACGGTTGTAAGGACGGCGTCTCGACCGTGGCTCTTTCTTGTCCGATGCCATTCCGATCCCGCTGCTGGACACGTTCTTTGACTGCAACCAGCAGTGCATCAACACATTCTGCAAATCAGATTTGCAGCAACTCGGTATGGCCGAACCCCTTCTGATAGTCAAGTACCGATAAGTACTGGGGACGAATCTTCAACAACAGTACGTCATTGGTCTGGTTTGACCTGGTCCATTCCACCAGCTGCGGATAGCGTTTGATCATGCAATCGGCAGCATGTTGAAGCTCTTGTGTTTCATTGATGAATTCGGCGGTGCCGCTGATAGATAGTCCCTTGATCTCGTTCCAGTCTCTGTATGGCGCGTTGATCGTCAGGGAAACTTTATTATTACAACGCAGGTTGTTTGCCTTCTGACTGTCCTTGCCGATACCAACGTAAATGTCCATGCCATCGTTCGCATAGCTGACCGTAGTGGCCTGCGGATATCCATCGGGCCTTACGGTGGCAAGCGTCAGATCCTTGCCGTGATCGATGATGTCCAGTACGAACTGCTCGGTTGATTTGTTCATGTCAGCATCCTCCAGGGATTCAATTGCTGCCGATGTCAGCACATCCCGCACCGGCACGTCAATGTCACTATGCGACGCATGATGTCGCCCTTACCTTGACCTGAGTCAAAAAATCCGGGCCCAGCGAGGAGCTGTCATCCGCATCTGGAACGCTCATGGCACTTTGATCTGAATCAATCAAATTTTCAGCAGGCACTTCTACTATGAGTTCGCCCGTTCGTTCATGCTGGCCATCAAACCGCCGACTGTGCCGGAGATTTGTTCGATTCCGGTTTTCTTTAACCACATCATGGGAGTATCGATATGCCATATCGTACGATAGCCGTTCATATCAATGCATCCCGCCATACCAGGCAGCGTGTCGTACTGGCTGCGCGCATAGCAGCGGAAAATGATGCGCATCTGATTGGCGTAGCGCCAACCGGCTTGCTACCGGTTCTGTATTCAGGGGGTATGGCTCCCGGTGCAGCGCCGGTACTTGATGCGTGCATGACGTACATGAAAGAGCATGCGGAGAAAGCACTAGCTGACTATGAACAAATTGCCGACCGCAATAACGTCCGTTCCTTTGAGAAGCGGCTTATCGAGGATGAAGCAGGTGAGGCACTTTCCCTGCAAGCACGCTATAGCGATCTGGTCATTGTTGGCCAATCGGATCCTGCAGAAACGGTGACCAGTGAGCGCAGTGATGTTGCCGAGTACACGCTGCTCAACAGCGGGCGGCCGATACTCGTGGTGCCGTATGTGGATGACAATTCAAATTTCGGAGAGCGAGCCGTGATCGCCTGGGATGGCAGTCTGGCCGCCGCACGTGCAGTCAATGGCGCCCTTCCCCTGCTGCGGGCAACGCGTCAGGTGCAAGTCGTGATCTTCGATCCGGAGGTATCGCTGCGTGCGCACGGCGAAGAACCAGGGGCCGATATCGCTGCTTACCTCGTACGCCATGGGATCAACGTTGACGTTTCCAAGCAGAAGACCACGCCGGACATCGACGTCGCCAATGCGCTGCTGTCCCATGTGGCCGACTTTGGCGCTGGCCTGATAGTCATGGGGGGCTATGGCCGATCCCGCCTGAGTGAAATTCTGCTTGGCGGAACCACGCACACTGTTTTGCAATCGATGACCGTACCCGTACTGATTTCACATTGAGCTTGGTACCGGTTGCGTTGCACCGGTGCAGAGTTCCGGCAGCCAGGCAACATTTCCCTATCTGAGGTGCGCACATGACGGTTCGTAACCTAAATTACCTGTTTCATCCCAAATCGGTCGCGATCATCGGTGCGTCCAACAAGCCCCACGGCGTTGGTACTACCGTACTGGAAAATGTAGTCCATGCCGGCTTTCACGGGGATATCTATCCTGTCAATCCAAAGTATGAAACGCTGTGCGGGCTCAAGACATACCCGGACATTGCATCTCTGCCCGGCGCTCCCGATCTGGCGGTAATTTGTACGCCGCCTGCCAGTGTTCCGGGGTTGATCAGCCAGCTCGGCGAGCGCGGGACCCGAGCTGTCATTGTACTCACCGCTGGCTTGTCGGCCCACAGGGACTGGCGCGGCCGGACGATGAAAGAGTTGATGCTGGCCGCGGCGAAGCCTTACCTGCTGCGTATCCTGGGTCCCAACTGTGTTGGCATGCTGGTGCCCGGCATTGGCCTGAATGCCAGCTTTGCTCATATCAATGCTCTGCCTGGCAAAATCGCCTTCGTTTCCCAGTCCGGAGCCATGGTTACCGGCGTGCTCGACTGGGCTAGGTCGCGCAACATCGGATTTTCGAAATTTGTTTCCCTTGGCGATAGTGTCGATGTGGACTTCGGCGACGTCATCGATTACCTTGCAAGTGACCCCGATACGCAAGCCATTCTGCTGTATATCGAAGCGGTAAGTTCGGCACGCAAATTTATGTCAGCCGCGCGTGCGGCCGCGCGCAGCAAGCCGACGCTGGTGATCAAGGCCGGTCGTGTGGCTGAGGGGGCGAAGGCAGCGACATCCCATACCGGCGCACTGGCTGGTGCCGACGACGTGTACGACGCGGCGATCCGGCGCGCAGGCATGCTGCGCGTGTACTCGACCGAAGAATTGTTCGACGCGGTCGAGACTCTTGCCCGCCTGCGGCCACTAAGCGGCGAGCGACTGGCAATTTTGACCAATGGCGGTGGTCCGGGCGTAATGGCGACCGACACCCTCGTCTGCTCTGGCGGCAAGCTCGCGAGCCTTTCTGCTGCGACCCTGGACCGTCTCCACGCAGTATTGCCATCCAATTGGTCGAAGGCAAATCCGATCGATATCGTCGGCGACGCGCCGCCCGAGCGGTATACGCAGGCCCTACAGATCCTGCTGGCTGACAAAGAGGTCGATGCAACTCTTTTTATCCACGCGCCCACAGCGATCGTACCGAGCCTTGACATTGCCACCACGTTGGCACCAATTATCAAGCAATCCTATCCCAATGTGCTGGCTTGCTGGTTGGGCGGCGACTCTGTAGCGGCTGCTCGGCGCATTTTCACAGACATCGGAGTGCCGACCTACGACACCCCGGAAAAGGCAATTGGTGCCTTCATGCAAATGGTCCGCTATCGGAGGAACCAGCAACTGTTGATGGAAGTGCCGTCTGCGATATCGAGAACGCATCTTGAAGACAAGAAAAGAGCGCGCGCCATTATCGAGCAAGTCATTGCCGATGGCCGGGAATTGCTTTCGGAATGGGAGGCCAAGCAGGTACTGGCAGCTTACGGCATCCCGATCGTGGAAACTCGCACGGTCAATGATCCTGCTGCTGCCGGCCGGGAAGCACAAGACGTCGGCTTCCCGGTTGCCTTGAAGATCCTGTCTCCCGATATCACACACAAGTCCGATGTAGGCGGCGTCGTGCTCGACCTCGAAAGCGCAGAAGCGGTGGCAGAGGCGGCTGAGAGGATGCATGCCCGGCTCCGCGAACTATATCCACATGCGCGCTTGGCAGGCTTCACAGTGCAAGCGATGGCAAGACGGCCGGAAGGCCGGGAACTCATTGTAGGCGTTGCAACTGACCCGGTGTTCGGACCGGTCATCTTGTTTGGACAAGGCGGCATTGCCGTCGAAGTAACGGCCGATCGTGCAATTGCGTTGCCACCGCTTAACGGTGTGCTGGCGCGCGAGCTGATATCGCGTACACGCATAGCACGGCTCCTTGGTGCCTATCGAAATCGGCGTGCGGCTGATATTAACGCGATTTGCCGCACGTTGGTACAGGTATCCGACATGGTAATTGATCTGCCGGAGCTGCAGGAACTCGACATCAATCCGCTGTTTGCAGACGCTGACGGCGTGATTGCGCTAGATGCGCGTATCTGCGTCAAGCCGGTAAAAGACAATGGATTGGAGCAACTAGCCATCCGTCCCTATCCAGCGGAGCTCGAAGAATGGGTTCAGTGGCAAAGCGCTGAGCTGTTGTTGCGCCCGATCCGACCCGAGGACGGCGCCGCACATCTGGCTTTCTTCAATGCCCTAGATCCAGAAGATGTACGTTACAGGATGTTCATCCGCATGCGTGAGTTATCGCCATCGCAACTGGCCCGGCTGACACAGATCGACTACGACAGAGAGATGGCATTCATTGCCACACGCAGGCTTGACACCGGAGCTTGGGAAACCCTTGGTGTTGCCCGAGTCGTTGCAGATCCTGACAACGTGGAAGCAGAATTTGCGGTGATTGTTCGCTCCGATCTCAAAGGACAAGGATTAGGTTACGCACTGATGAAGAAACTGATTGCATACTGCTCTGACCGGGGCACGCAGCGTATTGTTGGCGAGGCGCTCAGTTATAACCATGGGATCCTTAATATGGCCAGCAACCTTGGATTTGAAGTCTCACCCTCGACAGAGGGTGGAACGATGATCATGAAGCTGGAATTGAAGCCGCAATAAGCCAAGCCACCTTAGCCACAACGGCGCGGCAAACAATGCCGGTTGCATCGGAACGTGGCAAAGCCGATAAACATGACCGCAAATACCTTTGTAATTGGATGGCATGGAATGTTGAGATTCTATTTCGTTTAGATAAGGAGAAAACAATCATGTTCAAATCGATTCTCGTTCCGACCGATGGATCGCCAATGGCGGAAAAGACCTTCGGACCTGCGATTGAAGCGGCCAAGACGAATAATGGAAGCATCGTGGGAATTTCGGTCGCTCATCCCTTCGTATATCCGCGTCCAACCGAAGGGACCGAAATTCCAAATTACAAGAAAAAGTATGAACAGGATGCGCTGCGCCTTCCGAAACAACATGTCCAGCGTCTTGCTAAGGAGGCGCAACAACAAGGCTTGCAATGTGAAACAACGACGCCATGCTCAGTAGATCCTGCAGGAGAGATCGTCGCAGCAGTGGAACGCTTTGGCTGCAATGTCATCTTCATTGCGTCTCACGGACGAAGATGCATTAACAAACTTCTACCGGGCAGCGAGACTCAACGCGTGCTAGCAGACTCACCTGCTCCCGTTCTGGTCTTTCGTTGAACGCCCCCATGATTAGTACTTTCTCTCGCAGGAATCGTTCCGATCGAAGGCCACCGGCATCTTCAACGCCATATGAGCTTGAAATTCTTTCCAAAATATCGAAAAATGTATGTTTTCTAACGACGTCGACACTAGGGTTCTCGGATCACCCTTCCATACGGCTGCTACTTGCTCAATTCGAGTCATTGAATTTTAGGCAACTATTTCCTGAACGTGACCCATAGTAGACGGTCGACGGGCCACAGAACTGATATAGCTTCACTTTATAGGACATTCGTTGTAAGGGAATGCTGCTAACAAGATCAAACCTTAACGATGATCCAGACTGATCTTTTCCTTGCAATCCGGTAACTATCTTGTGTCTCAATGGAGGCTGACGATGGCAGCTACGGAGATACGTCTCTGAGCCCTTGCGGACACTCAATGTCAAATCTGCTAGCAGCACTATGGGATACGCGAAATCTCTATACATATTTATCTTATGGTTATAAGATATAACTCATTATGCCCAAATCTACTCGACAACAAGCTGACGAACATCGGAAACAAATCCTGTCAGCTGCTGCCAGCCTGTTCCGAGAAAGAGGCGTGAGCGCCGTTAGCATCCAAGAAATTATGGCGGCTGTCGGCATGACGCATGGCGCTTTCTATAAGCATTTCAGCTCTAAAGAGCAACTGGCGACCATGGCATGCAGTGCGGCATTCGAGCAGGTTATTCCTGTACGCGAGCAATGGGTGGACGGCAAGACCGGGCGCCGCACTATCGAGTCTTTCATGCGATGTTACTTGTCGACCTATCATCGAGACATTCCAGGAAGCGGTTGCCCAACGGTTGCGTTAGCAACTGATGCTGCCCGCGCACCCCAGGGTTCGACATTACGAGATCAATACTTGATTGGCACTAGAGAAGTCATAACCGAAATTGCAAGCCTGCTTGAAGGACCAGAAGACGAATGTTTCAAGAAAGCTACCGGTATTTATGCCGCGATGGTCGGTGCTATTTCGATATCGCGCGCTACGAATGGACATGAGTTGTCCGAAGATGTTTTGACTGCAGTACAGGACCTTTTAACGACTTCACCACACCAAGTGGTTTGAGAGCGAATTGAATCTGCATTCATGATTTAGACATAATTATCCAATCTCAGCTTCTAATGACGTTTGTGCTCTGTGTAATCGTGCAAAGTTTTCACAAGGTTGGATAAGGTGGTACGGTGTCTACGTCGTTTTTGGCGGATAGTAGGTTATTCAAACAACGGATTGCTCATTTCGGTTTGAATATTTCGAAAGCCAAAATCGATTTAAAGACAAATAAATGCGACTACGTGCTCACTTGATCATTTTCGCTATTGCGATCCTCTTGCCCATCATTGTGCTGGTGGGGATCTCCTTCAAAGAGATGAGGGATGATCATCGGAATACTGAGCTTAACAATATCCATAACGTCGCACGCATCGCCGCATTGAATGTCGACCGCGATCTTAACGGCGTCCAATCTTCCCTGCGTGTTCTAAGTTCTTCCGCATCCCTGAAGCAAGGATTATTAGCGCAGTTTCATGAAGAGGCAAAAATTGCCAGCCAGTCTGCAGACGGCTGGATCATTCTCTATGCTTCCGATGGGCAGCAGCTCATCAATACCAGAATTTCCTATGGAGACCCGCTTCCAAAAAGGGCAGTAAATCTGGAACGCTTTGAGCAGATCAAAAATAGTGATACTCCCCATGTCTCTAATCTTATGTGGGGCGACAATGCAAAACGCTATGTGATTATGGTGGAAATGCCGTTCACCATGAATTCCAATAAATATGTTCTGTCGCAGGCAATACCTCAAGAGTATTTTAATCGCGCCATTGCAGGAAGTCACATTCCTTCCAATTGGATTGCAGGTGTTGTCGATCGAGATGGAACCACTATTGCACGAAGCAAAAGACCCCAAGACTATGTTGGAAAGCAGGGCAAGTACGAACTGGTCGAGGCTATTAAAAACAATTACCAAGGCGTGCTTCAGCATACATCAAGAGATGGCATCAAGGTCTACACAGTTATCACCTCGTCCTCATTGTCTAATTTAGTCATCGCTGTGGGGGCTCCCAGTGCGGAGATTGATGAGGCCGTATTCAATGCAGGGCGCCTGGCCGTATATGGCCTACTAGTAGCTATTGTCGTTGCTGCGATTCTCGGCACACTGATTGGACGACGAGTCCTAAGATCCGTTAATCGCGTAGTGGATGACGCTCTATCTATTAGCCAGGGCAGTCATAACGAGTTGACTCCTGAATCAGGGATAAAAGAAATCAACGAGCTATATGCAACCATCAATCACGCCAGCGAAGTGCTAGAGCAGGAGAAGGCACACAGGTTGATTGTTGAAGCTGATCGTAATCGCCTCTTGGTTGATGAAAAAAAAGCACGCAAATATGCGGATGATCAAAATCGCGCAAAAGACCAGTTCCTAGCCATGCTCGGACATGAATTACGCAATCCCCTCGCTGCTATTACCAGCGCCATTGATGTAATGGAGCATGGTCAAGACAAAACTTTTACCAGCAGAGCTCACGAAATTATCAGGAGGCAGGGAGCCAACCTAAATAATATCGTTAGTGACCTATTGGATGTAAGCCGCGTGTTATCCGGAAAAGTGCTGCTGAATCGCACAATTGTTGATTTCAGTGAAATTATTGGAAATTGTATCCAAACTTTCCACACAACAGGTCGCACGAATGGGCATAGCGTCTCCTTCTCATCCGATCAGCCGATTCACTTGAATGCAGATTCAACGCGCATCGAACAAGTCTTCAATAATCTGCTCGATAACGCGGTCAAGTATACTCCTCATGGAGGGGCCATTCTTGTGGACCTTCGATATAAAAATAATGAAGCCGTATTAACCGTTCAAGACTCAGGCATTGGCATCTCTGAAGAGTTACTGCCCAATGTATTTGATGTGTTTGTGCAAGGCGATTCTTCCCTGGACCGTGCACGGGGCGGACTGGGAGTCGGTCTGGCTCTGGTACGGCAACTCATTGAGTTGCATGATGGCACTATCAGCTGTGAAAGCGATGGCGCGGGCAAAGGCAGTAAATTTATAGTGTGTTTCCCCAGAATTCAAAATGTAGATGTTGGTCAGCTAAAGAACTTGAACTTTACAAAGATGCCCCGTTGTAAAGTCTTACTGATTGATGACCATGAAGACGCCCGGCAGATGACCACAGCCATGCTGGAGAAGTATGGACATCAGGTGTTTCAGGCTTCAAATGGAACCAATGGGATAAAGATAGCCAGTATGGTTAAACCTGACATTGCACTTATCGATATTGGAATGCCTATCTTGAATGGCTACGACACCGCTCTTCAAATCCGCCACAATCCTTCTCTCGATCAGATGAGATTGATTGCGCTAACCGGATATGGATTAAAGGACGATGTTCAGAAATCTTTAGAATCCGGATTCGATATGCACCTCACCAAACCCTTAACCATGGAAAAATTCAACGGCGCTTTAGCTGAGTTGTGGATTACCGCATTCAAGTAAAAAGTTATAGCGCACTTGCGATGATCAATGCCTTGGCAACGATGTCGATTGTCTAGATGTTGACGTGACCGGCCGATTCCAGTCCAGGTTGAAAGAGAATTCAACCCAGGAAAGGAACCATAAGATGCCCCGCAAGAGTTTTACCCCCGAACAAATCATCGCCAAGCTGCGCCTCATCGAAGTGGCCATGGGCAGCGGCAAGAGCACTCAATTAGCCTGCAAGGATGCCGGCATTTCCGAACAGAGCTATTACCGCTGGCGCAAAGAATACGGCGGTCTGCAACATGACCAGACCAAGCGATTCAAAGAGCTCGAGCGCGAGAATGCCCGCCTGAAGAAACTGGTGGCTGACCTGTCACTGGAGAAGGCCATGCTCAAGGAGGTCGCGTCGGGAAACTGGCAAGCCCCGAGCGACGCCGTCGTGCCGTGTGCATGCTGCAGGAGCGCTTTGCCGTCTCAGAGCGCCGTGCCTGCCATGTAGTGGGGCAGCCGCGTGCCGTGCAGCGCTATGTGCCAACGGTGCGCGCTGATTAGGATGAACTCACCCAGGCCATCGTTGCCTTGGCGGCCGAGTACGGCCGCTATGGCTACCGACGCATTACCGCCTTGCTGCAGTCGGGCGGCTGGCAGGTCGGACGTGACCGCGTACAGCGCATCTGGCGCCGTGAGAGGCTCAAAGTACCGAAGAAGCAACGTCCCAAGGGGCGGTTATGGTTTAACGATGGTTCTTGCGTGCGCCTGCGCCCACAACACCGCCATCATGTCTGGAGCTATGACTTTCGTGCATCACACCACGAGCTATAGTCGGATCTGGTGTACGGGCTGAGCTCTGAAGGTGGGGAGGAAGGCGGTGGAGATTTTGTTGGACAATTT
>NZ_JAWIIV010000061.1:0-18879 GCF_035916955.1 Noviherbaspirillum album | reverse complement strand
TGCGTTCAGCTACGATGCGCTCGACCGCCTGCACGAAGAGATCGGTTTCGACGGCCGCCTGACGCGCTACCGCTATGACGCCGCCGGCTTGCCCATGGTCAGGGAAGAGCACGGCAGCCCGACTGGCAAGGGGATGCACCGTCATCCCGATGCCCGCATCGACACCCACTACCAGCGCGATGCCGCCGGCAGGCTGGTAGAAAAGCTGGTCTCGCGCATCACCGGCCCGGCGATGGCCGAGCAGCTGCGCACGCAATACCGCTACGACAAGCTCGGCCGCCTGGTGCAGGCGCGCAACGCGCAAGCCGAGGTCGAGCTGCAGTACGACGCCCTCGGCCAGCTGATCTCCGAGACCACCACCGGCCGCCACCATGCCAGCCGCATCGCACATGCCTACGATGTCCTGGGCAACCGCATCCAGACGGTATTGCCCGACGGCCGCAAGCTCAACCAGCTGTTCTACGGCTCGGGCCACCTGCACCAGGTCAATCTGGACGGAGAAGTCATCTGCGACATCGAGCGCGATGCCTTGCACCGGGAAGTCGGCCGCACCCAGGGGCCGCTGAACAGCCTGTTCCAGTACGACAAGCTGGGCCGGCTGACGGGGCAGCAAGTCAGCGGCAGCCTCGCAGAGCAGCGCCGCGCCTGGCAAGCGCTGGACAAGCCCGAACTTGACAGCAGCCTCATTGCCAGACGCTACGACTACGACAAGAGCGGCGAACTGATCGCCATCGAAGACGCCCGGCTGGGCCGCACCGCCTACCACTACGATGCGCTCGGGGGCATCCTGTCGGCGGTGCATCCGACCACGCAGGAGCGCTTTGCCTTCGATCCGGCGCACAACCTGATCGACGACAGCCTGCAGGCCCAGGGCGGACGCATCGAGAACAACCGCGTCACGGTCTTCGAAGACAAGCGCTATGCCTACGACGTGCACGGCGAACTGATTGCCAAGAAGATCGGCCGGCATACCGAGATGACGCTGCAGTGGAACGGCGAGCACCAGTTAATCAAAGCCGTCACAACGCGGCAGGCACATACCGACCAGCAGACGGTGCAGACGGTGATGTATGGCTACGACCCGTTCGGGCGGAGGCTGTACAAGAAGGATGCGTTTGGTATTACGCATTTTGTCTGGGATGGGAATCGGTTGTTGGAGGAAGTGCGCGGCAACCATGCGCGGACGTATGTGCACCAGCCGGGTTCGTTTGTGCCGCTGGCGCAGGTGAACCGCGTCTGCAAACAGGACAGGGAAGCGAGTCAGAGTGCAAAGAAGGCAGAGGTGTTGCACATCCATACCGATCATCTGGGTACGCCGCGGGAGATGACGGACGAGCGGGGGCAATTGCAGTGGGCGGCAACGTATCGGACGTGGGGCAATGTGCTGCGGGTAGAAGAGCCGGAAGCTGATGATTGGATGGACGAGCGAGCGCAACGGCGGGTGTTCGAGGAAGCGCAGTCGTTGCGGTTTCAGGGGCAGTACTATGATGCTGAGACGGGACTGCATTACAATCGGTTTCGGTATTACGATCCGGATTGCGGGCGGTTTGTGTCGCAGGATCCGGTTGGGCTGCAAGGTGGGAATAATTTTTATCAATATGCGCCGAATCCGGTCGTATGGATTGATCCGCTTAGATTAACTTCGACGACTCCTCCGACAATTACCGCACCCGAGATCACAGGAAAAACTCGTACGGAAATTTGTGATCTTGCTAAACAAAAAGGATTGATTCCGAAAAAAAATGACGCGACAGGTGCACCTATAAAATGGCATTGCCCATGTACAGGAAAAGAGAGATTACGTTTGGATCGGGGACATATTGATGCTAAAACTGGACTTCCATACAACGATCCGAAAGCAGCGGTTGATCATGTACATGGATATGATCCTACTGGCAAAGTAAAAATTGTTTCGCCAAATGATGGCAACCCTCATTTCCCGACCAAAGGAGAATAAATTGGCCCAACTCAACACAAGCGAAGAATATTATGAATCGAGTGATAGCACTATTCGAATTTGGATTGAACAAGGTACGTCTATTCATATGAAAGTGATTACAAAAACAAATGATCCTGTTGAGCTTTCAGAGGAAGAGGCGCTTGAAATTTCCGATGTTCTTAAGAAGTTCGCGAAGCGCATCTAATAGTTCTATCAATATGCGGTTAATCCGATAGGATGGCTTGATGCATTCGGACTAACTTGTGTATGTGAAACGAAACTCGAACGAAGATCACCTGCTATTGCGCGCATTACTCCTAGAGCATTACCGCAGTAATCCCCCGAAAAGTAAGCAGGCTTGAAGGTAGAATTTTCTCCAATCAGAAACGAGGAAGTTTTACATGAAGAAGTCGCGGTTGGTCGGCGAGACCACCACCGGCCGGCATCATGCCAGCCGCATCGCACATGCTTACGATGCGCTGGGCAACCGCATCCAGACAGTATTGCCCGACGGCCGCAAGCTCAACCAGCTGTTCTACGGCTCGGGCCATCTGCACCAGGTCAACCTGGACGGAGAAGTCATCTGCGACATCGAGCGCGATGCCTTGCACCGGGAAGTCGGCCGCAGCCAGGGTGCGCTGAACAGCCTGTTCCAGTACGACAGGCTGGGCCGGCTGACCGGACAGCGGGTTGGCGGCAGCCCCGCGCAGCAGCGCCAGGCGTGGAAGGCGGAGGACGATCTCATTGCAAGGCGCTACGACTACGACCGTGCCGGCGAGCTGATTGCCATCGACGATGCCCGGCGCGGCCGCATCGCATACCACTACGATGCGCTCGGCCGCATCCTGTCGGCGGTTCATCCCGACCTGCAGGAGCGCTTCGCCTTCGATCCGGCGCACAACCTGATCGATGCTTCAATACAAGAACACGGCGGACGCATCGAGCACAATCGGGTCACGGTGTTTGAGGACAAACGCTATGCCTACGACGTGCATGGCGATCTGACCGGCAAGAAGATCGGCCGGCATACCGAGATGACGCTGCAGTGGAACGGCGAGCACCAGTTAATCAAAGCCGTCACAACGCGGCAGGCGCACACGGAGGACCCGACGACACAGACGGTGACGTACGGCTACGATCCGTTCGGGCGGCGGCTGTACAAGAAGGATGCGTTTGGCATCACGCATTTCGTGTGGGATGGGAATCGGCTGCTGGAAGAAGTGCGAGGCAGTCATGCGAGGACGTATGTGTATCAGCCGGAGTCGTTTGTGCCGCTGGCGCAGGTGAATCGGGTCATCAGGCAAAACGACGAAGCGGAACAAGCTGCGAGGACGCGGACGCAGACGGCCCAGGTGCTGCACATGCATACCGATCACCTCGGCACGCCGAGGGAGATGACGGATGAGCGGGGGCAATTGCGCTGGGCGGCGACGTACCGGGCGTGGGGCAATGTGCTGCGGGTGGAAGAGCCGGCACTGATTGAGCAGGACGTTGAGCAAGCACAACAGCAGGCATTCGAGGAAGTGCAGCCTTTGCGGTTTCAGGGACAGTACTATGATGCCGAGACGGGGCTGCATTACAATCGGTTTCGGTATTACGACCCGGACTGTGGAAGGTTTATTGGGCAAGATCCGATTGGATTGCAGGGCGGCATCAACTTGTATGCCTATGTGGCTAGTCCTACTGGCTGGATTGACCCACTTGGGCTGACGCCATGTAAATGCACTAATAGGACAAAGGGGGTAGGAGCCTTTGCCGACGAAGCGAAATTGATCGGTCACTTTAATAAACATGGAGCGGAGTTCGGCACCAAGAGTGCAAGCGAATACCTGCAAGTTGGCCAAGACATCATGAAGTACGGCCAAAAAGTCGAGTACTTGTACAAAGGCGAAACTCGAACTGGCTTTGTTCAATTCATGGGAAATAGAGCCAATGGTCAATCCAAGTTTGGATTCGTCGGCACGAACGCGGACGGTGCCATAACGACTATCCATACCGAGAGTGGCAACAGCTTCTGGAAGATGCTCAACAACGGCAATATCGATAAGGTAAGAAAACCCATACCATGAATTACTTGGCCCAAATAAAACGTTTAAGCGACGATGTGGAAGAAGAAGTGGTTCTGCGCATTAACGGCCTTGAAGTCACATGCTTTGCAACCGTGTGCCCTTACAAAATTGAGGAAGGGGCGTCTTACCAGGTCGAATTGACTGCACAGGTGTTTAATGAATATCTGGTTAGTGAGCTTGACGAAGATGCGTCAGCCTCGATTGTTCAGATCGGCGGTAGCTTCTCTCATGTGATTACGGGAAGGTTGAGCGGCAATCGTTTGGAAGCTGGCGCCATCGTGTTTGAAGACGATGTACTGCTAAGTGACTTTGGCTATCTTGAAGGAAAAATGATTGCGTGGAAGATTGATCGAATAGATGCCGAGTTTCTTTCTGATGATTTTAGAAAGTAGAAAACCTCTCCCACCCGCCTGCGGTGGATAGCTGCTAAGAGAAGGGCCGCATGATGCGGCCCTTTTTATTGGCTGCTGTCGCAGCCGCTCAATCGATGGTCAAGACGATGCACCCGGCCATGACACGAACGCGGACGGACGTGTCATGAATTCTGTGTGCGAGGTCGATTTAGTTGATAGCGTTAGTGAAGCGCTCTCCCAACATGATGCCGGACTGATTGGCTGCCTGCTTCCACGTCCGCTGCAGCATCTTCCAGTCTTTTTCAATATTGCGCAAGGTCAGGCACAGTAGCTTGGTCGCAGCCTCGTCGCTGGGGAAGTGCCGCCGGTTCTTGACGATATTGCGTAGCCGTATGTGCAAGCTCTCTATGGCGTTTGTGTCTAGAGCGCTTTCGGTTTGACCTGCCTGACGATTCCGGCTGCTTTGCCAGCGACACTGCGTTGTGTGGGGACGCCGAGCCCGCCATGTCGCGTCACCACGCCTTGTTTCGCAGGCAAACCACCTCGGCCTCGCCTGGTCCGGTCAAACCGAAAGCGCTCTAAACCCAGGAACAGCGGCTACATATTGCTGATAAAGGTGTTTATATTTCTTGAGTTGCCCACCCAGTCGCCGAGCCGTTTCCTGATTGACGCATTAGGGTCCGAGCTGGCAGCCTGCAATTGCTTGATGAATTGTTCATCTTCTAACCCGTTGAGGTGCGCATATTCGGAAATGTCGCCTACCACCCTTTTTATAGCTTCTTTTGTAGAGTTCTTTAGGGTCATGGCGTCAATCATGGAAGGCAGCGTCGTGTCCAGCGTTAGAGAAAACCCCTTGCTCCGCCACAACCGAAGCGCACTTTTTAAAGTATTGTTTTTAGGCTCATCATTGCACAACGCGATTTTTTCAGTAATAAAATTGCGGGTAGCCGTGTTGGTGTCTGCCAGCAGGTTGTCGATATGCAGGCCTTTAAGAGCCAGAGCCGCATCGAGGTGGTCATATTGTAGTTTCGTTTGTTGTGGTAGTGCCGTCCATTCATCTGGTGTCATAGCGGCCCTGGCCCTGGATCGACAGGGCAAATCCGGGAAGCAGGCGTTGCGCAATAAATTACTGAGTACAAGGCTACGGGCACTTCTTTGGTGACTGCGAAAATCCTGCTGAATACCGACATAGGCACTGAAACTTTGCAAAGCCTCTTCGATCCCGCCATAGTTCTGTAGAAAAGTATTCCACTCGTTAAACGCGCGCGGCTCGGTCCCGGCTGCGCTCGGCACCAACGCCGCGTACAGCTTGGCGGCGGTTTTCGGCTCTGCCATCACAGCTAGGGCATCGCGTGCCGCCTGGCACTGCTTCACATCGTTGTAGGAAGCGGACGGGGCCGCCTGCGCGGCAACCGGCGAAGGAGCGGAGCCGCTTGCCGGCGAGGCGGCAGCGCCTGAAAGGGACCGGCTCAGCTGGCGATGCAGCCGCCCCGCCATTGCTGTTGCGGTGGGAGTAGGCGGGTGGGAGCTGCCGGCACCCGACGTCGCGCCTGCCTCTAGTGACCGCGAGCCAACGCGTTGACGCTTGCCCGTGTCCGCTTCGGAGGATGCCGATGAACTGCTGAGTGGCCGCTTTGTTGCATCCTGCCGTGGCGGGCTGGCGTGGTGGCTTGCACTGCCTGATGAATCAGGATGTCCTATTTCCGCCAGCGTTGGCGCGTCTTCGCCGCTGACGGGCTGCGCCCCCTTGACCGCGATATGGCAAATAAAGTTGTTGTCGTCACGCTGGTAAATCACATGATCGGCCGCTTCGAACGGCTCCCTGAACTGGAAATCGCCCATGTGGTCGTTGTCGTCGTAGTTCGGGTCGATCATGCGGCCTGTCTGCAGGGTGGTAATTGCATGCTCGATCAAGCTGAGCTCGCGCTGGCTCAGGCCTTTACATTGATTGTCGAGCCAACCCGGGTCAATGGATAACGGCACCGACGTCTGGAAATCAACATGAACCGATATGGGATCTCGTCGAACGCGCGCCTGCTGAAGTGTCAATGGGATACGCGGTGCGGATGTCGTCGACTGGGAGGCCTCTGGAATGACCGAAGGCAAGCGAACGGAAGTGAAACGATTACGCAACATTAATATCTCCATACAATAGTGGTTGCATCCGGGGCGGCTGCAATTCGGCCAATGAGTGTCGCGTGCTTGAGGAAGGTTCCATGGTTTTGCCGCCGGTAATGTAGAGCGGACTGCGAATATCGGTTTGTTGCCGGGCCGATGTCCTCGGAAGCGGTCGAGGCCCGTCATGCTCGATCACTGGCTGCATCACTACAATTGGCATCGTCCTCATCAGGGCATTGGCGGCCTGCCCCCCATGCGCAGGCTTACTAACAATGCGTATAACCTATTGCAACGCTACGCCACAATGCCACGCTTGATGACTACACTTGCGTTCAGCCGAAAAACACTTCCCATGACTATCTGCACGATGACATGTCGCCCATCGATACCGTAGGAGTTATCGTGTACGACCGGCTTTACAGAGTAATTCGTGTCGACGGAATACAAAGCGAAGGAACGACGCGAAGTCTGGTGTCGTCTGCCTTCTGTCGTTTCGATATTGATCAGGACTATCCAGAGATTTCTGCGCGTCGTTACTCTTGCACTCCCTTGGCGTTTCCCTACCGTGAACATGCAGTAGAGGGATGGACCAATAAACGTCGACCCGGTGCAAGGTATGGGAGCCGATGCTCGATACAGCCATGCTAGTTCATTGATAAGAATACTTTTGCAAAGCAAAAGCCGAGGAGCGTACTCGCCTCGGCATTCTTCCTTTAATTTTGAAGAGGCTAGAAAATCGGCCTATTGCTGTACTGATGCATCCCGAATGCCACGCCGCAGGATCTCGACTGCCTCCTTCCTGCCGAACTGTTCGACTAATGCCGCGAGGTCGATAAACTCCGTCGCTTTCAACGCCTTGGCGGCCGTCTTTAGTCCGTGAATGATTGCGGGCGAGTAGCTATATCGATGACCGCTGTCGAGCAGGACGAAGAACGGCAATTTCCCATGCATGGAACTCGACCGGACATGCTGCAACAATTCAAAGACGGCTCCGCTGTCGAAGTGGACGCCTGACACCACGACGTCGATGCCTTCCCCAAGCATCCGCTTTGCCGCTTCGATGGTATGGCAACACACCACATCGAAATCGAAACCCAGCACTGCCCGTGCGAGAGGCATGTCTTCTTCTCGTACCGCGATGAGCAGCTTTTTCCTGGGAGGGTGATTCATCAGAATAATCTGCACTGAGTGCAGTCCACGCAGGTACTGGAGTCAAATTCTACTTGCCCTTCCCTGGCTCGCTGCGCGCGGCAGGCCGCCTGTTTCTGCGGCGTAGGTGCCACGGCTGGCTGATACGCCCGCAGTGCGTCATGCAGCGCCACAATTCGATGCACCGCCTCGCTGAGCTGCGCCGGCGTCATGGCCGATATCCTGTCCCGGATATCGGCGCAGATTCGCTCATTGGAGCGGACACCTATCCACCCGATCAGCCATTCATGCTCATGCCGCACTTCGCCCGGCAGATCTTTGCCTCTTATCTTCACCAGCGCCCGGTAGGCCTCCGTCAGCCTGGCCCGGATGTCGCCGCTCTTCCGCAAGCTCCGTATTGCCTGCTGCGTCTCATGCCATGCATCTGTCATTGTTCGCTTCTCCCTGGGAACAACCGTTTTGCTTTATTGTGTTTCTGCAGTGAGTATAGCGCTGCAGATACCCTGTGCTGTTCAGAAATCCGAATCATTTTTGCTTGATATTCCGCATGCGGGATACGCAAGGAGCAGGCGCTCACACCTGGATCAGGACCGTATGGAATGCAGGATGATTGCGGATATAGCCGGACTGAATTCGAGTGAATGACTCTTCCAGCATCTTGATGGATGCCAGCTCTTTAGGGCGCACGGCACACCAGTTGCCCATGCGATGAACGTTTTTCTGCGCCTCGTTCTGAAAGCATAAGGGTACGGGCTGCCCTTCCGTGTCCAGGCCGAAGGCATAGGGTTCGACGATGCGACTGCATGCGGCGTAATAGAGCTTCAGCTTGAGCTTCTGCGCGATGGCTTGTTCGATGATGCTCGACATGGGTGGCTATTCCTTGGCTACCTAATCAGCAACAAGTTTCCAATAACCAAAAGTAACCGGCAATCCCATATTCATGCGATCGGTGCAAGAGAAAACCGGGCATTCATATTCATAAATGCATATCTCATATTTTTGGTATTGCCGCAGTGAAATATCTAAAATAGGGTTCTTCCTCTTCTATACATTTGGATATCGCTTGCATTAATCACATGACCTATTCAATCAAAGCAAAAGTGGTTCCCTCAAAGGAAGGCAAGCTTGGGGAAACAGCCGAATACATCTATACGATCACGCGCACCGAAACTACTGGACCTGTCGGCATCACATGGAAAGTCTCAACTGTCAGCGATTCCATCGGCAACAACAGAAGCGCCAACCAATACGACTTTGTCGGCGGAGTGCTTCCTTCCGGGACGGTAATATTCAATGCCGGAGAACTTGAAAAGGACATCCGCTTTCTGGTGGCCGGCGACAATATCGACGAGTTTTATAGCCAGATCTTCAATATCGGCATCGCCAATACGGCCACCTATGTGGAAGGCATCATCACGGACGACGATGATGTAGCCGAACAGGCAACCGACGCCTCTCCCGAGTTGCGGGTCAACTCATCCGTGCTGACTTGGGTGAGTACGAGCGAAAGGGACACTTACAAGCTCAATCTTGTTGCCGGCAAAAATTACAGCCTCAATGTTTCGCATGTCGAAGGCAGCGCGACAAACTTCGGGGCTTTCGACCTGAAAGACGCATTTGGCAATCCATTGATCACCGGCGGCAACGATAGCGCCACCACGCATTTCACCGTACCGGCGACAGGCATCTACTTTGTGACGCTGAAAAGCTATTACAACCATGGTGGCTATCAGCTTGTGTTAACCGATTCGCCTGCCTCCAGGATTTCGTCGGGCAGCACGGAGCTGCTCGGCACGCAGGATACCCTGGTACTCACCGGCTACGCAGCCGCCAACGGCACCGGCAATGCCTTGAACAACTCCCTCTCGGGCAACAGCGCCGCGAATGCCCTGCTTGGATTGGGCGGAAACGACATCATCGCCGGGTATGGAGGCGACGATACCATTGACGGCGGGGCCGGCATCGACACGGCTGTCTATTCCGGTGCGCTTGGCAATTTCGCGATTGAGAAGCTCTCCAATGGATACAAGATCACCGACAAGACATTGGCAAACGGCGTAGACCTGCTGAGCGACATTGAACGTCTCAAGTTCGGCGACAAGGCTATCGCCTTCGACATCAGCGGCAATGCCGGGCAAGCATACCGCCTCTACCAGGCGGCATTCGACCGCAAGCCCGACCTTGGCGGTCTCGGCGCGCAAATGAACGGGCTGGACAACGGCATGTCCCTGCTCCAGATCTCACAGAACTTCATCAATTCCCAGGAATTCGCGCTGAGATACGGCGCCAACCCCTCCAACGAGGCCTTCGTGACTCAGCTCTATGCCAACGTGCTGCACCGGTCTCCGGATGCAGGCGGCTATGCCGTGCAGGTCAAGGCGCTCCATGACGGAGTGTCACGCGCCCAGCTGCTGGTGAACTTTTCCGAATCGCCGGAAAACTACAACGCCACCATCGTCGGTATCCAGAACGGTATCGAGTACACGCCGTTTGCCTGACCTCCACAAAAGCAGAAAGCCGAGGAGTTTGCGCTCTTCGGCATCCTTCTTCTGACGTCATGGAGATTCGGGAATCGAACGATCACTTTCGGCAACGCATCTCGAATGCCACGTCTCAAGATCTGAACCGCCGCGTCCCTGCCCAACCAATGTCCCGAGGCCGGCGAACTCCCTTCATCGACGACCGTAATTCAACGTCCGGCATAAGGAAATCGCTCCCATGAATATGGGATTGAGCGATAGCAAGGAAATAACTAGAGTGACTGCGCCTCGAAAACCCCAAATCACTTTAAAAATTTGAGGCTTGCTGTCTTTACCGCTTGCTGTCGCTGCCTTCCTCATGTGATCAACCTATTCCAGGGGCGGCAGACGGCCAGATACACTCCATCGAAAGAATAAGAAATGGCTACCCTAAAATTAGGCACAAACTTCAACATCACCAACCCAGGTTCCTATGACGTGGACGATCTGGCCACCGGCGTCGTACGCAACGCCAGTTCGACTGGCTTCACCATGTCCGACTCGCGCGGAAATTCGGTCACTGTCAGCGGAACGGGCATGGGTTACGCTGCCGACGGAGACTGGGTGGCGGGTGTGGCACACAGCATTACCATCATCAAGAGCGGGCAGCTCGTCCTGGAAGCGACCGGCCTGTCCGTGACCGGAAACGTGGACGTATACGACAGGGGCTACGATGGCATAGCGCCCGGAATGCAGGCGGAAGTCGCCTACTGGCTGCGCGGCAACGACACCATTTCCGCCTCGTCAGGCAATGAATACATAAGGGGCTTCGGCGGCAACGACAGCATCCAGGGCGGCGCGGGCAGCGATATCATCGATGGCGGCAGCGGCACGGATACGGCGGTCTACGCGGGCAATGCGGCGAGCTACCAGATCACCAAGACCGCCAGCGGCTATACGGTTGCCGGCGGCTCCGATGGCGGCGACTCGCTGCTCAACGTCGAGCGCATACGGTTTGCCGACAAGGCAATCGCCAACGATATCAACGGCAATGCGGGCCAGGCATATCGCCTCTATCAGGCGGCATTCGACCGCAAGCCCGATCTCGGCGGTCTCGGAGCGCAAATGAATGGGCTGGACAATGGCATGTCCCTGCTCCAGATTTCACAGAACTTCATCAATTCCCAGGAGTTCGCGCTGAGGTACGGCGCCAACCCCTCCAACGAGGCCTTTGTGACACAGCTCTATGCCAACGTGCTGCACCGGACTCCCGATGCAGGCGGCTACGCGGTGCAGGTCAAGGCGCTCTATGACGGAGTGTCTCGCGCCCAGCTGCTGGTGAATTTTTCCGAATCGCCGGAAAACTACAACGCCACCATCGTAGGCATTCAGAACGGTATCGAGTACACGCCGTTTGCCTGATACCTATCGGCTCAGACAGTATCAAGCCCTCTTCCACGAGGGCTTTTTTGTGGCTGCTGAATTCTCTGTCGCAGAGACTCCATAGCCTTCTTTGCCGATCCTTGTAACCATTCTTCAAAGACTCATAAACGCTATTGGAATAGTTTAAAAGCGAAAAAAACCGAGCGGCTCTCGTTCCTCGGTTGTAAGTTACCGCTCGCCTTCCAAAGACCAACAGCCTAAGCGCGAACTCTAGTCTTCGTTCTCAGATTCAAAATCTGCGCAACTACTGGTGAAGAGGCTGGAACATGGCCAACAAGTGTCCGAAAGTATCGTTTTAAGCCTAAAAGTAAAAAGACTGAGCTTTTGGCCCGGCCTTCATAGCGGAAAACTTTTCTTAGTTATCCGAGGAACTTGCGCCCCTTGGCTTCGAGAGAAAGAAGCAGTCCTATTCGAGTTAGATAAGTCCTAGCTTCTGCACATTCTGCATCGATAGCAGTTGACAGTAGGCCGCAGCCAAGGCGCCTGTGTCACGGAGTTCAATGAACGCCTGTGCCGGCAAGGAATTGAGTGCAGCTTCATCGACCCGATACAAGCCTTCGATAGGCTGCGTCTTCTCGCCAGTCTGCACTTGGAGTTGCCAAGGCTGGATCAGCTTGTGCTTTTGTAAGACGAGGCATATACCGGCCGTCGCCTTGCAGTTTGCCTGCTGCTGCGTCAGCGAGTTCAAGACCTCCTTTACTGCTTGTGTAGGCTTACCGTCAACATCGAAGAAAGTCTCGCCGTCGGGGCCTTCAGTAACGAGGCCGCTGCTTTCATCAATGCATAGGACGTACTGTCCATCGTCGGCGTTGGCGAGCTTGAAGGGATAGGTGCGATAGACAGCAGGTATGTAGGCAGCAAGCCAACGCCCATCAGAGGCAACAAATGTATTCCTGCCCGGAGCAAGGCCTTGCACAGCAACCAGATCGAAAACCTCACCAGAAGCGATGAAGGCCACCGGCAACGCCATCACGGCCTGTGGTAGCTCCTGCGCTGTCAAAGGAACTATTGTGTCCGGGGCAGCGAAGTGATGGCTAGAATTGAGCCTCCAACACTTGTTAGCATGGCGGTCCTTGGAAACCGCGACATAGGACGATGCCTTGGGCAATGTAGATGGGGGTGGCACCATGAGTTCTACTCCTGTACGGTCGATGCCTTGCTGCACCGACGATGCGCAGGATGGATGCACGACCAGCTTGGCCAAGCACCTGTTTGCGTCATGCACAGAATCCACAATCCTGTCCTGTTGCTGGTCTGACTGGTGCCAGCGTTTCGTACGGTACATCCGGGATTGAATTAGTGCTTCAATCCGTCCCTGCTCAGGGTTACTAGCAAGCCTCAACTTCGTGTGTTGCAAGCTCTCGGCAATAAATGCAAAGACATCCGCTGGCATTGTTGAATCGCGGAGCACCTCTTCACTGGCCTGAAAGGCTGTGGCTCGTGTCAAAGCAACCATGTAACCGCTCGAATCACAGAGCCTCACTTGCCCAAACGAATTTACATTGACCAAGGGGCAGTACGGAGCCAGTTCAGGCAATACATGGTTGGGGAAAACCTGATCCTTCCAGTAGCTTTCCGCGATCCGTTTGAAGTGGCAGTAATTTTCAACAGGCATGAGCTGAGATTTGCCAAAGGGAAGAATTTCGACCTTTGGCTTGGTTGGTACCACCGTGTCATTGGAGACATCGACATACAACGTACCGATGAGAAATGCGTTCTGAAAGAATTGACCACGCAGATCACCCCATATTTGTCGAAGCGATCCTCCTGCACGCAAGAATGCCGATAAGGCCGCATAGCCTTTAGCAGCTATGCCATCAAAGCCAGATGCGTCTATTCTGTGCAACCGCTTCTGTACAGCTTGCGTTATTTCTAGGCACTGCCCGAGCGGGTAAGGCTTACCCAACTTGGTAGGCTGTCGCGGCTGCAGTATGGCATCCACTTCGGTGCGAACGGCCAGCAAAAAGATTTCGAGTTCAGCTACTACAGGCATCAAATATCGGTCAGTAAGCTCCTGCTGTACCAACTCGTTGACAATGCGTGGTTCATGCGGCAACAGAGGTCTCGCAAAAATACTCGTCACGCTTCCATACCTTTTATTGACGTTGATGGCGATACCGCCAATGCCTTCAGACAGTGCATTTCCGTACTGAAATCCACTGAAATGAAAAAAAACCGAGGGGCTCTCGCTCCTCGGCTGTAAGTTACCGCTGGCCTTCCTAGGGCATTATTGTCGTGCAGTCGGTTGCTCCCTCTCGCCGCGTTTCATTGTCGCGGCTTCTCGTTTTCGTTGTTCGTGCCACCAGCTTATGCTGGGCTTCAGTATTCTTCCGAGGCTTATTACTTCTTCATTGATTAACGCTGCTTGGCTGCCGGAACCTGTACATCAATGGCTATTGTGACGCTATTGCTTGGCGTTATAGCAATGGCAAGACTTATCAACCAAAAAAGGGCCAAGGTTCGAGGCCTTGGCCCTTCAAACTATCTCTGCATTAGGCAGCCAATGTTTTGGTTACCTAAATGCCGAGCATCTGTATCGACTAGTCTTAGACGAAGTTACCAGCAACCAGGGAGCCAGTAGCAACACCCTCAACAACACCAACCAGTGCGATCTCAGAAGCGACCAGCGATGCATCGGCGCTGCTATAGTAGTACAGGTAAGCATTTGTACCGCTGTATGCCAACAGGTAACCAGTATCAGCTGCCGTTACAGTCAAGCTAGTGATAGTGGAACCAGCATTGGCGATACCTTTCAGCAGCTCAGTACCATCAACAACACCAACTTTGCCCAGATCAGCAGAGTTGTTAGTTGCAGCAAAGTTAAACGCTGTGATTGCGTTAGTTGCAGTGATAGTGAATGCTGTACCAGTGCCTGTCACGGATGCCAGAGCTGCTGTACCCAGAGTCATGTTGATATCGAGGATGTCACCACCTGTACCAGCAGTGAAGCCCTTAACAACGTCACGATTTGCAGCCGCAGTTGCAGCGATCACTACACGATCTTGACCGCCTTTGGACAGATCGATTGTGTCGATACCATCACCGCCAGTCAACACGTCATCAGCGGAACCACCAATGATTGTGTTGTTGCCTGCTTCGCCTGTCAGAGTCAGCTTACCTGTTGCTGCGCTACCGTCGATAGTTGCGTTTGTACCAGCAGCAGTTGTTGTGAAGTTAGCTGCACCAGTCACAACGATCTTGCCGTTTGCGCTAACGTTTGTCGTAGTGATCTCATTAGCTGCACCAGTCGAGCTTGTCGATGCGACGTTGATAGTCTCGAAACCACCTGCCGAAGCAGCAACGCTTGTCAGCGTAACAGCGGATGCACCACCAACTGTCAGGTTCAACACGTCATTGCCGCCGTCGATTGTCGGAGCAAATGTTGTTGCGCCAGCATTTGCGGAGAATGCAAATGTATTGTCGTTGACTGTGTTGGTGAAAGCTGTTGTACCGCCACCAGTCGCTGCAAATGCCTTAGTGAAGGTAATTTGCGATGCATCAACCGCTGCATTGGCTTGGGTTACTTCCAGAACGTCCATACCAGTTACTGCATTGATGACTTTGTTCAGAGCAGTGGTAGTGGAGTCGATGGTGGAGCTGATTGCCAAAGTGTCTGTACCAGCACCACCGTTGACTTTGTCAGCTGCGTCCAGCGTTGCACCAAAGTTGAAGCGGTCATTGCCTGCACCACCAGTTACTGTGATGTCTTCTGCACCGAAGGCAACGTTCACAGCGCCGGTAGCAGCGGATGCGTCCAGAGTACCAGTTGTGCCCAGGAAGTCGAGTGCAGTGTTGACACGGAAGTTAGCACCACCGGTGATGGTCAGTGTCTTCATTGTCGAGTTAGTACCGTCGCCAACTACGAGAGCGTCCAAACGTGTTGCTGTACCGTTCGAGTTGACGGTTACGAGGTCAAAACCTTCGCCAGCGCCCGCGCCATTTGCTGTGACAACGGCGTACTTTGTTGCATCAGCAACAGTTGCTGCGCTATTGCCATTAACGTTCAAGGTCAGTGCATCTGTTGTACCAGCGAGACCTGTCTTATATGTAACTGTCAGATCGTTGTCGTCAGAAGCAGTGCCCGACAGACCGAGTGTCTTAACAGTGGTAGCAACGTTAATTGCAGAAATTCCAACCAGACCATTCACGCTGTTCAGTGTTGTCAGATCCGGTGTAATGGATGCGTTGACGACTGTTGCACCAGCCAGATTTGTCACATTCAGAACTTCAACGCCTGTCAGGGTCGGGGAAGTAGTGGCTGCCAGGTCGACAGCACCGTTAACGCGCAGGTTCAGGGTATCTGTACCGCCACCAGCATTGATTGTGTCAGTCAGGTTCAGGTTGCCGTTTGCAGCAGTTGCATCCAGAACGGCATTGATTGTGTCGTTCTGTGCTGTACCAGTGATTGCATCCAGACCAGTTGTCAGCGTGCTAATAATTTCGCGCCTAACTTCTTGATTCTATACAGCGTCGATTCCACTACCCCTCAGATGTGATCACCAGCGGATCATTTTTCGCATCTCGTCGACATCACTCAGCTTAACAATTTTTTTCGATCCCGATACTTACCCGCTTTTGCGTGTGACCACCCGCTGTATCAATGACGCGCCTATTCCGGCGTCTTCATCGTTGATGCAAGGGCCGGATGCAGTATCTGGCCCACCGCTTGAGCTGCCTGCTGCAGCGTCGAGTCGGCCAGATGCGCATAGCGCATCGTCACGGTGGACGTGTGATGGCCAAGGGCCTTCTGCACTACAAACAGGTTGTAGCCGGCATTGATCAGCAACGATGCAAACGTGTGACGCAAGTCGTGCATGCGTACATGGCCAAGGCCGGCACGCTCGCGCATGGAATTCCATGAGTAATACACGCTCACGAACGGCTTGCCTGTGATTGGGCTCGGGAACAGGTACGGGCTCTGGCCTCGGCTCGGCAGGGTTTGCAACAAGGTGCGCGCCTCCGGAGGCAAGTGCACCGTCTGCGGCTTGCCCGACTTGGTCATCGGGATGTGCCACAGGCCTGCGGCCTCATCGATCTCACACCAGCGCGCATGTAGCGCGTTATTGCGTCGCACGCCAGTCAGCACGAGGAACGCAACGATCGAGAGCAGGTAGGGATTCTGTTCACACGCACGGCCGGCCTCAAGCAGGCGCTGGATCTCATCCTGGGAGAGAAACACCTGACGTACATTGTTCTCCTCCAGCATACGCACTGCTTTGGCCGGGTTGGTGGTGATGCCCGGGATCTGCCATAGATTGATCGTTAGATTGAACATGTAGCGCAGTACAACGATGGGTCGGTTGGCCGTCGCCGGCGCGAACCCATTGTTGACCATGCCGATCTGGAGCTGACTCAGATCGTTTGCCGTGATCGCATACAGCTTCTTCTGGCCCACCGCCGGCAGTACATGCCGTCGCAACATCACTTCGTCGGTTTGCCACGATTTCTTCGTCGCCTTTATATAGGGCAAGTAGTAATCGCGGATCAGCTCGGCCATGGTCGGGCACTCCTTCTTCTGCTGCTTGACCTCGCCCGGATCTCCACCAAGCTCCGCCTGGCTCAGCAGCTCTTTGGCCTTGACCCGGGCAGATATCACCGACACGATCGCCGCGTCTGCAATCAGCAAACTCTTGCGTGTGTTGGTGCCCGGTTTGGTGTAGCGGACATAGAACGTCGCCGCTCCGGACTCCCGGATCTGCACATAGAAGTTCTTGATGGCGGTGTCCCATATCTCCACACGACGACGCTCGTTACGAAGCTTGTCGACCAGCGCTTGCGTCATCAGTGTCTTCATCGTCAGGCCTCGCCCAAGGCAGCAGCGGCTAAAGAAGGGGTCGGATGCAGGTACGACGGTGCGCTCAACGCAGACCGGTACAGCCGTGTTGGCGTGTCGCTGTCGCTGCCACTGCTGGCAAGCGTTGCCCCGCCTTGCGTAGCGGCCGATGGCAGCGTGCGCGAGGACCCCGCATTGACGCCGTGATGGGACCGCGACGCCCCCGCGACCTCAGTACCCTCCCCCCGCGAACCTTCGGTCGTACTTGTAGACTCGTCTTTCAAGCGATGCACATCAATCAGGCCGGGCACGAACGGCGCACCGTTGCCGCCCTTGCCGTCATACAGCAGTTCGTATTCAAACGACTGGCCGCGCGCGCCTCGATGCACGAGGATGTATTCCATCGCAATCAGGCGGTCTACATGGATGCGGCATTGCGTATCGGACAGGCTGCAGACACGGCGCACGTCGCTGCGTGCGAAGCGCACTTCCTGGCGTGGGATGGCATTGGCCTTGGCTTCGTACTCAACCATGCCGTGCAGTGCTTCGAGTACACGGCGGGTTTGCGGCGGCAGCTCATCGAGGCTGCGGCCGAGCACTTCGTTGGCCAAGCGGTTGGCCGTGGCAATGTCCTCCAGCGTCACCTCTATATAAGAGAGCGTTTGGCCTCCGGCCGAGAGGGTCTTGATCGGACGCTGGTACTGGTGCAAGAGTGCAATGGTATCGATCAGCGTCAGGTACTTCTCATGGTCGCGGCGCGTGCGCGTGCGGTCATCGAGGAAGGTGAGCTGGTCGGCATACGGGTTGACCACGGCCAAGGGACGCAGCAAGCGCTGTGCATTGCGGTGCAGGGTCAGGATGCGCTGCTTGTTTTCCTTGCGGATCAAGCCCTGCAATGTCCGCTTTTCCCGCTGCAGGCGGTGGATCGCCCGGGTCTGCTCGCGGCCTTCGTTGACGGTCAGGATCAGGCAACGGTTCATCAGCTCTTCATCGATGTCGATGGCCGTCGTGGTCAGGAACATCATGACCGGGCCTTCGACCCGGTATTGCTTCGTCACCAGATGGCCGGCCTGCGGATCGCTGCCGGTTGAGGCAATCGTCAGCTCGCCCTCGGACTGCAGCAGCTTCAGCGCATAGCTGGCACGGTTGGCCCCCTCCTCTTCCACGATCGCAAGGATCTTGTGCTTGAGGTTGGTTTCGCCCATATAGAACAGGCTTTGCCCGGTCATCGCACTGTACTTGACCCGCTCTTCCTCGGGCATCATGGCCAGCACCGCATCCATCAGCGAACTCTTGCCGGCCGCGCTGGACGACTGGACAACCACGGCCAGCGGCGCATCAAGGCGCCGGCTGGTTGCCGCCAGATAGCCGACCAGTTTATTGGTCGTTTCTCCAACGATCCCGCAGGCATCGAAGTCATCGGTGATCCGCTGCAGCAAGTCCGGCGCGGTCAGCAATGCCATGGCCGCTTCCCGCTCGGCATCGTCCATCGGGGCGACTTCCGGCTCGTCAGGTGCCGGCGCGTCGGACGGTTCTTGCCGCAGGCCTTCGAGCTGGACCAGTAGCCGGCCCATGT
>NZ_JAWIIV010000060.1:0-20177 GCF_035916955.1 Noviherbaspirillum album | reverse complement strand
GCGGTCTTGGGGTTCGGATGCTACCGCATCTTCCCTCCCGCCTTAGTTCATCAAGTTGCACTTCCCAATTGAATCCGTGGAGTATGTATGAACAACAATAAATATGTGCCCCCAGAGGTTTGGAAGTGGGAAATGGAGAGCGGTGGTCACTTCGCCAGCATTAACCGGCCGATCGCCGGCCCTACCCATGAGAAGGCACTTCCGGTTGGCAAGCATCCATTGCAGCTCTATTCGCTGGCTACGCCGAACGGCGTCAAGGTAACGATCATGCTGGAGGAGTTGTTGGCGCAAGGGATAGCACAAGCCGAGTACGACGCACACCTGATCAGGATTATGGAGGGAGACCAGTTCAGCAGTGGATTCGTTCAGCTCAATCCAAATTCGAAGATTCCAGCCTTGCTCGACCAAAGCCAGCAACCGCCGGTGCGTGTCTTTGAATCGGGAGCAATCCTCCTTTACCTCGCTGACAAATTTACGGCATTAATCCCCTCTGACATGGCTGCCCGCACCGAATGTCTGTCTTGGCTGTTTTGGCAGATTGGTAGTGCTCCGTTGTTAGGGGGCGGCTTCGGCCATTTTTATGCATATGCACCCGAGAAGTACGAGTATCCGATCAACCGTTTCGCCATGGAGGTGAAGCGCCAGTTGGACGTGCTCGACCGCCGGCTCGCCGACAATGAGTACATCGCCGGAAGCGATTACACCATTGCAGACATCGCGATCTGGCCTTGGTACGGTATCCTTGTGAAGGGTGAGTTGTATGACGCCGCGAGATTTCTTGAAGTCGATAACTATCGTCATGTACTGCGCTGGGCGAACCAGATCGGACTGCGCCCTGCCGTAAAGCGCGGACGGATGGTAAACCGGACTTGGGGAGAGCCATCCGGGCAGCTCCACGAGCGGCATGGTAGTCGCGACTTCGACACGCAGACCGAGGACAAAAGACAGACGCGGTAGGAGCTGATCGATTACACAAAGTCTGAATCAATCCGACTAGGCTACCTGTATAGCATAACGACTGGCTACGCATCAGCGGCAGACCTGTGCACGCTGCTTCATTTTGACGTCATGGTCTAGGTGACCTTCGCACGGCATGGCGTATGCGTTGCAAATCTCTGCGCATTCTTTGGCTAAATGCGCAGCATGCGGCGAGCGGCGCGCCATGAAATCGGCGTGCATACTGCACAATTGCGCGCAATTTACAGCTGGGTACACCAACGTGATGCATCGCACTCCTGTTTTTGGAGGGATTCAAATTCTGGTCTGATACGCTTGTGCAAAGTGTCATCAGCCGGCACGGTATGCTTGCTGAATTCAGCGAGAGCCAGAAAAACCAGTTGCAGGTGGTGGATGCTATCGCCACGGTGTTTACTATATTTTCTCTGCTTAAACCGCCAACCGACTGTTCTCCAGAAAATCCAGAAGGCCGAGTAAAGTTGTATTTACCGTCAAGCATTGCGCGGCATCGTCAGCAGTGTCAAGCCACGTTGGATAAATTTTCTTTTCTTTGATGTATTTTGCCAAGGACAAGTGCCGTGCTCGAAAAACATCAATCCAATGACTGCTTTCTGATATGGCCAACCGTCGACTTTGGGGCGCGTCCGACATTTCCCCTCGGCCCGGCCAGGAACGGACATACAAGTTCTTATGCTCTCCGGATGTTAAACACAGTTATTGTCATTAATTGCATCTGTTTCTAGATATTGGGCCGGCAGGCTTTAGAAGATGCTTCCTGCGAGTGCTATGGCATCGTGCGGAAGAACTTCGCGCGTATCCTGAGTCACAGTCCCTGACAATAGGGAATCTGGCCTTCTCAATCTGTTATTGCATAGTGTTTTTAGGTCCGCTTTTAGCTAATCTCCGAGGCTCAGCTAGTTCAATACGCGATAAAATCGGAAGGGAGTTGGCAGGTCGAGTCCGACTTACTACACACTAATCCCGCCTAGGAGCGATCCGACCGTACAACCGGGTAAGCGGCGCACCGGTTATCCCATGTGCTACCACCGAGGCGCAGGCAATCAGGCTGACTACCTGCCACACCAGGGGCTCGCTCAGCTTGTGTTCCATCATCGCCGCGTAATACATTGCCGCCACCGCAACCGGCCCGAACCAGCCCATGAACAGTGCATCTGGCATCGAACGCACGTCCGGCAGCAGCGGCTTCAGCAGCAGCATCGTCACCGGCCGGCGCAGCACCAGCACCGCCACTGCCAGCAGCACACCACTCCAGCCCAGTTCCAGCCAGCCGTCCCACGGGATCGCCGTACCCAGCAATATGAAGATTGGGATGGCGAAGAAACGGTTGACCGCTTCCTGGCCCTGTTCCTCGTTCTTGCGATCGGGGGCGCTGACCACCTGGTCGAAGGCCGCTGCGGCAGCGAATACGACCAGCACCTCGTCGCTATGAATGAGCTTTCCGACGCCGATGGCCAGCAAGCCAAGCGCCGCCGTGTAAATCAGCCGCCATTCATCTTTGATGGCGCCGGCTGCCTCGGACGCACGCAGCAGCTTGCCAAACACATAGCCCAGCATCAGTCCCAGCGCCGTGGCGGCACCTACTTCCCATAGCAGTGTTGTCAGCAACCAATGCGTCAGGGCGTCATCGATCGACTTGGTCAGCATTAGGAAAGGCAGGAATACAAATAGATAACCCAAACCGTCGTTGGCTCCGGAATCAAAGGAAATCGCATGACGGATGCGCTCTGGAATGTTCCGTTCGGCGAGTGAGCCGGTGACGATGGGGGTGGCGGCAACCGGGTCGGTGGGCGTGACAATGGCACCGATCAGGGCCGCCATCCAGAAGGGCAAGTCAAGGATCAAGTAAACCAACACGGTACTAATGGCCCACATCAGTGGCATGCCCAAACCGATCAGAGTGAGCATTGCCCGCCATTGCCTACGGGGAAACTCGGAAGGGATACGCAGTGCCACGCCGACCAAACCGATGCCCAGCGCAAGCCGGGCCGCTTTTTCCAGAAGGCTGGCCTTGTCGCCCATGGCTTCCAAGTCTAGCCAGCCAAGTGCATGCGGACCGATGCCGATGCCAACTGCCAGCGCAATGAGCGTGGGTGGCAGCGGGCTTCTTGCCAGCCATGCCGAGGCCAATGCCAGCAGCAGGATCAGCGCGCCAAGCAGCGCAACCATCACATTGAAGTCGTTCATGTCATGGATGTTTCCGGAAAGATAGTTCGGCGAGAATCGCAGTGCCGCATACCTTGGTTGTTCGATGGACGGCAGAAAACGAAGGTTATGCTATTCCTTGGTGAATTCGGCATGCTTCTGAACTCCATCCCAAATATGCTAGATCCAAAAGGCGCGTAGCAGCGCAACGACGACGAGTGTCAGAACAATCGTCCCGGCAAGGTTGAGAAAAAAGCCGGCCCGCATCATTGTCTGAATCTTCAATTGGCCAGTTGCAAAGACGATGGCGTTAGGTGGGGTGGCTACCGGCATCATGAAGGCGCAGCTGGCAGCAATGGCAGCGGGCACCGTGATTAGAAGCGGATCCGCACCGACCGATACGGCGAGTGCGCCGAGCAGAGGGAGAAAGGCAGCCGCAGTCGCAGTATTGGAGGTGACCTCTGTCAGGAAAATGATGACGAAAACGATGATGCCAACCAGCAGCAGAATCGGCAGCGTACTGAATCCGGACAGTTGCTGAGCAATCCACGCTGCGAGTCCGGAATCCTTGATGATGTCGGCCAGTGCCAAACCACCTCCGAAAAGCAGCAGCACCCCCCAGGGAATGTTTTTTGCGTCTTCCCAGCGCAGCAGCCGGGGTTGCTCTCTATCGCCACTAGGCAGCAGAAACAGAGTGATTCCGGCGATAATTGCAATCACGGTGTCGGACAGCCAGCTGAGGCCAAAATCGGCGAGGCCGGGGCTGGCTATCCATGCCGCGGCAGCCAACACGAAGACCGCCGAAACCAAGCGTTCGGCCAGCGTCATTCCGCCTAGGCTGCGCAGTTCGGAGGAAAGCAATTGCTTGCCGTCGTGCGCGATGTTCAGGCGAAAGCCGCCGCGTGTCAGCCACCACCAGGCCAGAGCCATCATGATGGCCGCAACTGGAAGTCCAATGATCATCCACTCCCCAAATCCGATCGTGATGTCGTGGTTCTTCGAAAGATAGGCCGCTAGGAGTGCGTTGGGCGGCGTACCGATCAAGGTCGCGATGCCGCCAATGCTCGCCGCATAGGCAATCGACAGTAAGAGGGCCGCGGCATAACGGTCGGCTTCCGCGCTGTCCTGGTCGTTGCCAAGCAGGCTGATTACCGACATGCCGATTGGAAGCATCATGACGCTGGTGGCAGTGTTGGAGACCCACATGCTGAGGAATCCCGTAGCCAGCATGAAACCGGCAATCTGGCGCTCGGGACGCTGTCCCATCACGAGCAAGACATTCAGGGCGATGCGTCGGTGCAGATTCCAGCGTTGCATGGCAAGGCCAAGCAGGAAACCGCCTAGAAAAAGGAAGATGATTGGATGAGCGTAGTTCGCCGTGGTCGCATCGAGCTTTCCGGTGCCGAGTGCTGGCACCAAGACAATGGGCAGCAGGGAAGTGACAGGAATCGGAATCGCTTCGGTCGCCCACCAAGTCGCCATGAGGAGCGCCATTCCTGTGCAGTGCCATGCTGCTTCCGGCATGCCTGCAGGAGCGGGCAAGAGCAAGGTGGCTAGCAGCCAGGCAGGCCCCAACCACAAGCCAATACTGGCAGCCAATTGACTTTTATCTTGCCGCATGACGGATTGCTGCATGGGGGCCTCTATGACTTTGATAACTGTCTCGTTAACGAACCCCTGGTCTCATCATTTGAGAGATTATTTGTGCACGACTTGCAACCTGCACATAAAAGCGACTGTGTACCAGGATGAGAGATTGACAATTGCTGCAATAGTAAAATTCAATTCACACAACAAACTGAAGCAGCTATGCGCAACAATCCACCCCAGCTGAGTTACTTCGCCATGCAGCCATATCCGTGGACATGAGCAATTAATTGAGCTTTTTCGTGCCCCTTGAACCCTAAAGTGCTGCTGAACCTGTTCGTAAATCATGAGAATTCAGGATCTTAATGCCTTGATGTAATGTGCCGTAACGGAAAGCTGTTTTCACACGCTGGAGCAGCCAACGTAGAGTGAGGCCGAAGGAAGCGTAGCTACCGCCATATTGTCCGGCGGCGATGCCGGAGCGCTGGGCAAATTTATGTCAACCTGAACCAATGCGAGCGCTGCGCACGAGCGCGGGAACACCGTGCCGCCGGGAACGTCCAAGGGGAGTATTGTCTCGCTGTGATAGGACGTGACACGTCCGGGCCGGGTTGGCTAATTCCTCTGGTAATGTGCGTGAACACTGTCCGTCCTGCATTTCTTCAATCCATTGCCATACTGCGACGGTTAGGTCGCCAAGATTTTAAGTATGCCTTCAGACATGCTCGGGAATCGGAGGCCGTCTTGTCGAAGGGGCGAAGGAGATGAGGTGGTTAGACCGTCTTCCAGTCGTGGCCAGACTGCAGAATTCACTTTTCGAAAGGTCCTAAAATGACATTCGATAGTCGCTTGCATACGCATGCTGCGCATGAGCGAGGCCCCGGCCAGCACACCGAGAAGAGACGCTCATCCGATCCGAATGATCCCGATGACCACTGCCGCTACGAGAACGAACATAAATCATATTGAGACATTCAATGGACACTAAAGACTGCATCGCCCTGAAGTCAAGGCGGCGTATCTTGTCACTAGGCGCATTAGGCGTTGCAGGAATAACGACCGGCTTTCCGTCTTTGACGCAGGCCGTAACTCCCCGCCAACTAGATGTGCCATACGAGCCGTCTCCACAGCATGTCGTGGAGAAAATGCTTGAACTGGCACAGACAGGAAAAAACGATCTCTTGTACGATCTTGGATGCGGAGACGGACGTATTGTCATTACCGCGGCACAGAAATATGGGGCTCGGGCTTGCGGAATCGATCTTGACCCGAAGCGAATAGTAGAAGCTAAAGCCAACGCCGCAAAAGCTGGCGTGGAAGACAGGGTTATCTTTAAAGTGGGCGACCTCTATACTTCCGACTTTTCCGACGCTACGGTTGTAACTCTTTTTCTGTGGCCTCAGGTCAACCGTAAACTCCGTCCAATCCTATGGCAGCAGTTGCCAGTCGGTACCAGGATAGTGTCCTACATTTGGGATATGGGGGAAGTATGGCCGCCTGAAAAGACCATATCAGTCAATGGAAAGAAAATTTATTATTGGACAATTACAGGGCGACAAAAGGGATAGGGAAATTTCATATCCGCTGATGTTCGGGATGGTTTTAACATAGCTAGCTTGAGTTGCTGAAAAGGTAGCGCTAGGCTCGAATTATGGGCATTGGATAGGAAAGCAATGAGCGGTGCAAGGTGAGAGTTTTCAAACCATTCACATTGCACGTCGTGTCTCCGTTAAAACTGAGTGTCCTCAGAGTTGCTCACCATTGATGAGCTAGAAAGTTTGGCAATTTTGTATTAAAACAATGAGGCAGAAGAGAGTACGCGTCGGTGTGATGAGCATCAGCATCGAGACGTTATAAAAGTAGAGAAGATTGGCGCAACTACACCCGTGCGGCTGGAAACGGTCTACGGGCTATCTTATTTGTCGATTAATGAGCCATACAGCATTGGTTGGCGTTCTGTTGGCGAGTTGTAGGGCTGACGTGCACTGGGCTGCAGATAAAATGGCTTGACGATTCGAGCGAGCTCTAGTGCGGATAGAAAGGTAGCATAGCCGTAGATGATAGATAGGCAGATAAAACCAAAGACGCAGCAAAATGCGTATTCGACAGCCTCCCTGAGCTTTTGCATATCTGCCTCCCTTAGTAATTGTTAGTAACAATGTAATGCCGCGCTGTCACATGAGGTTGATGTAGCGCAAGAAATGAAACTGCCAACACTCAAACCCAAGCTACAGATCATCAAAAGCCGGATAGCAGCGATGAAGCTTGGATCGTTGCGAACAGACAAGAAAACTAGTTCACGGCGAGGATACGGATACAAATGGCAGAAGGCTCGATAGTATTACCTTTGAGAGTATTCGCTTTGTACCTACTGCGAGCGTGACGGCATTCGTCAGGCCCACCCGCCACATTCGAGCCAAATCGGTAAAATCGTGGGATGAAAAAAGTACTTCTCGCGTTATCCTTCTTAGCTTCCTTCACAGCGTACGCAAAACAACCGACGCTCCTTGATGAACTGTCGCGCCTCCTTCAAATACCGGAATCAAAAACTCCTGTAGATGTATTGAGAGGGACTAACCAGCCTACCGATTTTCAAGCCTGTTCGCAGTTCTTTGCCAATGGCACGCCGCCGGCCGTCCCCAATGCCCAGCAACTCAAAACGCGGGAACTCTGCTACGACGCATTCGCGGTGCTTCACTCAGGTTCTTCAAAGACACCCATGTTCGTTGCAGAGCGGCTGAGCCGAGCGCACCTCGAAAACGACAAGTCTGGTAAGCGCAGTGATAAATTCTTCGCTGATGCCAGGTTGCCCCGCGGTGAACGTGCGGAGCTCGACGATTACAAGCGCAGTGGATATTCACGTGGCCACCTCGCTCCGGCCGGCAATATGCCCACTCCCCAAGCCATGGCCCAAAGCTTCTCACTCGCCAATATGGTTCCTCAAGCGCCGAATAACAATCAGAAGCCGTGGAACGGCATTGAGCAGGCAACCCGGAAATATGCCTTGCGCGCAAAAGGTGATGTGTACGTCATCACTGGCCCTGTTTTTGAAGGCTCGCCCAAGACTATTGGTGACAATAGAGTATGGGTGCCGAAATACCTCTACAAATTAGTCTACGACGCTACAACGGGTCGGGCCTGGGCACACTGGATTGAAAACACTGATGAAGCACGGGCGGGCAAGCCAATCAGCTACGCCGAGCTGGTCCGGAGAACTGGCATCGACTTTCTGCCTAAGGCGAAGATAACCGGCCAAGCTGATGAATGAGTAAGGCGCATTTGACGCGGCTAACCACGAAGGGGGGGGCAGACAACGGAACTGCTAGCAAACAGCAACTACTCGAGTAGCGCTATGGATGTCTCCTTTTACAACAGCTTGGTTGCGAGCTTGTTATTTACTCTTTCCAAGACTTCGAACACTGCCATACCATATTGGCTTCGCGTAATATTCAATGTTCGCGAGAAGATATGCAGCAAATTCATATTCTCGTTGTTGGGTAACTGCTCGATCTTGCATCCTATATAACGAACGGATAAGCGCTTCCCAAGGTTGGATTGATGTAATAGTAATGAAAACATTCTTGTCTGTTCCGGCGGAAGACAGTGAACTGGCCCGGTCATTCGGAGCCCAGCTCGACACAAAGTCCGGCCAGTTGTTTGTGCCTCAAGGCTTGGCACTGGCGCCGTTTTCTGCATGGCTGCCTGCGAGCCGGGATAGCCTTGCCATATCGCTATTGCAAGGCCGCGGCGTTTCACTGAGCGACCTGCTGGGCCGTGTCGCCGCCGCCATCAAAACTTCGTTCGAGGATCCGGTCTGGGTGCGTATCGAGATCAGTCAGCTGCAGATGCACAGCGGGCACCTGTACATCGCTGCGGTCGACAGGGATCAGGACGGTAAGGAAAAGGCAAAGGCCCGTGCGCAAATCTGGGCAAGTCGTGTCCCGGAGATCGTTCGCAAGTTCACTGGCCAAACCGGCATTGAGCTCGCTTCAGGCATCAAGCTGCTGGTTTATGCCAGACCGGTCTTCAAGCCGGAATACGGCTTTTCGCTGGACATCGTCGATATCGATCCCAACTATACGCTGGGAGATATGGAAGCACGCCTAAAGCGAATTCGTGAACGATTGAAGTCCGAAGGACTGGCACAGCGCAACAAGCAACTGGCGACACCTGCCGATTTCGCCCATGTGGCCGTGATCAGTCCGCCGGATGCGGCAGGCAAGGGCGACTTCCAGGTGGAAGCTAGCCGGCTGGAAGCGGCAGGCCTATGCCGCTTCACCTACTTCGACGCCTTCTTCCAGGGCGAACGAGCCAAGGAGTCGCTCAAGGAGGCATTCATGACCGCACTGGGCGTACACCGAAACTCCGCCTTTTGTGCATTGGTCCTGATCCGTGGCGGCGGCGCACTGGCTGATCTGCACTGGCTCAACGAGTATGTCCTTGCCGGTATGGTCTGCAAGTTTCCCTGCCCGGTACTGGTCGGCATCGGACATGAGCGGGACATGACCATCCTCGACGAGTATGCGAACCGTTCGTTCGGCACGCCATCGAAAGTGATTGCCCATATTCGGCAGCAGATCGCGACGCGCGCACTCCGGGGATTGGAAAACTGGCAGGCGATCGTCCATACTGCACAGGCACGTCTGGCACTTGCAGAAAGCAGGGCGCTGCAAAAAAGAACCGAGGTCAGCACACTGACTGAGCGGCGTCTTGCACAGGCCGAAACCGCAACGCTCAGACAGCAGGAGTCGGTTAGCCGCCTGGGAACAGCCATGTTGGACCTTGCTGTCAAACAGGCAGACAAGCTGCACGACGCGGTGCTCACGGCAGCCGGCGCTCAGGTCGAAATCATGGCGGCCAAGGCCGAGCACTTATCGATGAGCGTCAAGGACCGCGCTCAAAGTACAGCAGAGCGCGTGGAGCGTGACGTCGTGAGTGCATTCAACAGCGTTACGCTGGCAGCGCGGCGCAGTATCGATGGTATTGACGAGCACCTGCAGGACCAGTGGCTCGGAGTAGCAGCCACTGCAGACCGGATGTTGGGCACGGCGACACATTACGTAGAACGTGACATGACCGATACACGGCACTTTGCATGCAAGGCACTCGACGATGCGCAGGAACAGGCCAAGGATGTGATGGCAACGATTCTTGCCCATGGCATCGATCCGACGCTCAAGCGGGGATTCGCCGTAGTCAAAGATGGTGCAGGCATGCCGATATCGAGCGGCGAAGCGGCTCGACAACAGGAAACAATGGACATACAGTTCCGCGACGGAACAGTACGCGTAAAAAAGGACGCACATGAGTGACATCAACGGCTTTAACGCCGCTTACAAAATATTGCAAGCCAATGCAGAAAAGCTGCGGCGTCAGGACGATCTGGATATCGACAGCTTGGTACCGATCGTCGAAGAAAGCGCGAAAGCCTACCAGGTGTGCAAGGAACGAATTGCGGCAGTGCGGGCTGCTCTGCAAGAGCACCTGAAGGAAGAGAACCCGGACGCGCCACAAAAGTGATTCGTCAACAGGCCTGCCTTGTTGAGTGTCTCGTCATTTCTGACCAATCAGTAAGCCAGAAGGAAGCCGCCTCTAGCGGTCTGCTTCGGTGGACTGCAATGGCCGGTGATGAATCTTTATCTATAAATGCAGTTTCTGTTCCAAGCAGTTCGTCCTACATAGTTCCCTTAAATTCAAGTTTCTAGTTGCATGCGTATAAGTTGGAATGTGAACGATCCGGCGCCAGTGCTGGTCGGTGATTTTGCTGAGTTTCAAATTTTTCTCGAAGGTCGCCGCCTCTTTCCCCGACGCGCGCAAGAGCTGGTATGGGCAGACACCAAACGCTTTGCCGATGTCATCGGACCGGGCCATGACGCAGTGAACAAGACAGGCTGGCATTGCGCGGCGAGTTCTCCCTTTTGTTTCACGGCAACCTTGCATGGCCAGGTGGTTGCTGCAGCCTGGGCTAGAAACATCCTTGCAAGCGATGGCAGGCAAGGGTGCAATCTCGCATATGCACTACTTGCCCAGGTCGAGGGTAGGGGAGTGGCCAAACTTCTTTCAGCCATGGCTGTTCAAGCCCTGTTCGACGAGGTTCCCATCCTCGATTTCGTCAACGTCCAGACACGTGTGCTTAATACGCGATCATCGGCCCTTGCGCACTCATTTGGCATGCAGATCGAGACAGACCAGGAATTTGCAGCCCTTCGGCCGGGCAGTGATGTGATGATCCGATATTGCACTTACCGCCTCGGTATGCCAGCCTTCATGTCCAGTGCCAGAAAGGTGATTGCACAGCGTCTTCGCACGGTTAACAATAAGCTTGCTGTCGTGGAGGCAGCTGAGAATCAGGCCACAATGGATTGGAACTGAGACCGCTTAGGGAAAACCAGATCGGCATGCAGGTGCGAGTAATTGATAGACCTGCCGCTGCGGCACAAGAGAGAACACACGAGTGACGGCTGTACTTGAGGGTTTCGAGAATAAGGCAATCATGTTGGATATGGTTGCAGTAAATGGCCATGCTCCAATGACACTTGATTTCTGCCTTTCTCCTTGGCTTTGTAAAGAGCAGAATCGGCGCGCGTGACTAACGAATTGAGCGTGTCTTCCGCCTGGAGAGTGGCCACGCCAATGCTCACCGTCACACCCGAGAAAAATTGATGACATCGTTCGGCTCTTGTACGCAGGCGGTTTGCTACTGTCACAGCTCCAGTCTGGTCGGTCTCTGGCATCAAGACGGCGAATTCGTCACCGCCCATGCGACACAGTGAATCGATGCTTCGCAGTTCTTGAAGAATCTCATGCACAAATTCCTTCAGAACACGATCGCCAGCAGCATGACCATGCGTATCGTTGACCGGCTTAAAATTATCCATGTCGATCAGCAGTAATGCCATCGGTTTCCCCGTGCGCGCCGCGCGCAAGATTTCGCGGTTGCCGAGGTCGAAGAAGGCGCGGCGCGACCAGGCACCAGTCAGGTAATCGTGGTTCGCCGCATGCTCGGCCAAAAGCACGATACGCCGATGCGCAATCAACAGGGCACCGAAAGCTAATACTGGCAGGGCAAAAGCGCCGGCGGAAAGAACAAACACATTCCAACCCGAGGGTTCCAGCAACGATGTGGGTGGATTGTCGACAAAAGCCTGACGGAGCACACGGACTAGATGGCCGGCCGCGATCAGGCTGCACATTGCCAGGATGAAGAGCTTGGGGTAGTAGGGGCGGCGCCATTCGCCCCTCGCACGTAGCAAGGTATAGCCAATAGCACCTGCGATACCGGCTTGATACAGGGATGCGATGGCGGTCCTAGCTAAAAATGAATCGTACACATAATGAAAGTAGCCAATGGCTACCGTCAACCCAACGACAGCTATCGCAAGAATGCGTGTATGACCTGGGCGCTTAAACAGCCGACGGTAACCGGCCAGAACCACCGCCGATGCTGCAGCATAGACGCCATTGGCGACCTCATAGGCGAAAAAGGGTGACAGTTCGCGGCCGTAGGCATACAGGATGTTACCCGCCATGCCCAGCACGGTGGCCAAGATAATTTGGCGAATACCTTTTACTCCGTTCTCACGGAAGGAAAACAGGACAAGGAAGGTGACGAAGCACAGCAGAGAAGCAATCAGGAAAACTTGTTGTGTACTTAACATAAGCGATGGCGGACACGAATGGTCAACGGCCGGGTTGGAAAGACAGTGCGAAACACGGTTATCCTAACATAGGGGAATTTCTTCTATGCAACACCATTCCGTACTGATTCGACTTCTGCGGCTTATTACTAAAGTAACAATATGAAAAGGTGCTCCACTCTGAACGTAAGAAATTGGGCGAGAGAAAGCAGCTCAGTGATGGGTCGCGTCCATAGGTAAGCATTTACAGGTCGTGAAACCGTAGGTCGTTACTACTTTAGTTTCAATATCTGCTGCAACCCTTTGTCACAAAAGAACTTTTCTAGTAATCCACATTGTCTGTGGACAACTTTGTGAATAAGTGGGGCTTGACTAGGGAGACGCTAAAGTACCATGCGGGTCTGACTAGGTTGCCTTTTTCTTGAGCATCTGGCGGAACTGATAAAAATCAATGACTTACAGCAAGTGTGTCATTCTGGTTTGCATGGTCTTATAGACGACCAAAGAAATTTGTCATAGCGCTGTTGGATGTGTACAACCTTTGAACGTCGACAGAATGTCAAGTCCCAAATAGCGTATTTGCAGCGTGGGAAGCAGCGGTTTTCGCTACAGAAGGAGATGACCCTGATCGGCCGGGACTAGGCAGGCCGCGCAATCTCAGCCAGCGCGGCGTCGATACAACCACGCATCGCCCGGCCCGTCATGTAAGTGCGCAGCGACGGATTACGTCTTGCCGCAGCAGCTAGCGTGCGGCCACCGTCTCCCGGCAAATCAGGAGTCGCTCCGGCACCAAGAAGATAATCTACGACCTCAATGACGCCGCGTTGTCCCGCCTGGAAAAGCGCGGTTTCCTTTTTCTCATTGAGAGCGTTCACATCAGTTCCTGCACCAACCAATAAGCGTACCAGTTCCAACTGACCACAACGGGCAGCTCCGAACAGCGGTGTTTCGCCGTCCTTGTCACGTGCGTCAGGGTCCGCTCCCGCAGCTAACAGCATCTCAGTCATTGCAGTCGTGTTCGCCACGTGCAGCGCCGTGCCGTCCCTTGTGCCTCGACCATCGGGATCGGCACCGGCGTCCAACAGACGCTGAGTCACGTCTGTTTTGCCATGTCTTGCGGCCATAATGAGCGGTGTGTCGACGTTTGCGCGACCGGCGTTGACCTCGTCGCCGGCGTTGATCAGCCAATTGACAACGGCATCAAGGCCCGCGCTGGCCGCCAAGTGAAGGGCCCTCAGTCCCCGCCTGTTATGGATGCGCCAGTCAATACCCCGCCTGAGCAGGTACAGTGCGCAGTCCTCGCAGCCAGACTGAATCGCATGGAATAGGGCCGTTTGTCGGTTGCGATCGACCGTGTTGATGTCAACACCGTGCTCGTCTAGCAACAAGCCAAGCGTATCGACCGCACCAGCTGATGCAGCCGCTAAAAAGCTCTCATTGCTGTTGCGTTGGCGGGTTTGGTGGTCGGTATCGAGGTACATTGGTTGGCTTCGCTGCGTTAATCAGTGGACTAAGACAATGGAGGTTGGAAAAAATCCTCATCCGTGCTGTTTTGGCCCCCATGTTTTTATCCCGTTTCGCAGAAATTGAATGTGCCGTTGCTTATCTTGCAAGCATAAGGGCTTGGCCACTTGATCAAGACGATGCATGGCAAGGGTCTGCCAGATCCATGTCTGAGAGGGTGCTTTAGCAGTGCAGCGCGACTTGTCGGTCTCTAGCCGTTGATCGCTCCTGGCGAATCCAATCCTGCGTGGTGGAGGACTGAGGCTGGCGGGCTTTCGTATCCAGGTATCGAACATGCTGGTCGAGGAGGGCGCATTCCTCTGACGCGGACTGGGGCGTTCCCATTGTCAGAACACCTTGGTGGCCGGTGTTCTGTCTTTCAGCAGCTTTGCGCTGCGCCATCAGCATCAGCAGATCAGCCTTCGGAGGGCTGATGACTCCTCCGGAATCGTGTAGAACGACGGTTTCAGTCTGCGCACCCGCGGGACATTGGGTATCCGAGTAAATGGTTTTGCCGTTCACGATACATTTCCTGATTCCGTTTGCTGCCCGGGGATGGACGGCTTCAGGGTCACTATCAGTGCCTTCAGGCTGGCGGTTTGCGCGAGGAGAAGACTTTGGGCGATCAGTGGTTGTCCCTGAAGGCGGTGCGGCCTTTTGCGTTGCTGGCGTCGGAACCGACATTGATACAGCCAGTAACCATAAACCTCCACAAACGATGGCGATACCGAGCACGATGGATATGCAGACGTCCTTTTGTATGCGCATTTCAATTTGGCCTTTTCGTTTGCCACATCGTCGAACGAACAATTAGAGCGCAAAGGACCCGGATCCACATCCCACGAATATGAGAAACATCGGAGTAGTGTCGCGAGCGAGGGGCATGCCTATTGTGGCTTCAGCACCGGAGCGCGTTCAGCGAGGCGCCTACGACCTGTCGCAAAAATGCCGCACTGTAGGGTAAATAATCAAATTGAAAACAAAACAAGCTACTCTTACGTACATCGACATATCACACGCTACTACAGGGGAACAGGATGGGTGCCATCGGATGGATCACAGCAGTCATCATCGTTGCCATAGTTTGGCGGGCTGCCCGCCCGTGGTTGAGCCGGCGTCGAGTAATGGAAGAGAAAGCAGGCGTCCGCGGCTATCCTCGTGGAGGAGAAATGGCCGATCTGAACCGCTTATTGCAAGAAGGCGCCATTTCGCCCGAAGAGTACGAACTGCTGAAGCGGCGTATCCTGGCCGGCCAGGTTTTTTAAACCAGAAAACCCCCTCATGGCTCGGGTGCCCTGTTTTGGATCTACAGAATCGCGGCACTTGCCTGCGAAAGGGGGTCACATGTGGGAGGCGCCGCCAGCGTTCTCGATCTTTCGCATCAATCGGGGATGTGACGACACGGGATTAACGCTATCTCTCACCTCATTATCGCGGCACAAGCAACTGAAGCAGTTCCTTGAGACAGAATAAGCGAAACACCATGGAACGCCTCTACAGTAAGGCTGTAGGTTCCTAGTGCGAAGTTTGTTTAGCCTGTGATCCGGTCAGGTCACGGGCTTTTTTCTTTCATTCTTCGTCAACCGTGCTTAGCCTTCTCGTATGTGCCGGATCGGATTTGGAAGAGGGAAATGCTAGCCTTCATTTATCACTGAGGCGAAATGGCCGACGCAAACAGCGCTGCCAGATGTCATTTGCCACGCCATCGTCGCCTCGATTGAGCATGTTCCGTTCACTCAACGATTACTTGCGACTTTGCTTCGCTCAGCTATACTTCGCCCGGTCGAGGAGGGGGGAACGCATCACCGACTCGATAGATCGCTCCTGGCCCAGCAAACAACACCGCTACTGGCCAGGTTCATTCCGCAGATATGTGAAAGATTGTTATGGCAACAGGTACCGTCAAGTGGTTTAACGATTCCAAGGGGTTTGGTTTCATCACACCCGATCAGGGTGCAGAAGATCTCTTCGGTCACTTCTCGCAAATTCAAAGCTCGGGTTTCAAAACCCTCAAGGAAGGCCAGAAGGTTTCCTTCGAAGTGACTCAGGGTGCCAAAGGCGCCCAGGCTTCGAATATCGTTCCCGCATAAACTCGCTCATTAAGCATGCCCTGACCGGAATGAAGTGGTCAGGGTGTCAGGTTAGCTAGTTTCCGGGCTCGGTTGGCCAGAGCGACTAGGGTTTTGTTTAGGACCGTTGACCTCTGCCAATAGCCCTTGTTGTGCTTAATGGATTACCGTTTTCTTCGAGTAAAGCCGTGCTCGAGCACTGCCCTCTGCCTTGATTTCCCCGTTTTTGGCCATGACGCTCAGCGCGTTGGACATCCGCTGAGTCAGCTTCTTACGGTCATCTGCATCAAGCTTGATACCTAACGCATTGATCGCAGCTTTGAACACTTCAGAGGCCGGCTGAGGCGTGTCCGTCAGTAATGTTGGCCAGAAATCTTTGCCAGTAGGTGGCAATTTGGATCGTTTTCCGCCTTTGCTTGCCGCGGTTTTCGACTGATTAGCAGTCTTACCCTTGGCCTTGGAGGTAGACGCCGTACGAGCCTTTGTGCGTGCACCTGTTGCGGGAGTATCGATAGTCGTCAAGGTTTCCAGTACGCCTTCAAGGTTCTCGACGAGTTTGGCGTAATACTCCATGCCCTGACGAGCATGCATTAATTCCTGTTCGACCGCTTTCGCTGCTGGTCCGAGATTCGCCATAATAGGTCCTCCATGTGTAGGAAATTGCGTTAATTTAAGTTCGGTAATGGACAAATACTTATTACGCTTTGTTCAGCGGAGCGGCGTGATAAATCTCAAGTGTCAGCACAGAGCAGCTCTATTTTCCTATTTGAATAATGGCTTACACGTCTATGGGGCAGTTAAGACGAAAAAAAACCCGCAGGCCGAAGCTTGCGGGTTGAATCCAATTCTTGGAGAGTTGGAGGAGACAGGTGTTACTATACTGCGCCGCATCATCACTGTCCTCTTTATTCTTGTTATAAGAGATATACAGTATGGTAATAAGGCAATTAACATAGACCTGCCTGGCAATACCCGTGAGGGGGTTCTTTGTCGGTTTATACCGGTCTCAACGTTTTGATTTTTACAACGAAGGACCGGCTGTTACGTATAACGATGACTTCATTAAAATTCCTGTATCGCGATGCCTGATTACGACACCATCAGAACTGCTTGCCTACAAGCGGTGGAAGACGCTACACAGCGGGACGACTGGCATGCCTCGTATTGTCAAGTTGTCGATCCGGCGTCTGTTCTTGAGCTCGTCACGCAGATTGAAGCAGCCAATGGTGCGAACCTGACGGCAGAGCGGGCCGCCCTTGTCAAACTGGTCCGCGACCTTACGGGTTATATCAAGATGACGACAGGAGACAAACCTGATCCGGTGCGCGAGGACCTGTTATTGCAGGCAAAGGAATTGATCGACCGAAGCGGCCATTAGTCCGTGTATTGGCTCGCCAAAGTCATCAGGTAGGCTGGTGAGCCAATGACACAACCAACTGTCGTAACTTCTCGCGTGCCTGATCAAATCCGTATTCTCGACGCCAACGGTTGAGGTCGACAAAGCCGGCAGCCCCGAGAGCACATGTGGCGATGCTGATGCCCTGGAATGCCGTACCATCGAGCTCACCGTCCAGCACACGGATGCAGAGGAAAGGGACCGCCTGCGACTTGGGCTTTGATTTGGCCATCCGCAATAGATCAAACATCTTGCTTTCGGCAAAGTGCGTGCCGCACACGATGACATCGAATCGCTTATTCAATAAAGTCTCGGCCTCTGCCAAGGAGGTACAGAACGTCAAGGCAAAATGTGCCCGCCATGCCTCCTGCACGAGCGGAATCACTTCGGGTACTTCTGCTACGAGTACGTTTAGTTTCGCATTCGCCATATCGGGATCTTATTTTTCTGTGACGCCATATCTCTCCTTATTGCTGCATCATACGCGATGCTCATTTTTTGGACTATCGTGCTATTCTTGCGATATTCGCTTGTCAGACCATCGAAGCGCTCATGCGCTGCAGGTACCCTGCCCGTATGCAAGGTAAATGGTCATCGTATCGGACACCTAATACCATCTTGACGGCATTCAGGAACTTCATTAAATCGTTCGTGCCCATAAGCAGACGGCAAGGTGTCTATGCAGTCACGGAGAGACAAGTTCGCCTGTCAGTGCACTATAGCTTTATACATTGAAGACCCTAAACTTAATCTGAGAAGTCATGCCTCGCAAACCAGAACCGGTCGCTGCTCCCGCCGTCATCAAGTGGACAGAAGAAGAGTGGGAATTGATCGCCAGGCGGCTCCTTGACATCAAGGGTCCAGAACTATTGCAGTCAGCTCAGCTGGAAGAAGTCAAAGCCAAGGACGTATTCCTGGCGCAGGAGTGCTTGCCGGAAGTCCGACACCGCAAGCTAATTTCCATCTCGCAGGGTTTTCAGGCAATTCGGCAGCGTCTCCATGGCATCTTGCAGAAGGTCAGGGACGCTGCACAGGACGACCTGTTCTCGAAGTCAGACCAGTCCAGTGGCACTCGGGCTGCAACTGCCGCTGTTACCGTGGATGAACCGAAGCAGCGAAATTCCCGTAAAGGCACTAAACAAGTCGTGCCTGAAGATGCTGAACCAGCTGCGCCGTCGACATCAATGGAATCTAAAGATATCACTGTCGGCGAACCATCGCCGATGGCGCCACGCGTTGACGAGCAACCGGACAGTGCTATACCAACCCATACTGGAACGCAACCGGATCAGCGCCACAGGAACAATGCACAACATGCAGCGCCTCGCCAGAGTCACATTGAACAACCCAGAGGCCGCACTCAGGCGATTGAATCGCCTTTGCCGGTAGCCACCGGTGATTTCATTGAGATGGCACGGCCGTTCGTGTCCATGGTCTGTCAAGAGCTGGCAAGAGCTGGCAAGAGCGTTGGTCGAGAAGTTGATACAGCAGGGCGGCAGCCAGGCGACGTCGTCATTGTTTCAGGCTGCGTTCAGTGGGGTAGACCAGTCCGCCTCGCGAGAACAGCCGCGCAGACGTGAGCAGCAAGGTAAAGCTTCGTACACGCGACCCATGTATCAGGATGAGCCGGGTATGACGGCCGAGTTTTCACCGATCTCAAGCCATCCGCATGATGATGAGGACGACGAACATGCAGAAGGAGATGTGCAACCGTTGTTCGATCCAAAGCTTCCGCCCTCGGCCAACAGTGCATTCAAACCCATGATTGCCCTGATTGGAACCAGTCCACGAGACTTCGAAGACCTTCAGCAATACTTCCCGCAACTGGAATTGAAAGTGGTTCCGCTGGAAGAGCTTCGTACGGCGCCATCACTACGTAGCTGTCAGCGCATGATGGGATTGCGGGAGGATATTCCTGCGCCGGCAGACGAGTACCTGCGAAAGATTTTCAGGAACCGCTATGTGCGTGTGATTGGCGGGATCAGTCAGGTACGTGAACAACTCAATGCCTGGTTATCCAATCCCAATACCGTCAACGAGCAGCCTCAATGGCCGCGCAAGCAGGGTAACCCCAATGGCAAGGGACAAGGTACAGGCTTTCCAAAGAAACGGCAGTTCCGCCGTCCGAAGCCTATCCCATAACCCTGAGTGCTAGTACGATGCGGTTGCAATACGTTCTGGCGCAGCGTCTGCAGCCAAAATGTAGATGTAAACTGACCTCAATCATATTGCACTGCCCAATGACAAAACTAGAAAATTGATAGAAAATCGCTGCGCAGTATAAAAATCCAGTCCCAAAGAGGGCGGCAGGAGACACGTGAAAGCCCACAGCAAATTGTGCTGTGGGCTTTTTACCTTTTGTAGTGTTATATAAATCAGGAATATCTGTCATTCGCGTTCGAAAGAAGACAGCACTGTTGTACACCGGTACTATGTCCTNGGAGACACGTGAAAGCCCACAGCAAATTGTGCTGTGGGCTTTTTACCTTTTGTAGTGTTATATAAATCAGGAATATCTGTCATTCGCGTTCGAAAGAAGACAGCACTGTTGTACACCGGTACTATGTCCTTGTCTCCTCCAACTCTTCTTGAATTGGATTCGCCCGCAACTTCCGCAAGGACTGCGGGCTTTTTTCTTTGTGCCGATGCAGGCACGGTGGGTGGATCGTTCATTTCCCTACCAGACTCGGCGTAACGACGCGCCAAAGGATGAGAAATTGGTCATTGACCCTTGTGACAAGATCGACATCGCACGAATTATTATGGAACGCATTGACGGCGTCGTCGCACAAGCGCGTGTCAGCACCCCCGCAACAATAGTGCAAAACCTTCCTTTGAAATAACTGTCATAGTCTCTCGGGCGCA
>NZ_JAWIIV010000059.1:0-20217 GCF_035916955.1 Noviherbaspirillum album | reverse complement strand
GGGTTATTGCAGACTGGATTGGCTTCTATAACACCCGGCGTCCGCATCAAGCGCTGGGCATGAAAACGCCTGCCGAGGCATTTGCTTTAGCAGCTTGATCTGAGCAGATTCTGCTGGGTCATTACATCCGCGTATCAAACCAAGTGAGCTTTGAAGTGGCAACCCGGTAGGACTTAGGACCTGTAGAGCCCAGCCATCAAAGAATATATTGAAATCTTTTACGTATAACGATTCCCCTTCTCCTTACGCATGCCCATGTCTGACAATTTGGTATCAAAGTGAAACAGTTGCCGGACGATCCCCATTTGGGATCCGCATTGACGGCCTGCCAGGTTTATTCGCCTGTTTCTCGCGTACTCGTTTGGGTATGCCTGACCTACAGACGGGCGAATAAACATGCTCTAAAAGAACACGTGCACATACTGCGTTCTCTCAAGGCAGTCACCGCCCTGACCGACTAATCGTGACGCGCGGCGTTGCAGCCTCCTTGTTCGTCCCGATTCCAGTCTACTCTTGCGCTGCGTTTATGACGTCTTCTTTCAGATTTTCGCGCAGTGCCGCCCACAGCCGCAATTAGCTCCTTACACACCTGATACGCCTTCGCACTTTCTATGTGCTCGCAATGGTCAGACTGTTGTCCGATATAGAATCGTCGGCAAACCGATACGATTGCCGCCTGTTAAGAAACAATCGTTTGCCTGATCTGTGCCAGGAAAGAAACCCATTCGCTTTGTCTAACATAGAGCACTCCGTCTACCTCGATACACGCTCCATTTGGAACGTTTTTAAAAATGGTATCGCCATCAGGAACGGGACGACAAAATTCAACTTCTACGAACACCGCACAACCTTCCTATCTAATAAATTTACAACTAGTCAGGGCCGCGACAACGTCTGTTGATATACCTGATCGAAATAGTCAAGATCTGGTCAATGCATGACGACTGCGTATGCAGATAGATCCTATTCGCCTCGTTCTGCATCATGGGTGCCAAGTGACCTGGTGTATGAAGCAGGCACAACTTTTCGCTAAGTGAGGAGTGTATTATGCACAATCGCTCACGCGTAACAGCCACAAGTAATAACTACGTCATCGAATCGCTCCAGATAAGAGGCTTTTGTCTTGATCTCTTGCGTTGTAGGATGGGCGAAAAGGTACTCGACCCAGCCACTTCCTTTCGCTTTACCGATCGTTATCATATCGGCGATGAACGCTTTTCCATTCTTGTCACGAGTGCGGCTGGTGTCCGAGCCAACAAAATGGCGGTTGGCACCATGCGCCTTAATAAAACCGTCAAATCCATAGATACCAATATACAAGTCTTTGTACACCAGTTTACCTTTATTGAGTTTGCCTACTTCCTCTATCAGTGCTTGCAAACCTTCAGCTTTGGCCATGGTGACGGCTTTCTTTACCAGTTCAACCGCTTCGTCTGCCGTGCCGATTTCTGAGCCCAGCTTGAAATCGACTACTGCGTCGGATAAAGAAGCAGCGCTCGATTTCAGGTTGGTTGATGCTTTAAGCGCATTGGTGACTAGTTCCGTATTCTCCTGAATCATGACCTCGAACTGCACCATTGCGTGATTCACTTGTTGAATACCTAAGCTTTGCTCTTGCGTGGAATTAGCAATACTTTTTACATACCCGGCAACGTCTTCCACCGAGGTGACGATCTGCTTCATTGCGCGGCCGGCTTCGTCCACCAGGTGTGCGCCAGACTCGACTTTTTCCACAGAATCGGTAATGAGCGATTTAATATCGCGAGCGGCTTGGGCGGACCGCTGAGCTAAGCTGCGGACCTCGGATGCGACGACGGCAAAGCCTCTACCCTGCTCGCCAGCGTGTGCTGCTTCGACGGCGGCATTCAAGGCAAGGATATTGGTTTGAAAAGCAATGCCATCGATAACGCCAATGATTTCCTCAATCTTGTGCGAGCTACTCCTAATTGCATCCATTGTTGTAACGACATCCCGGACAACGTCTCCACCCTTAGCTGCAAGATCGGCTGCACAATTAACAACATTATTGGCTTGCATCGCCGCGTCGGCGTTCTGCTTGACTGTAGCAGCAAGTTCTTCCAGCGACGCTGCAGTCTCTTCGATGGAACCGGCTTGTGTTTCATTCCGTGCCGACAGCGTGGCGTTATCCGAATTGACAGACAAAGCTGTGGTATTGATGGCAATGGAACCGCTGCGTACGTCGCGTACGATATTAAACAGCGTATCTTTCAGATCCTTCAGCACATCCTGAACTGCTGCGATCTCCCCTGTTCCCCTAGCGCTGAAATGAATCGTTAAGTCGCCTTGGATCATCTTTTGTCCGATAACGACAGCTTCCCTCAGCGGAGCTACGATGCGCCGAACAAGCCAGACAGTGCATGCCGTATTCAGAAGCACCATCAAAGCGCAGAGAACACCAATCGCAATAGAGGCAGAGTCAGAAAGCGCAGTTGCCGCGACAATGGTAAGGCCGATAAGGGAAATGCTTGAGAGCGCCCCCATGCTTACTAAAACGGACTGGATAGATGTCCCAGTTAAGTATCTTTTCACCGCATCTCCTTAGGTACGCAAAACTCTACGGTCTTGTCGATATTGACATCCTTCCAGGCCGCATTTTGTTTCTACACGGCAATTTCCATTCGATGTTAGAGAATGGGCATGCAGGAGTCAAGCTCTCCATAACGTGCGCTTTTTTGTGGAATGCGAATATATCAACATGATCCCACCGTTTTTGACCCTGCACCGGGAAACTGGACAAACGTGATTTAGGAAATCCGGCACAATTTGCAATTGCGCGAAGGAGTACGTGCCGTGAAGAAATCCCGCTACACCGAGGAGCAAATCGCCTTTGCCCTCAAGCAGGCTAAATTAGGTACGCCTGTTGACGAACTCTGCCGCAAGATGGGCGTGTCCGATGCGACCTTCTATAACTGGCGCAAGAAGTACAGTGGACTGGGGCCATTGGAACTGCGCCGATCCAGGCAACTCGAGAAAGAGAACGCCAAATGCAAGCGTTGAGTTGCCGACCTGTCGCTCGACAAGGCCATGCTTCAGAATGTGCTTAAAAAAATTATAAGACCGTCTCGCAAGCGCATCCTGGTTGATGATCTGATCAGACGTTTTCGCGCCAGCTTTCGCCAGGCCTGCGCAGTTCTGCAACTGTCGAGATCGGTCTACTACTATCAGTCCATAGCGCCGGACCAGACGTTGCTGGCAATGCGGATCAAGGAAATCACGGAGGTACGTGTGCGTTATGGATATCGCCGCATTCATATGATGCTGCAGCGGGAAGGCTGGCACATCAATCACAAGCGCGTCTATCGGCTGTATTCGCAGCAGGGACTAGCATTACGCAGCAAACGTCCGAGACGGCATCGAAGTGCGCATGCACGACAACGCGGAGTAATGACGCAAGCCATCAACGAAGCATGGAGTATGGATTTCGTATCGGACGCCCTGTATGACGGCAGACGACTTCGTACCTTGACCGTCATGGATAACTACACCAGGGAATGTCTGGCAATCCATGTCGATGTCAGTATCCCGGGTGAACACGTCGTTGAAGTCATGGAGGCCCTATGTGTACACCGTCCGTTGATAATGGGCCGGAATTCATTTCTAAGGCGCTCGACAAATGGGCGTATGAACATAAGGTATCGCTCAACTTCAGCCGGCCGGGCAAGCCGACGGACAATGCCTATATCGAGTCCTTTAACGACCGCTTCAGGGAGGAGTGCCTGAACGCCAACTAGTTTCTGTCTCTGGGGNGCAAGCCGACGGACAATGCCTATATCGAGTCCTTTAACGACCGCTTCAGGGAGGAGTGCCTGAACGCCAACTAGTTTCTGTCTCTGGGGTGACGTGACCGATATTCCAATCCAGCTTTTGTGAGAGAGTTAGAGTCTACTGCATGTTTTCAGGTTGGGCAGATATGACGGGCTCCAATGAGTAGGCAGCGGGTGCGGGCGGCCGATATCCCACTGACGAGTGCGGGCGCTGCGTATTGTAGTGGCGACGCCATTGTTCAATCACGACCTGGGCTTCTTTCAGGCTGTAAAACAGCTCGCCATTCAGCAGCTCATCGCGCAGCTTGCCATTGAACGACTCGCAATAGCCATTTTCTCAAGGGCTGCCCGGCTCAATGAACAGCGTCTTTATCCCTACTTTTTCTAGCCAGTCGCGTACCATTTTCGATGTCATTTCTGGGCCATTATCTGACCGTATATGCATTGGAATGCCATGTTCCAGCATGGCGTCGGCCAGCGTCTCGATGACATCCATGCCGTTGAGTCGACGTCCGACCTTAATGGCCAGGCATTGGCGCGAGAACTCGTCGACGAGTGTCATCAGCCGCAGGCTGCGTCCATCTTCAGTGGTGTGATGCACGAAGTCATAGCTCCAGACATGATGGCGGTGTTGTGGACGCAGGCGTACGCAAGAACCATCGTTGAACCACAACCGCCCTCTGGGTCGCTGCTTCTTCGGTACTTTGAGCCCCTCGCGACGCCAGATGCGCTGTACGCGGTCACGTCCGACCTGTCAACCGCCCGATTGCAGCAAGGCCGTGATGCGACGGTAGCCATAACGGCCGTACTCGGCCGCCAGAGCAACAATGGCTTGGGTAAGTTCATCCTCATCAACGCGCACTGTCGGCACATAGCGCTGTACTGCACGTGGCTGACCCACTACATGGCAGGCACGACGCTCTGAGACGGCAAAGCGTTCCTGCAGCATGCACACAGCACGACGGCGTCGCTCGGGGCTTACCAGTTTCCCGACGCGACCTCCTTGGGCATGGCTTTTTCCAGCGACAGTTCGGCCACCAGCTTCTTCAGGCGGGCATTCTCGCGCTCGAGTTCTTTGAATCGCTTGGCCTGGTCATATTGTAGACCGCCGTATTCTTTGTGCCAGCGGTAATAGCTCTGTTCGGAAATGCCAGCTTCCTTGCAGGCCAATTGAGTGCTCTTGCCGCTGCCCATGGCGACTTCAACAAGGCGCAGCTTGGCGATGATTTGTTCGGGGGTAAAACTCTTGCGGGGCACCTTATGGTTCCTTTCCTAGGTTGAATTCTCTCTCAACCTGGACTGGAATCAGCCGGTCACGTCACCTTATTTCGATGCTGACGCGACCTCTGACACAACCTGGTTCAGATCATGCATATTGATCGGCTTGGTCAGATGACGATCGAAACCGGCGGCCCGGGCGCGGTCACGGTCGCTCTCCATGCCCCATCCTGTCAAGGCCACGAGCCGCGTTGAACGCAACTCCGGCAATCGGCGCAATCGGCCCGCCAGTTCATAGCCATTCATTCCCGGCATGCCAATATCCAGCAGGGCCAGGTCGGGCAGGAAGTGCCGGGCCTTGTCCAGCGCCGCATGTCCATCATGGGCAACCTCGACCGTATGTCCATTGATCTTCAGCAGGTGCTGCAAGAGTTCCACCGCGTCCTCGTTGTCGTCGGCGATCAGGATCCGCAGCGATTCCACGGCGTGCTCAGGGCGATCGTCACGAGTGCCCAAAAGATCTCCCGCACCGGCCGTATTCGGTGGCGTGATCGGCAGCCGGACCGTGAAGGTGCTGCCCTGACCCGGCCCCGCGCTGGAGGCGCTGACCGTACCGCCATGCTTTTCGGTCAGTCGCTTGACCAGGTTCAGGCCGATACCCAGTCCGCCGTGCGCATGGCCCTTGCCATCCCTGGTCTGGGTGAACATGGCGAAAATGTGCGGCAGCTCCTCGTCCGGAATGCCGATGCCATTGTCAGTGATGGTGATAATAGCCGTATCCGTTTCGCGCCGCACCGACAAGGCGATCTTGCCGTTCTCAGGCGTGTACTTGCTCGCGTTCGATAAAATGTTCCCGATAATTTGCGACAACCGGTTTGTGTCCGCATCAAGCCAGATCGGCTCGTCGAGCACCTGTACACTGAAATCGTGGTGCTTGACCTCGATCGCCGGCAGTGTGGTTTCCACCGCATGCAGCACGACATCCTTCAACAGAACGCGCGCTCTTTTGAGCTCGATCTTGCCGGTGTTGATCCGCGCGATGTCGAGCAGGTCGTTCACCAGATGGACCAGGTGGTCTGTCTGCCGCTCCATCATCTCGCGGATCCTTGTCGCGGTGGCCGGATTGGCGCCATTGACGCGCATCAGGTCCAGACCGGTCCGGATGGGCGCCAACGGATTGCGCAGTTCATGGGCCAGGGTGGCCAGGAATTCACTCTGCCGCCGGTTCGCCTGCGATAGATCAGCGGCCAGCGCACGTAGTTCATCCTCAGCCAGCTTGTGGTCGGTAACGTCGTTGGCTTCACCGAAAATGCCTGTAACGTTGCCGCGTGCGTCGCGGATCGGCTGATACACGAAGTCCACGAACCGATCTTCGAGTGGACCACTGGGCTCACGCTGCAGCTTGATGGGGATGGAACGCCCGAAGAGCGGCTCGCCGGTGGCATATACCTTGTCCAGCAGATCGATGAAACCTTGCGCCACCAACTCCGGCACTGCGTCGCGGGCCGGCTTGCCGAGGACCTCGCGGTGCCCGATCAGTTGGTAGTAAGCGCGATTGGCCAGCTCGAACACGTGATCGCGTCCCCGCACAATGACGGTAGCGCTGGGCGTCTGCTCGAACAACGTCCGGAAGCGCTCATTTTCTTCGGCACGGTATTTTTCAGCCAGCACCTGCTCGGTCACCTCCACGCAGGCGCAGTACATACCGGCCACCTGGCCGCGGTCGTCGCGCACCGGCGAGTACGAGAAGGTGAACCAGGTCTGCTCGTCATAGCCTTTCCGGTTCATCGTCAACGGCAGCCGCTCGCTATACGTGGCCTCGCCTTGCAGCGCGCGCTCGATCAGTGGGCTGATATCAGGCCAGATTTCCGACCAGATGTCGTAGAAGCGCTGGCCCAGCGCGGCCGGATGCTTGGCGCCCAGGATTTCGGCGTACGCGTCGTTGTAGAGAAAACCGAGATCGGGCCCCCAGGCCACGAACATCGGGAATTTGCTATTTAATAACAGCTCCGCGACGGTGCGCAGAGACTGGGGCCAGTCGCTGGGGGAGCCTAGTGGCGAGGCAGACCAGTCATGGGCGCGCATCATCATGCCCATGTTGCCGCCGCCATTCAGGAAATTAAGAGCGGACGCGGCGGGGGGGCTGTTATTCATTGTTCTTTTACCAAATTGAAATGAAGCAAGAGGGAAGCGGTGAACTGCATGGAAGTGCTAGATTGCATCACAAGCCAATGGTGACGTAGCGCGCCACTTTACTATTGATAAAACACGTTCTCAAGAGTAAACCCCTCCAATCTGGCTGGGCAACTGGAGCGCGGACACTTCAACTGGCCAACAATCCTTGCTCGAGTGGTTACGAATCTTGAGGCGTTCTCGTTTCAAGTGCACCAAGGTCGAATGACTGCTTGTGGTCAATTTTTGCCTATAATGGAATTTCGACGAATGACTGCTCTGGTGCCCTATTCCGACATGCGCATCCAATCAGGCTAGAGCTGCAGATGACAGCAGTCGCATAATGTCAAAAGAATTCCTGGGAGAAACTTTTAGGATTCTTCAAGACTACGTCATAACCTTTACTAGGGTGTTTAACCGTTATTATGGTGACGGTAATAAATTTCAAAGAATAATGCCTTCGCCAATGGTGCACGGTTTTGCGTTAGATTGGAGACTGAGATGCGTAAATGGACTGAAGCAGAAGTGACACGGGGGCGCTGTGAACTAGAGTTTCATGCGGCTACGTTGTTAGGCCAGATGGTATTTGAATTCTCACGGCTGGACATGGCTCTAGGCCTCTGTCTCGTCTGGGTCGATGGAGGAAAGTGGCTTGAAACCCTTACTGAGACTGTCATGGAAGAAAATTTCCATACGCGGCTCACCCGTCTTGAGAAACAAGTGTTGGAGCGTACCCCCGACGAGTCGGAAGTGCGTACCGTGTACCTTCAATGGATCACTGATGCCAATAGATTGCGGGCAGTACGTAACGAATGGATTCATGGTCGATGGGGCGTTGATCACATAGCTGAAAAAGTAGTCAATGTCATCGGATTACCTACCTCTACACAACAGCGCTCAACTGCCTATGGTTTAGCTGAATTGGAAGCGACCCTGGCGCAGATGATCGAACTGCAACATGTTTTGGGGCGACTACGAGAAAAGTGGCCGCTCCAATTGCATAGGCCTGCTGAAGAAGAAGGGGCAATTCGCGCACTGAAAAACTCAGCTGATCAATCGAGATTGGAAAAATGTTCCCAATGTACCGCCCTGATTAGGCCGGATAGATTAGCTAAGCACATCCGGAAAGCGCACGCAAAGAAGTCTCTAACTACTTCACCCTTTAGTGGGATAGCGAGGTGCACTGTCTGCAATTTCCCGGCTATACCTGGCGACAGTGTCTGTTTTACCCATGCTCGATAGGTACATGTTAGCAAAAAAGACATAAGCGAGGTCCGTTACCAAGTACCAGTGGAGCCGCGCGAGCGTTGCAACTCGAAGGTACTACCGACCTCTGTTTGAAAGAGGTCGGTATAGCGCTCTAGCTCATTTTTTGCAATCACGTTGTCTTCTATCGCCTGAATTAGCTGGGTCGGACTTGAGTACCCGATGCCAAAAGTCCAAATCAACAAGAAAATAGAGGGATGCTCGACATAGAGCATCAAGCGCATGGCCTGTCGAGAGAGCAGATCGGTTGGCCGATATCGTGCGACAGTGTCGAGTGAGATCAACACTATCGTTTCCCGGATTCTGCATTACGTCCACTATATAATCTTTCGAAACGCGGCCAGCCAGATCGCTCCAATGCACCGTTAGGCGCCCAAAGCTTCCATCGACCGGTGGCAGCCCATTTACCTAGGAAGTTGATATCGTACGACGACATTAGCCCCTTTTCCTTTCGGAGGTGCTTGAAGTACTGTATCACCTGGTTTCATTGCATCATACATAACTGTACAGCAGGTAGGCATTGAATGCCCCTTGCTGGGATAGACGCCAACCCTAGTGTGTAAATCTCCTGAGCGGATGTCGATATAGTCTTCCCCAACATTGGTCGCTTCAGTAAATGTTCTGCGCAGCATATTTTCAAAGTCTGCTTTTGTCAGTCGGGATTCGTTCTTTGCACGTAGATTGTATTTGATAGGGCTTTTATGAGAGGGTATTGGGGTATTACTACGGGAAGCAGCTATGTCGGCGCAGGCATCACTCATCGTCGCCGGCAGCGTTTCAACGGTCCCTATTTTCGATATCTTGAGTTGGTCCGTGCCTTCAGTCGATATAACGAACTGCCTACCATTCCAAGGTGGAGAAAGTTCTTTAATCAGCACATCCTCCAAGCCGGCAGCAAGATTGATTAAAAACCCTCTATGTTTTTGCTCTCCTTGATTGATAAAAGCGTAGATATCCACGCAACCGCCGTTCGACAGCACCTCTACGATGTTGCGGTTATTCTTGATATTCGTGGAGCCGCCTCTTTCGGCAGATACGGCCGGCGTTTTGTAGCCTTGCATTCTTTCCTTTAGCGTTTTGGTCGTTTTTCCGATATAGGTCAGAGTGCCATTGACGACAAATGCGTATAGGGCGTTTTGTCCTGCTGCTAGGTTGGGATCGAGCTGCGCTTCTAGCCCACGCGAAGTTAAAGCCCATTTTCCAGCATGTGCAAAACCGATGCTCTCTAATCGGGTAAGGTCGTTTGTCATGTTCGGAGTTTTCAATGTTTTACAGGCTAGGCAGGTTTCTTGAAATAACTACAGTGAGACATGTACTGGGTGCCTCAATGTCGGACCTTCTTGATACGTGGCGCTACCGTAATGACGGAGCCATCGCTGTTGACTACGGCGTAATAGTCCAAGTATTCCGCTAGCAAAGGCGCTACTTTGCCCGCATACGCTTGCAGTTTTCGCCTGGACCTCTTATCGAAATAGTGTGTCGTGGCGCCTTCGCCGGATCGTTTAGCCGCGCCGAAATCCAACAACAAGTCGATAATCAAACGCGGAATGCCCCGCTGTTGTTGCCGTAATTGTGCATGGCAAGTGATCTTCATCTTTAGCCTCCTCGTGATTACGCATATCCAAGTAATGTCTTCTCGGATGCAATCCGCAGTTCCTGACGGACAGCGTTGAGTTGTTCGCTCACTAGCATTTCCTTCACGCGCAAGAAAAACAGCTCATGCGGGAATGACAGCAGATCGGCGAGTGCATGGAGGAATTCCGGCTGCCAGAGCGCTGATGCGTCTTGCACGGTAAAGCCGAATTGCTTGCTCAGTTCATGGAAAAGAGTGGCGCGTCGTGGTGTTTTCTCAGCGACGCAGTCAAGCATGGACAAACGGACCGAGATAATGGTCAGCAAATCGTTTATGTCAGCAATTCGGCGCGCCGCAAGATTTACTACGTCCAAATCCTTTCCAGTTTTGACCGGCAAATAACGCCCCTTCCGCTTCAACCAAGCCTTAGCGTCGTCAATAGAGATCAATGTCCGTCCGCCGTGTGAAAAAGTTGGGATATGACCCGGACGCTTCCGATTGGCGGCCGTTCGGATCGTTGGTTCGCCCATGTCGGCGAGTAACGCCATCTGACGAATGGTGAGAGCCCGTCCGAATCCGCCCTGTGGAGGCCGTTCGTTCGCATCTTTGGTAAGCGATGCGTAGTCCTCGTTGCCTTCGAAGTTGAAGAACCGTTCATGTCCCTCCAGCACTAGGCGCGCATTAGCTAATTCTGCAGTGCGAAGGCAGTTCATCACGCTTTCTTTGCCCTGCCCGCCGATATACATCCAGAAGTTAACTAGACGAGATGTGGCCAGATCATTGATGATGGCCGCCATCACTATATGGTAACCACCGGGGCCCAGCGGCTCGAGCGTATGGTCGATTTCCCCATGGTAGGCATAGCGGTACATGGCTTCAAGGCTACGGGCAAAGGGCGTTTGCCGAATATGCTCATAGGTAAAATCAAGGTCTTCCGGAATACATTCCGGATCGAAGTAAGCAGCGTTCGAACCATTAATCTCTGCTTTGCCGAGCAACTGTAGTGCCGTTACGGGGTCGCTCATCGCGTTGATCATCTGCGCCTGCAGATAAAAAACCCAGCGCATATCATTTTTGAAATCTTCGAATGGGTAATGAAAGACATACTGCTCAAGGTTGCCGGCGTCCGGCGCGTCATCATTTAACTCCGCAATGTTTTCCATATTGTTTCGCTCCTGACACAACTTAAATATGAATGAGTACATTGAATATGCGTCATTCTAAGGAGTCGAAGCGACAAACCGAGGTTCTATTCAACTATATTTGCGTTGTGTCATAGAAGTTGAGAAGAAACAACATGTGGGCCGCATTTGGACGGTTGTAGACTAGTAACAAGAGCTAACTTACCGCTATCCAGCATTAGGCAGTGGTTAGTTGACCTCAATAGCTCGTCTTAGGAAGATATTATGATTGGACGCACAAGAATTTTTTCCGATGACGATCTAGTGGGCCATTATGCAAACCAGTTTGACTGATTTATACCGGAAGCTTGGAGCTGACCTAACGAACTCGCGTTGGTCCTGGGGTAGTGTAAGGCCTGCAGACGGTGCTGTATTCCTCAGAGTATGGCAAGACCGAAAGCGTAAGCATGAAGGCAAATGGTTCATGATGGCAACACATAACGAAAAATACTTAGGGTCATCTAGTCCTGGTTGGTTAGAACGACTGAACCATGTATCGCTTATTCAAAAAGGGGCACCGTGCTTCATGATCATGTGCGAAGCAGTCGATGTATCTGCACCTTCACGAACCATTAAATCGTATGACGATAAGGATGTTTTTATTGGCGGCCGGTTGGTAACCTTGGACGGTGATCAATGGATCGAGCTTGCCGGCCGCAGGCCAATCTCGGAAGTAATGAAGTACGGCGTCTGAGAGAGCGTCACTGGCTCGGCGTGGTTCTCCTTAGATCGAAGAAAATGGGCAACGGCTTGGTACGCTAATCCCTTTCGAGGATAGGGGGCTCTAGCGTGCGTTTCTTGCCGCTCGGACCGTTCAAACACTGAATGGAGGTCTTCCTTACATGGAACGACCGCCAGATGTCGAGTTACTGCCCTTGCTAATGAAGGCCTTTACCGAGGGTGGTGACGGCAATTACTAGAGCAATAACGGGCCGCTTTTTTCCCCTTAGCTGGTGTATGAGTTCCGGATACAACGGCTTCTGCGCTTTTACGACATCCGGCGTCGATCAAGCTAGAACCTCTGATGGAAGACGCCGCATAAAGTTAATAAGTTTTTCTGCGACAACTATTGGCATGGGCCTTTTTTTGTCGAGCCTGCCGCGTTACGGTTTAGACTCCCGGAGTTTAGACGTTAAAGTAGCGCTCCCTTAGAAAGGCCACATAGCCGGTATCTTTCGAGTGGCTGACCCTGAGTGTTTCGCCACGGGCTTCACTGGGAATTCTCGTCGGGCAAGGGGGACAACCACGAGATCAGTTTTTTCATAGGCAACGGCGACAGCCTCTTTGAGAATCTCGCTCTCCAGAGTCCTGCAGACTAGCACCCGCTCCAGCTCTCGAATACGCTTCTTCAGTTCACGCAGTTCTGTTGCGGCTACGACATCATCGTCTGCCTTGATCGCCTGTTTCAACCTTCAGATACGAGCTTCTCCCACGAAATAGGAGGCCAGGAGAGACACCATATTTTCCCGCGACATAGGACACCGTCATCTCTGCCACGTTGAGTTCGTCGACAGCGCGCCGTTTATCAGGGAGCGTCCATCGCCTGTGGCGCTGGACGCTGGTTACCACCTCGATATTTTCCATTTCCACTCCAAAACATAGGCATAGCACTAGGTCTATGCCTAGGCGTTATAGAAAGCTCGATGTCTGAGTGAAATGGGGGTTGCTCTACTGATGCCGACGGTCCTACATTACAGAAGCGAGACCAACCGCCCAAACCGGAGTAATAATTGGCTCTACTGCAACTGCTTTGACAGGGATTAACCCGACATTGAATGAAACAAAATAAGCTATTAAAATTCCTGAGGAACCGACAATGGGGTTTGACCTTAAAACGTTGAGTGTAGCTAATTTTCAGTCACTGAAAGCTCCCTGCTCTCTTCCGATTCGACCACTTACTCTCCTATTTGGCCCAAATAGTGCTGGAAAAAGCGCCATTAACGATGCATTAGCGCTTGTATCTATGATGTTAGGCAACCAATGGTTTGATCGTAGAAAGGAATGCACTGCACTTATCAATCGTTGGAAATACAATGACGGTAGCGAAAATTCCTCGGCCCCATTGACCTTAGCAGTAGAAGGTGAACTGCAGGGCTCATTAGGGGAATGGGACTACAGTAACAGTAGCTCGGTATATCTTTTCTGGAACATACTCCGTCAGAAGTATCCAGATCTGGCTACAGGATGGCCCGATAGTCGTCCATTATCGATTCAAATTGAAATTGACGAATCGGACGTGCATATCGAATATTCACTCGATAACCTCCCTATTATAGGCATCTCCCCGGAGCGAATTGACATACACTTAGATCACCCGTTGTTGTTAGACGTCTTCCGGAGCAGACTTCCACCAGAAATCTTCAACTCCGTGCGAGGCGATGATTCTATTCGTGTCACTGTTAATGAATGCCTTTTTCGCCTTGATGGTGCTCAAACTGAAGGTCGATATATCCATTGGACGGAATTTCAAGAGTGGCTCGACCTTGATGAATCTTTCTGTGACCTGGTAATCCGTACTACCGAACTGTTCACTATCTTAATAAGCGAGAATGTTGCAAACGCGTTGCAGCCCTTATGTGTGTCTGGCCAACGTACCGTTCCCCGACACTCTGAGCTAGTCTTCTATGTGCCACACAACGAGGTCTTAGGGCGAAAAGACTATAGAAAGCGAAAATCTCCGCTGATAAAGTTAATCGAATCGCAAGTTCACTTTCCAAAAACAGCATACTTCTCCTCGCTCGCAGAAGCCGGGCTCGCTGCGGTTTTGCGCGGGCTAATGAAGGAGTCAACCGACAACGAAAAAGAGAATAATGTCGTCATCGAGCCGCTTGGTAGGTATCTAGATTTGGAAGACAGGTTCAATCGCGTGAACCAGGCACTTTCTACACATCTGTTCCTGGAACGAGGATATCAAGTCACCATCCAGGCACAACTGATGCTATCCACGCCACTTCATGAAATTATTTTAAATAAGAACATTGATGTCGACGAAGTCATGGATGGGAGTTCCTTGGTATCGCTTGGTTTGATAGACAACCAGGGCAGATCTGTACGATTAGACGATGTCGGCAGTGGAATTAGTTATGTGCTACCAGTGTTAGCAGCAGGTTGGAGCTACGAGCGTCAAATAGTCTTCATTGAACAACCCGAATTGCACCTTCACCCAGCTTTACAGGCCGGTCTAGCTGATGCGTTGATTGAGATTACGAATACAGGACGCCAACTCATCGTAGAAACGCATAGCGAGCACCTCATACTAAGGTTGTTGAGGCGCATAAGGGAGACCAACGCTAAACGCACAGCCTCACCTGAATTACGCTTCGATCCAGACCAAGTGTCGGTGTTTTACTTCAATCCGAGCCTTGATGGCACGACACGGGTGCGTCATATAAGGATTTCGGACACTGGGGAGTTTTTGACACCATGGCCGCGGGGATTTTTCACAGAACGCGAGGAGGACCTGTTCGATGAATGAGCAGTTTGGCATAGAACCATGCAGTTTCACCAGTGCACGCGATTTACGACGTGTCCTTGAAAAGTTTGGATTCACAGAAGGTCGTTTCCTGGCAGAATATCCGCGGATGTGGGTAAAAATGGTTAAGCAACAACTGGATACATTGCCTGGTCTTGAACGAGCAAAGGCGATTGAAACATTACGAATCTATCACAACAGCATTTCTCCGTCCACGCTCCAATATAATGAAGAAAAAACTTGGGCTAGTAATGCAAAGTCCAGGGTCGAAGAAGCTAATCTCGTCCAAGCATTTACTGCGCGAGCGAACAAGCAGTCAGACATGCCAACAATCGATGATCTCTCAGAGGAGACATTGTGCGACTCGCGAATGATCACAATAAATGGATCGGCAATAGAACTGGCGAGCGTAGCATCAGCGCTTATACGAAGGAGCACCGAACTTTGGCTAATCGATCCATACCTTGATGTTTTGCGCCCTAAGCGTCTCTCAGTTCTAAAGGCGATGCTTCATATTGCAGTTCAACAAAAGAAATATAGACGTTTCATCATCATGTCACGAGCAAAAACGGGGGATTACAACACAGCTTCAATCAAAGGACCCATGACGAGGTTTCTAGGAAGTGGGACTCCAAATGTTGGAATCACCATTCGCCTTGTTGACGATAGTAATAATTTGAATGAAATGCATGCTCGGTACCTACTCTCAATGGACGGTGGCCTTTGGTATGACAAAGGTTTCATAGAAGAGACACGTCGCGTCCCTGTCCATACTTTAAGTACCAATGAACATAAATCACTGTGCGATCTTTACATTGGCGGAGAGCATGGTTACAAAGTTATTGACGAAATACGCTGGCCGTAAAGTGTCGGTTCCTTGAAATCATTATGTCGATACCGACATGTATCACCGTAAATGGAGAAACGGCAACATCTATTCTGGCGTCCAGCAAATAACTTTATATAAACTCCGATGCTTATAAGTTGCGAGACTGTACGCCCATTTCTGATTCGACCTCATACAGGAGACGCGTGCTTTGCGTGCATTTTATCAATGTTTTTCCTTTGCCCCTTAATTGAATAGTCAATTTCGTAACTAAATCTCCGTTTCTGATCGAAGTCCTTCGCATTGCAGTTGCAAAGTTGCCATAATGTCGAAAAAATACTCTTTTTCCTATAATGTCGACAATCGAGTTCCCAGGATGCCCTCCCAGCACAGAAATCTAAAATACGGCTGCTGCTTGTTCAATTCCAGCCATTGACGTTTAGCCGACAAGTTTCCGGACGCGGCTAAAAGCGGAAGCATGATTTTCTCCTTAATCGACTCTCAAACTTAGCCAGACAAGCGCATTCGCTGCAGGGATGGGTCGCCGTTCAGTGCAAACGGCAGTGCCCGGGCCCACCGATTGGCGGAAAGAGAAAACGTCAGCGACCGAACATGGTGATACCACCCGGCAGGCACATACAGGAGCTCACCCGGATTGACAATGCATTCGATCATTGATGCCTGGCGCGCCAGGGGAAATTTCTCGAAATCCGGTGCCTCAGGGTTAAATGGAGAGCCGAACAGGACGGCATTCGCCTCGCTGGTGTATAGAAATTCGTCGTGGTGAGGCGGAGACAGGAAAATACGCTTAGTGCCCCATATCTGCGCAAAGATATTATCGTCATAGTCGCAATGCAGCGGCGTCACCGTTCCTAAGGGGCCAAGCCAAAAGCGAGGCGGACCCATCTTGCCAAAATACCGGGGCCAGTAGCACATCCTATTCAATTCGCGTAATTCCAGATTACCTAGATAGGGAGGCAGGTCCTGCGTGTCAGTAGAAACAAGGTCCAGATATTCAAGCATTGACATATCCTGCATGGCCCGATCAGGCGCGAATGCCTTATTGACATAGTCGCCCACTCGCGCGCGCACTCGCAGGTTGCTAAAGCGATCACGAAGCGTTTGCGGTGTGAGAGCGGACAATGGCCACCGGCTGACAAGCCCAGTGATCACGAAGGGCAGGCCTTTCACGGCACGAGTGCGAAACGCCGCGGCATCAAGCATGCCTATGCGTGGCACTGCGGAAATAGCTGGGATGTCGCGTCCGACGCGCCTTATTGCTTCACGCACTTCTTGTATCGAAGTGACTCCGCGAACTAGTGCATCCTTCCGCTCTCGCCTCTGCTTTTCGGCGACAGCGTCCTCGGGCGACATGGAAATTAATGCAGGCACAGGCGGCAACAACCGTGGCGATACTCGCGCCTGCGGCAGTTCTTGATTACGGACCGCCGAATTTTTCGCTCTTGACATAGACCTTCACCACCTTTTCGTTACCACCCTCGAAGCTACCACCAGGGATATTCCCGCCCAAGAAACATTTGTTCCCAAGTCCAAATCTGGATGCCTGCTGGACAGCATGACTAAATATACCTGTGCGGCTGAGCGATTGTACGCGTTCGCAAACAGGCGCAACCGGCCAGTCATGCCTGCAAGGGCGTGGGTCTGCAAAATACTGCAAGCTGTCATTCCAAATTGTTTGGTGAAGGGCCGCACGCGACGCAAAGCGGACACGGGAGGCTAAGGGTTCTATGCGAAGGCGGCGGCTAAATAACCATGGCACCGCATTCCTAGTCAGGTATCAGCCGAGATAGGATCAGCCCGAGCTGATGATCGGTGAACTCGACCTCATCAAGGATGGCATAGCCAAGCCAGGCACAATATGCCCACTGCCCCAGTGTTCGCGCCGTTTCCAACGGCCAGCCGACACCGCACAGGAGCTTGATTAGGAAGTCGATCCGTTCAGCATCCACGCGCTGGCGCACTGTGGTAGCGACCGGATTGTTCAGTGCCCACGAACGCACCGCGCGCTCCAACCGCAAGTCTGCATAGGTGGCGCCAACAATCCATGTCCGCAACTTCTCTCGTGAATCGATTCGGTCATGGTCGAGGGAGGCGATCGCGTCCCCAGTGTAGTGCCGCTCCCACTCCTCCAGCACAGCCGTCCGGTAATCCTCCAGGCTCTTGAAATGCCAGTAAAAGCTGCCTTTGGTGACCTGCAACTGTTCTGCGATCGGCATAATTCGCAGCGTTTCCGGACCGCCTTCCGCAAGCGCCTGCAACCCTGCCGTTAGCCATCGATGTCGATTCAATTTTTTGTCCATTCCGTCACCATACCTTAAGGTATTGACAAAGGCAAAATATGGTGGAATGATACGCCATACCTTGCGGTATGGTTCCGCAATTTCAGCTGGAGAAAGTCATGCAATCTGTTCGGATTGTTGGAATGAGGCCCGTCTGGGGGCTGCGGAGCCCAAGTCCATTCTGCCTCAAGCTCGAAACCTGGCTACGGATGGCGGAGATTCCCTACGAGACCATAGCCCTGAACAAGCCGCCGCAGTCGAAAACAGGAAAAGTCCCGTACATGCTGCTGGAAAACGGCGCCGCTCTGGCTGACAGCAACATCATTATCCGGACACTGGCGCGCGAACGAGGCGTCGACCTGGATCTCGAGCGGACGCCCGAAGAGCAGGCGCGTGGCCATGCGATTCTGCGAATGGTCGAGGAGAGCCTGTATTTCGTGGCCGTATGGGAACGATGGATGCTTCCCGAATTTTGGCCCGTTACCCGTGACGGCTACTTCGGCACCATGCCCGGTCCCTTACGTACCCTGTTCGCAGGCCTCGTCCGGCGCAAGCTCAAGGCGGCATTGCACGGTCAGGGTATTTTGCGCTACGAGCCGGACGAGATTGTTGCGCGTGGTGTCGATGACATCCGCTCCTTGTCGGCACTGCTCGGCCAGCAACCTTTCTTCCTAGGCGAACGAGCTGGGGTTGTTGACGCAACCGTGTATGGCGCTCTGGCGAACCTCCTCGGTTTTCCAGGACATACGCCATTGAAGTCGGCCGTAGAAGGCTGTCCGAATCTGATCGCTTTTTGCCGCCGCATCGAGGACGCCTGGTGCTGAAACCTCTGAGCACAGAAAAGGCTGCAGCAGAACATCTTGAGCTTCTTGCGCCAGATTGGCTTCTCGAACCGGTCAACACCGTGAATCTGGAACACATTCTTTGCCAAATCAACGCCGATGCGAATAAGCTTCATGGTGGACTCCCTCTTTCAACTGGGTGTGTGAGAACTCCAGTTTGACACTCCCGGGTGCCCCTTGCGGGGGAGGAGGAGTCCATCCCATTGCTTTGATGCCCTATTCCGACATGCGCATTTAATCAGGCTGGAGCTGCTGATGACAGACAGTCGCATAATGTCTAATAATTTCCAATAGACAAATTACGCTATGTATAACTTTCATGTGGATTTGAAACATGTTCCCCGCAAACCCGCATGGATACTAAATCGCGCTACCGTCGTAAATTACTGAGATGGACCCGACACCTTCCCTTCGGGGAAACTACATGTTCGATCAACCGTTCTTCACCGGAGGTCCATCATGAAGGTTACCGTTCTCGGAATCGATCTGGCCAAGCGCGTCTTCCAACTGCACGGCGCTGACCGCCACGGGCGTGCACTGCACCGTTCCAAGGTGAATCGCGCTGACCTGCTTACAACGGTTCGGCAACTCCAGCCCGAGGTTGTGGCGATGGATGCCTGCAGCTCGGCACACCACTGGGCGCGGCGGTTTCAGGAACTTGGCATGGAAGTCCGTCTGATCAGCCCTCAGTATGTTGCACCGTTCGTCAAGACCAACAAGAACGACCGCAATAACGCTGAGGCTCTTGTGGAGGCTGCCTGTCGGCCTTCAATGCGTTTCGTGGCAATCAAATCTGTCGAGCAACAGGATATCCAGGCAGCACACCGGGTGCGTAACCTGCTGGTGCAGCAGCAAACAGCTATCATCAACCAGGCCAGAGGTCTGCTTGGGGAGCGTGGTGTCATTATTTCCCAATCACCCGAAGCGTTCAAAAGGGCGATGCCGGACATACTGGCGCAATGTGCTGGCGAGCTAACTCCGTTCTGCGAGGCACTGCTGACCGAACTGCTTGAGCAGATCTCCGTACTTGATGACCGGATTGACCACGCCGAAACCGCGATCAAGTCCTTCATGAAGGCATCTACCTTGTGTAAGAAGATTGCTGCCATTGATGGCAGCGGTCCAATTACCGCAACGGCTGTTGTCGCCGCCGTCGGTGACGCCAGGCAGTTCAGGAACGGCCGGCATCTGGCCGCGTGGCTTGGCCTCGTGCCGAAACAGTACTCCTCTGGTGGCAAGTCACGACTCCAAGGCATCAGCAAGAAAGGAGACACCTATTTGCGCACCCTGCTGGTCCACGGTGCCAGATCAGTCTTGCGCTATGTCGGCAACAAGATGGATGTACGCAGTCGCTGGTTACGCGAATTGATCGCCCGGCGCGGTTATAACCGCGCGGCGGTGGCGCTGGCCAACAAGAATGCACGTGTCATTCAAGTACTGCTCACTAGTAATACGCCTTACCAAGCGCCAGCTTGAAAACGCGTTCGTTCTACTCAAGTCATAGTGACCTGTCTTGGGATTTTCGGACCACGGCAAATTTGAGAAGATAGCTCCCAAATGAAAGGGAGCAATGAAGAAAAGC
>NZ_JAWIIV010000058.1:0-22489 GCF_035916955.1 Noviherbaspirillum album | reverse complement strand
TGAAAGTAGGTCATCGTCAGGCTAGTTCTACCGCATCAGCCCTGCCTCCTCATGGACGCAGGGCTGTTTGCTTTGGGGCGCCGGAAATTGGAAGCAATGCGGGCCACTTGCCAACCTTTGTGAATCGCCATCATCCTCTCCTCGCAAGGTTTCCAACGCAACCGGTCCGGGATCGGGCCACCATCAATACAAGTCGACTCAACGATTGCATGCTGCGAAAGCAAATCGGATTCGTAGATGGTCCTCGATACGGACAATAAAAAAGCCTGCATGAAGCAGGCTTTTTTATTGTCCTGTACTTAGCTTAGAAGGAATAGGTCGCGCTCAGCACGGCGAAATTGGCGCCGTCGTTGGGCTGTTTAATGCTGCCGTTGGAGAAGTGCTGGATCTTCAAGCCGATGTCCAGATTGTTTGTGAAAACATAACCGACGCCGATATGGTCGCCGAACTGGAAGCGCGTGGAAAATTGGCGATCGTTGTTGTCGTAGATTTCGCCCAGATAATGGGCACCGATACCGGCCTCCACATACCAGCCCTTGAGGCTGTCGTTCTGAAAACGGAAAACCGGGGTGAAGCCGAAGTCGATGAAATCCTGCTTATTGCCGGGTATGTTGCGATAGCGGTTGCCTCGCCACTGTGCCATCGTAAGATCCCAATAACCGCCGATGTGGGTGCCGTTCGACTGCCACCATTTCGAATCCCATTTCCATTGCAGCCCGACACGGGCCAACTTGGTCTTATTCCCGGAACCAAATTCTAGCGAAACACTATCAACTGCATGAGCAGCCTGCATGCCTCCCAAGGATGCAAGCGCCGCGAGTACAACAGATGATATTCTTTTCTTATTCATTCTTAACCTCTTCTGTGAATGGGTTCGCCCAGCCTATTTGTTTGCAACTACAAGTTGCCGATATTGTGGCAGATGTTGCTTTGGCATGCTTGCCAGCATCACGGAGATGCCTGCAACTCAAGGCACATAGGCATGTTCGGCAAGGCCGGGAACATCGACTTCCATTTCAAGCACAAAGCCGGAAAGCGGGAGACGGGCCAACTCGTCGGGCGGCCGCTTCTGGCTGACGGTTGTGATGTACAAGGTACGAAACTGGGGACCCCCAAAAGCCAGCATGGTCGGGCACCGTACCGGCACTTCTATTTCTCTTAATATCTCTCCTGACGGCGAAAGCCTCAGCAAGCGCCCGCCCTCGTACATCGCGCACCAATAGGCGCCCTCGCTGTCGACCGCAGCGCCATCGGGCCGGCCGCCGTAGCCTGAGGACTTGTCGGAAGAGAATTCCCTGAATATTTTTCCTGTGCCGACCGTGCCGGTCGCTACTTCATAGTCGTATGCCGTGATGCGATGCGCGGTGGTGTCGGCGTGGTAAAGCGTGCGCTGGTCAGGGCTGAATGCGACCCCGTTCGAAACGGTCACCGGGCGGTCCGCATCCCGGCATTTGCCGCGCTCGATGCAGAACAGCGAGCCGCCCTGCCTGTCCCTGGGATCGTACAGTGTACCCGCCCAAAATCGTCCTCGTGCGTCGCACCGGCCATCGTTGAAGCGGATGACGGACGGATCATAAGGAGGTGCGGCAAGCATGTCCAGGTCGCCGCTCTTGGGGTCAAGCATCGCCAGGCCGGAACGCATCGCGACGAGAATGCGGCCATCGGCGGCGTAGGCGATACAGCCCGGCTCCGACGGCAGTTCCCACTTGTGATGTGCGGCATCTCCCGGCCGGTATCGATGCACCGCGAGCCCAGCGATATCGATCCAGTACAACGCCGATTCAAGAGGATGCCAGAGCGGAGATTCGCCAAGCAGCATCGGCGTATCGAGCAAGGGGCGAATCACATTGGTCGACATGGAAGTTGCTTTTTTGAGATGATGATGCACCATTATGCATTAACCCTTAATAACGATAGGAGAGGACCGTGAGCGGTACCGCGTCACCACAGAAGATCGCATTTCTCGGAATAGGTTTGATGGGCAAACCCATGGCAATGCGTTTGCTCAAAGCCGGCCATGCGCTCACGGCCTGGAACCGGACCAGGGAAAAGGCGGATGCGCTGGCTGCTTTCAATGCCAGGATCGCCGACAATATATCCGGCGCAGTTAGCGAGGCGGACCTGGTCATCACCATGCTGGAGGCCGGGCCCATCGTGGGTGATGTGCTCGGGCAAGCGATGGACTACCTGAAACCCGGGGCGCTGGTCATCGACATGAGTTCGACACGGCAATCCGAAGCACAGGAGTTTCATCGGCAGTTGAGCCAGCGAGGCGTAGGCTTCGTCGACGCTCCGGTGTCCGGTGGAGTGGTAGGCGCCGAAGCCGGAACGCTCGCCATCATGGCAGGCGGGAGCGAGCAGCATTACCGGCGCGCCGAACCTGTCTTGAGCATACTTGGGCGCCCTACGCACGTCGGACCGGCCGGTTGCGGCCAGATCGCGAAGCTCTGCAACCAGCTGATCGTCGGCGGCACCCTCTGCATCGTCGCGGAAGCTCTGATGCTCGCGCAGGCCGGCGGCGCCGATCCCGCGGCGGTACGCGCGGCCATTCGCGGCGGCTTTGCCGAAAGCCGCATTCTCGAGGTACACGGGCAGCGCATGCTGGACCGGAATTTCATGCCCGGCGGCCAGGTGAAGAGTCAGGCCAAGGATCTGGAAAATGCTTTGGTTGCAGCTGCCGCGGGCGGCATCAGCCTGCCGGTGACGCAATTGCTTACCGACCTATACCGCAGCATTCTCGATGTGGCGCCCAATGCGGACCAGGCCGCCGCCCTGCTCGCGATAGAGAGGCTGAATCCAGGCATGCGGGTCGGACAAGCGCCAGACAGGCTTCCTTAACCTTGCGGAAGCGCAATCGAAGCGTGCCGGCGGCGTCTGCATCACGGAATGCCCGCCGGCGTATCCGCCGCCGGGCCGCCCCCGCTCCCATCGAGCCCGTGTTGCGGCGAAACATGACGCGGCACACGATAATGCTCCAAGCTCTTCAAAACCTATCCAATCCTTTCACAATTCCCCGTAACACTGCTCTATGACCACAACGCCTCGCCCACGCACCGACTGGCACGCCGTATGGCAGTTAATCAAGCCTTACTGGAGTTCGGAAGAAAAGTGGAAAGCCCGCGGTCTGCTGGCCGCTGTCATCGCGCTTGCGCTCGGGCTGGTTTATCTCGACGTACTTTTCAATGCCTGGAACCGGGATTTCTACAACGCGCTGGAAACCAAGAATTTTCCGGAATTCCGCGAACAGCTATGGCGATTCTCCTATCTCGCCTTCATCTACATCGCCGTCGCGATCTACCGTGTCTACCTGATGCAGGCGCTGGAAATCCGGTGGCGGGCGTGGCTGACCCGGCAATATCTCGATGAATGGCTGGCCAACCAGGCGTACTACCGCATCGAGCAGACGCGCTCGGCCGACAACCCCGACCAGCGCATCGCGGAAGACCTGCAATACCTGACCAACGGTACCCTGACCCTGTCGCTGGGACTGCTCTCCAGCGTGGTATCGCTGGCATCGTTCGTTGGCATCCTGTGGTCGGTCAGCGGGCCGCTGTCATTCATGCTCAGCGGCCAGCAGGTCACCATTCCCGGTTACATGGTGTGGTTCGCCATTGCCTATGCCGGTATCGGATCCTTGCTGGTGCTCTGGATAGGCCGGCCGCTGGTGCAGCAGAACTTCAACCAGCAGCGTTACGAGGCCGATTTCCGTTTCGGCCTGGTCCGCATCCGCGAGCATGCGGAAGCGGTCGCGCTGTACCGCGGCGAGCAGCAGGAGAAAACCCAGCTCGGCAATCGCTTCCAGCAGATCTGGCAAAACTGGTGGACCATCATGCGCACCACCAAGCGGCTCAATGTCGCTTCCAATTTCTATGCACAGTTCGCCGTGATCTTTCCCTTTCTGGTCGGGGCTCCGCGTTACTTCTCCGGCGCGATCACCCTCGGCGGCCTGATGCAGATCAGTTCCGCCTTCGGCCACGTGCAGGATGCGCTTTCCTGGTTCATCAATGCGTTCAGCCAACTCGCCAGCTGGAAGGCCAGCGTCAACCGGCTCGCGGGTTTCCATGCCGCCGTGATTGCCGCGCGTGATCGGGTCTCGGGCATTCCGGTGACCCGCAACAATGTCGGCGCGATTCTTCTCGATGGCGTCAGGCTCGAGCTGCCGAACGGTGCATCGCTGACAGAGGCGTTGAGTGCCCAAATCCACGAATCCCAGCGGATTCTGGTCAGCGGGCCGTCGGGCTGCGGCAAGTCCACGCTGTTCCGGGCGATTGCCGGCATCTGGCCGTATGGCAGCGGTAGCATCGAAGTGCCGAACGGGGCCAGGCTGCTATTCCTGCCGCAGCGCGGCTACCTGCCGATCGGCACGCTGCGGGCGGCCATTTCCTACCCGGCCGCCGAGACGGCATACAAGGATCTGGCAGTGCGCCACTATCTCGAACTGTGCAAGCTGCCGCACCTGGCCGACAAGCTCGATGAACCCGACAACTGGAGCCAGCGCCTGTCACCCGGCGAGCAACAGCGCCTTGCCTTCGTGCGCGCCTTGCTGGCCAAGCCGCAGTACCTGTTTCTCGACGAAGCCACCAGCGCCCTCGATCCCGATACCGAGGAGCGGCTGTATGCCTTGCTGCTGGAGGAGCTGCCGGAGGCCAGCATCATCAGCATCGCGCATCGTCCGGCTGTTGCGAAATACCATCAGATCCATTGGCAATTTGTTCATGACGTCCCGCACGGTGAACAGTTAGCGGACGCTATGCAACAACAAAACTATACAATCCAGCCATCCCGGCTACCAGTTCAATAAGCGAGCCATCTACCGGCAGGCAATGCGGGCGGTACATGGAACGGCGACATGGCAAACCTATTTCATGAAACGACTCCTTGTTCCATTTGCTATTTCATTGCTGCTTGCAGGTTGCGCGCAGCAGCCGATAAGCACCACGGCTGCAGTGTCGGACGCCACGCTCGCGGCAGCCGGCGAGAATAGGGACGCAGGCGAGGTCAAGCTGTTCTCGGTCAATCCCGCCGGCGGCTTGCCGAACGGCTGGGAACCCCTGATCCTGCTGCGCACCAAGAACCAGACCCAGTACAAGCTGGTGAACAAGGAAGACCGCACCGTGCTGCATGCACGTGCCGAGAAGGCGTCGTCGGGCCTGATGCAGAAGGTCGCCATCGATTTGGAAAACAATCCCTGGCTGCACTGGCAATGGAAGATCGCCGACCTGATCCACGGCGCCGACAATACCGACCATGCCACCGAGGATTCTCCGGTGCGCATCATTCTCGGCTTCGACGGCGACAAGGAGTCGCTGCCGTTCGCCGACCAGATCCTGTTCGAGACCGCCCGGATCATGACCGGCTATGAATTTCCCTATGCCACGCTGATGTACATCTGGGAAAACAAGGCGCCGGTCGGCACCGTCATCCGCAGCAAGCACAGCAGTCGCATCAAGATGATGGTGGCCGCGCGCGGCAATAAGGGAATCGGCGAGTGGCAGAGCTTCGCCCGCAACATCGTCGAGGATTATGAAAAAGCCTTCGGGGAAAAACCGGGCAGGCTGATCGGCGTCGGCGTGCTGACCGATACCGACAATACCGGCGCATCCGTCGAGGCCTGGTACGGCGACATCCGCCTGCTGCGCGAGCGCGGCATGCTGGCCGCCGGCGAGGAAAAGGGAGGCTCTCTAGTCGTCGGTCAGAGCGAGTAGGGCGAAACTCGCCAGCCAGTGGGTGCCGGCATAGTCGCCGCTGCTGGCCTGTGGCAATGACGCCGACAGATGCGCGGCGACCGCATCCGCCACCGCTTGCCGCATCTCCGCCGGCAATTGCGGCGCCAGCCGCTTCCAGCACCAGGCCCGCGCCAGGTTCAGGCCGTCGAGATGGGCCAGCTTCGGATCGCTGCGGTCGCTGACCGCGACCGGCGTCAGCCAGGTTGGCAAATCCTCCCGGGCCGGGCAAAACACTTCCCACCAGTCCGCATAGCTGCAGCCGTCCACGACTCGCAGCATCAGTACCGCTTCCAGCAGGCCGCCCGACAGGAAATCATCGCCGCCCGGTTCATACCGCGCCGGATAGCGGCGGTCGCGGCCGAACCATTGATTGGCCTTGGCCGCAATCAGCTTGCGCAGGGCAATGTGCTGTATCTTTTCCGCGTAATCCAGCGCGAACAGCAGCCCGAATGCACTGTTGGCATGCGTGCCGGCGCGGATCGGGTAGTCCGCCAGCGGCAGGTAATGCAGGTAGCGTTCGGCGATCAGGTCCGCCAGTGGCTGCAGAGAATCGCGCCAGCGTAATGATTGCGGATCGGCCTCGGCCAGCAGCACCAATTCCGTCTGCAGCTTGAGCAGCCAGGCCCAGCCATAGGTGCGCTCGAAGGATTGCCGGGCCGGATGCCTGAAGTAAGCCGCCTCGGTTTCGATATTGGCGGAAGCGAAGTGCAGATCGAACGTGTCACGGATGCGCGGTGCCTCTTCCTGCGCAGGCGCCAGGCGCAGCAGGCGCGCCAGCAGCCAGTGCATGTGCACGCTGGAGTGCCAGTCATAGCTTCCGTAGAACGCCGGATGCATGGCGCGCGGCGATTGCCATTCGCCCGGGCTGGTCAGCAGGTGATCGATCTTGTGCGGCAGTTCCCGCGTCACGTTCGACAGCGCGACGCGCGCGAAGGGCGCCGCATGCATGTCAAGCGCGAGGGAGCCTAACGTATCCGTCTGCATCGAATCCGCCTTTCAGGATGACTTTCAGGCTGCGGAGGCAGGACGCAGGTAAGCCTCCGCCAGGCGCACCCAGTAAGTCGCGCCGAGCGGAAGCAGTTCGTCGTTGAAGTCGTAGCTCGGATTATGCAGGTTGCACGGACCCAGGCCGTGCCCCTCCATACGGTGGCCGCCTTCGCCGTTGCCGATGAAGACATAACATCCCGGTTTTTCCTGCAGCATGAAGGCGAAATCCTCGGCACCCATGGTCGGCTCGACTTGGGTATCGACGTTGTCTTCGCCGACGACCGACTTCAGCACGTCGATGGCGAACGCGGTTTCCCTGGCATGATTGATCAGCGGCGGATAGTTGCGGTGGAAGCTGAAATCGATCGTGCTGTCGAAGGCCGCGGCGGTATGTTCGGCGATGGTGCGCATGCGGTTTTCCATCAGGTCGAGCACGGCGGTCGAAAAGGTGCGCACCGTGCCGATCAGCGTGGCTTCATCGGGAATGATGTTGGTGGCGCTGCCCGCATGAATCTGCGTGATCGACAGCACGGCCGCATCGAGCGGATTCTTGTTGCGGCTGACGATGGTCTGCCAGCTCTGCGCAATCTGGATCGCTACCATGATCGGATCGATGCCCTTGTGCGGCTGCGCCGCATGTGCGCCGCGGCCCCTGATCACGAGTTCGAATTCATTGGAGGAGGCCATCATCGGCCCTGGCGTCACGCCGAAGGTGCCGACCTTCACGCCCGGCCAGTTGTGCATGCCGAATACCGCCTCCATGGGGCACTGCTCGAACAAGCCGTCGTCCATCATGCGCCTGGCGCCGCCGCCGCCTTCTTCGGCGGGCTGGAAAATCAGGTAGACCGTGCCGTCGAAATTGCGGTGCCTGGCCAGGTAGTGCGCTGCGCCGAGCAGCATCGCCACGTGGCCGTCATGGCCGCATGCATGCATCTTGCCCTGGTGCCGCGAGGCATGCGCGAAGGAATTGATTTCCTGTACCGGCAAGGCATCCATATCGGCGCGCAAGCCGATGGCGCGCGTGCCGGTTCCATTCTTGAGCACGCCCACCACGCCGGTCACGCCCATGCCGCGAATGACGGGAATGCCCCATTCGGTCAGCTTGGCGGCGATCAGGTCGGCGGTGCGCTCCTCCTCGAAGCAGAGTTCGGGATGGGCGTGGATGTCGCGCCGGATCTGCTGGAGTTGGGATTGGAATGCGACGATCGGGTCAATCAGGTTCATGCTGTTCTCCGCAATCCGCTACGCAGGCCACCATGCTTGTTGCCCGTCGGTAAGCGGAATTTTCTCTTCCTCGATATATTACTCGGAAGCGTTCGCAGTTATTCTAGCGACTGTGGCCGAGGACGTGCATGCCATCGGACAAAGCACCTTTCGGCATTTGCCAACTCGACAAGAGCACGCGAAAACAAGACTCCGAGAACACGAGAACACAATATGAGAGCGCGGTCTTGCACCCCAAGAACCGTCCCCATCAACACGACGCGTTTCCATCCGATGCGCGTCCGCCCTGGAAGACTTTGATGACGACATCCATCGTTCGCGCCACCTGCCCCCATGACTGCCCCGATACTTGCGCCTTGCTGGTCACCGTCGAAGACGGCGTCGCCACGCAGGTGCGCGGCGACCCGGACCATCCGACCACCGCCGGCGTGCTCTGCACCAAGGTATCGCGCTATACCGAGCGCACCTATCACGCCGATCGCCTGCTGCATCCGATGAAGCGGGTGGGGCGCAAGGGCGAGGGTAGATTCGAGCGCATCTCCTGGGACGAGGCGCTCGATACCATCGCCGCGCGGCTGAAAGATGTTGCGGCGCGCGATGCCGAGGCCATCGTTCCCTACAGCTATGCCGGCACGATGGGGCTGGTGCAGGGTGAATCGATGGCGGCGCGCTTCTTCAACAAGCTGGGTGCTTCGCTGCTGGACCGCACCATCTGCGCCTCGGCCGGCGCCGCCGGCTACAAATACACCGTGGGCGCGCGCATCGGCACCGATGTCGAACAGTTCCAGAATGCCAAGCTCATCCTGATATGGGGCGGCAATCCGATCGCCTCCAACCTGCATTTCTGGATGCGGGCGCAGGAAGCCAAGCGGCGCGGTGCCAAGCTCATTGCCATCGATCCCTATCGCTCGCTGACAGCGGAAAAATGCCACCAGCATATCGCGCTGCTCCCTGGCACCGATGCCGCGCTTGCGCTCGGCATGATGCATGTGCTGATCCGGGACAACCTGGTGGACGAAGACTATATCGCCCGCCATACGCTCGGCTATGAGGCGCTGAAGGAGCGCGCAGCGGAATGGACGCCGCAGCGTACCGCCGATACATGCGGCATCAGCGTCGCGGAAGTCGAGCAGCTGGCCCGCGACTACGGTTCGCTGGCCAGCCAGGGAGAGCCGGTGGCGATCCGCGTCAACTACGGCCTGCAGCGGGTGCGCGGCGGCGGCATGGCGGTGCGCAACATCGCCTGCCTGCCGGCGCTGGTCGGTGCCTGGCGGTATGCGGCGGGAGGCGTGCAGCTTTCGGCTTCAGACACTTTCCCCAAGAACGGCGCGGCATTGCAGCGCCCCGACCTGCTGGGCAAGCCGGTGCGCACGATCAACATGAGCACGATCGGCGATGCATTGCTGCAGGAGGCGTCGCCGGAATTCGGACCGAAAATCGAAGCCTTGATCGTGTACAACTCGAACCCGGTGGCAGTCGCTCCCGAATCGCCCAAGGTGGCGCAGGGCTTCGCCCGCGAAGACCTGTTCACCGTCGTGCTCGAGCATTTTCAGACCGATACCGCCGACTATGCCGACATCCTGCTGCCGGCCACCACGCAGCTGGAGCATACCGACATCCATGCTACCTATGGCCATCTTTACATGATGGCCAACAATCCCGCCATCGCTCCGCTGGGCGAAGCCAAGCCGAATACCGAGGTCTTCCGCCTGCTTGCGCAGCGCATGGGCTTCGACGATCCCTGCTTCCGCGAAAGCGATGACGAACTGGCAGCCCAGGCTTTCAACAGCAAGGATGCGCGCGCCATCCACTTCGACTGGGACTCCCTCAAGCGCAAGGGTTGGCAGAAGCTCAATGCCGCCGATGCGCCGTTCGCGCAAGGCGGATTCGCGACGCCCTCGGGCAAGTGCGAGTTCTACTCCGAACGCATGAAGGCGGACGGTCTGGATCCTTTGCCAACCTATATTCCTCCCTATGAATCGCGCGTCAGCAACCCGGAGTTGGCAAAGCGATATCCGCTGGCAATGATTTCTCCGCCGGCAAGGAACTTTCTTAACAGCACCTTCGTCAATGTGCAGAGCTTGCGAGATACGGAAGGTGAACCGCATCTGGACATGCATCCCATCGATGCCGCGCAGCGCGGGATCGACGATGGCAATCAGGTACGCATCTTCAATGACCGCGGATCATTCGTCGCGAAGGCGCGCGTGACCGACAAGGCGCGCGAGGGACTGGTGGTGGGCTTGTCCATCTGGTGGCGGAAGTTTGCCGCCGATGGCAAGAATGCCAATGAAGTGACCAGCCAGCGCCTGACCGACATGGGCAACGCGCCCACGTTCTACGACGTGCTGGTGCAGGTACAGAAGGTATAGGAAATGAAGATGAAGTGGCGGGTATTGGCATGCGGCGGCATGGTTGCCATCATGGCGGGCTGTGCGCAGATCGGGTATTTCGCGCAAGCGGCCCATGGACAATTCTCGCTGCTTTCCGAAGCACGGCCGATCGATGAATGGATCGCCAGCCCCGGCACCGAAGACAATCTCAAGACCAAGCTGGCGCGCGTCAAGGAGATCCGAGCATTCGCCGCGCGCGAACTCGGCCTGCCCGACAATGACAGCTATACCACCTATGCGGATCTGAAGCGTCCGTTCGTCATGTGGAACATCGTCGCCACGCCGGAGCTTTCGCTCAAGCCGATGGAGTGGTGCTTCCCGATCGCCGGCTGCGTCAAGTACCGCGGCTATTACCGCAAGGAAGATGCGCAGGCCTATGCGGCCGAACTGCGCGCGGCGAAGTTCGATGTGGAAATTTCCGGCGTGCCTGCCTATTCGACGCTGGGATGGTTCAAGGACCCGGTGCTGTCGACCTTCATCAAGTATCCGGACGGCGAACTGGCCCGCCTGGTGTTTCATGAACTGGCGCACCAGGTGGTGTACGTGCCTGGCGATTCGCAGTTCAACGAATCCTTCGCGGTGGCAGTGGAAGAGGCGGGTGTCGAGCGCTGGCTGGAAAAGCATGGCGACGACAAGACGCGCAAGGCCTATGTTGCCTATGAAGGCCGCAAGCGCGACTTCCTCGCCCTGCTGATGAAGCATCGCAAGGCGCTCAGCGCCAACTACGAGAGTGATGCCAGCGACGCAGAGAAGCGCAAGGAAAAAGCGGCGATCTTCCAGGCGCTCAAGGATGAATACCAGGTGCTCAAGGCAAGCTGGGGCGGCTATGCCGGTTATGACCGCTGGTTCGCGGAGCCGCTGTCGAATGCGCACCTGTCGGCCATCGCGACCTACAACGATTTCGTGCCGGGCTTCCGCGCAATGCTGGCGCAGCAGAAGGATCTCGGCAGGTTCTACGCCGCCGTGCGCGCACTGTCCGCTCTCGGCAAGGAAGATCGGCATCGCGAGCTGGCAGGGCTCGCCCAGACTGCGCCGGTGGCGGCAGGGAACAGCGTCGAGATCGCTGCCCAGTAAAAAATTTTGGCGTGCACCGATGGCGCAAACCCATCGCAAGCCATAAACATCAATCAATGCGAAAAGCGGCCTTTCATGGCCGCTTTTTTGCGTGTATTGTGCATAGGCAGCAAACAGCATTTGCCAGCATTTTTCCGCTCGTATTGTTGCATTGCAAAAGAAGGGGCTGCTAGAAGTATGCTTCGGAACCTATTAAAAGACTTGCATGTAAGCGCGCCGACCGATAGCATCTATGCCGAGAAAAAGAACCGGTCGTGCTATTTTTTGCGACATCCTATCCTTCCATAAAAAGACAAGAGGCAGACAATGGAAAAGCTTTGGCTAAAGTCTTATCCTGAGGGCGTTCCCGCGGAGATCGACTACACACAATACCGCTCCCTGGTGCATCTGCTCGAGGAGTCCTTCCAGAAGTTTGCATCGCGCAATGCCTACGTGTGCATGGACAAGTTCATGACGTATGCGGAGCTCGACCAGCTTTCCACCCAGGTCGGCGCCTGGCTGCAGGGACGCGGGCTGAAGAAAGGTGCCCGCGTGGCGCTCATGATGCCCAACGTGCTGCAATACCCAGTGGCGATCGCGGGCGTCCTGCGTGCCGGTTATTGCGTGGTCAATGTCAATCCGCTCTACACGCCTCGAGAACTCGAGCACCAGCTCAATGATTCCGGCGCCGAAGCCATCATCATCCTGGAAAACTTCGCCACCACGCTGGAACAGGTGATCGGCAAGACCAAGGTCAAGCATGTGGTGGTGGCCAGCATGGGTGAAATGCTCGGCGGCGTCAAAGGCGCGCTGGTCAACTTCGTGGTGCGCAACGTCAAGAAGATGGTGCCGGCATTCTCGCTGCCCAACGCGGTCCGCTTCAAGCAGGTCCTGTCGGAAGGCGCGCGGCAGCAGCTCAAGCCGGTGGAGCTCGGTCACGACGATCTCGCCTTCCTGCAATACACCGGCGGCACGACCGGCGTGTCCAAGGGCGCCACGCTGACGCACCGTTGCGTGATCGCCAACGTGCTGCAGAATGATGCCTGGGCGCAGCCGGCGCTGCAGCAGGAACCGAAGATCGATCCGCTCACCATCGTCTGCGCATTGCCGCTGTATCACATCTTCGCGCTGACCGCCTGCATGCTGATGGGCACGCGCTGGGGGGCGATGAACATCCTGATCCCGAATCCGCGCGACATTCCAGGCTTCATCAAGGAACTGTCCAAGCACAAGTTCAACCTGCTGCCGGCGGTGAACACGCTCTACAACGGCCTGCTCAACAATCCGGAATTCGCCAAGCTGGACTTCTCCAGCCTGAAGATTTGCAACGGCGGCGGCATGGCGGTGCAGAAGGCGGTCAACGACAAATGGCTCAAGGTCACAGGCTGCCCGATCGTGGAAGGCTACGGCTTGTCCGAAACCTCGCCGACGGCGACCTGCAACCCGGCGACATCGGAGGAATTCTCCGGCACCATCGGCCTGCCCATCCCGGGCACCGAGATCGCGATCCTCGACGATGCGGGCAACCCGGTGCCTCTCGGCGAGCCGGGCGAGATCGCGATCCGCGGCCCGCAGGTCATGGCTGGCTACTGGAACCGCCCCGATGAAACCGCGAAGGTCATGACACCGGACGGCTACTTCAAGTCGGGCGATATCGGCGTGATGGACCAGCGCGGCTTCGTCAAGATCGTGGACCGCAAGAAGGACATGATCCTGGTGTCGGGCTTCAACGTCTATCCCAACGAGATCGAAGGCGTGGTCGCCGCGCATCCGGGCGTGCTCGAATGCGCCTGCATCGGCGTGCCCGATGCGAATTCCGGCGAGGCGGTCAAGCTCTTCGTGGTGCGCAGGGATGCCTCGCTGACGGTGGATGAGCTGATGAGCTATTGCAAGGAGCAGTTCACCGCTTACAAGAAGCCCAAGTACATCGAGTTCCGCGAAGACCTGCCCAAGACCAACGTCGGCAAGATCCTGCGCCGCGAATTGCGCGACGAAAAGAAAGCCGCCTGATCTCAAGACGATTCAGCGATCCAGATTCAGCGATTCGGCAAATCAGAAACCGCCTGCTAAGCAGGCGGTTTTTTTATGCCCATCACGCCTGCTGCAACCGGGGTCGCCCAGTCTCGACGACGAAGCTTGCCACGGTCGCCGCGTAGGATTCCGCCAGCCACACATCGTCGAGCGCCTGGAATCGCGTCGCAATCCGCTCGGGCGTGATCTCAAGCAGCATGTAGCCCCGCCGGTCGCTGCGCCCGTACTTGATATGGGGATTGTCGGCGACGTAGCGGTCGGTGCGCGACTGCGGCCGCGATTTGGAAGTGACGGAAGTGCCGCACAACTCGGCGGCGACCACCGGGTTGTCCCTTGATGCGCGCCGGTTGAAGTCCGGGCGCAGCTCGGCTGCGTAAAAGGTATGCACATCGCCCGACAGCACGACCGGGTTGCTTAACTCATGCTTGCGCATGGCATCGAGCAGGCGCCGCCGCGCCGCCGGATAACCGTCCCAGCCATCGTTCCAGAAGCGGCCGCCATCCTCCCCCTCGATCGGGACCTGGGAACACTGCGCCATCAGCGTCTGCTGGGCGAGCAGGTTCCAGGAGGCTTTCGATGCGGCGAAGCCCGCAGCCAGCCATTGCTCCTGTTCCGCGCCGAGCAAGGTGCGCTCCGGCGCCGTTCTTTCCGCGCAGGCTGCGCCGACCGATGTCGATCCTCCCCGCCCCGTATGCTGGCAAGCCTGGTGCGAGCGGTACTGGCGGCCATCAAGCAGATGGAATTGCGCAAGCCGCCCCCATTCGAAGCGGTCATAAATGCGCATGTGTGCGAAGCGCTGCGGTCCTGCAGGCAGCGCATGCAGGCGCACCGGCATGTGTTCGTAGAATGCCTGGTACGCCGCCGCGCGCCGCTCCATGAAATCCGGGGCCAGGCGTTGGTCGCGGTCATCGGCGTAATCGTTGGATACCTCGTGATCGTCCCAGGTCACGATCCAGGGGGCGGCAAGATGCGAGGCTTGCAAATGCGGGTCGGACTTGTATTGCGCATAGCGCGCACGATACTGCGCAAGCGTCACGCTTTCGTTGCTGCGCCTGCGCGGCGCCGGCGGATGTGCCAGCGCATGTTCGCCCCACTCGTAGATGTAGTCGCCGAGGAAGGCGACCAGGTCGGGGGTTTCCGCGGCGATGTGCCGGTGGGCGGCATACTGGCCGAAGTCCCAGTGCTGGCAGGAAGCCACGGCAAGTTTCAATGAGGAAGCCATGTCATCCGCCGCCGGCGCCGTGCGGGTCCTGCCGATCGGGCTGACCGCGTCGCCCAGCATGAAGCGGTACCAGTACCAGCGGCCCGGCCTGAGTCCGACGGCATCGACATGCACACTGTGCGCGAGCTCGGGCAGCGCGGTCGCGTTGCCCTTGGCCACGATTTTCCTAAAGCCTTCGTCTTCCGCGATTTCCCATTGCACCGCATACGGCCGGCTGCCGGAAGACTGCGCATCGAGCGGGTCTGGCAGGATGCGCGTCCACAGGACAACGCTGGCGGCGCGCGGCGAGCCGGAAGCCACGCCCAGGCTGAACGGATAGTGCGCGGTGCGGCTCAGCGCGGTGGAAGGAAAGGCGGCCGACAGCGCGGCGAGCGATAGCAGGCGCGCCGAATGTTCGAGAAATCGCCTGCGCTCAGATCGCATGGAAAGCGTTGCCTGAACCCGGCCTGAAATCATCCGGGCTGCTCGTCATTCCTCGACGAGCGGCGGAATAGGGCGGCGCTGGCGGTTCTCATCGGTGGCGACATAGGTCAGCGTCGCTTCCGTGACCTTGACGATCTCGACCTGCAGGCGATTGCGCTCCGCATAGACTTCGACATTGACAGTGATCGAGGTATTGCCCACCTTTACGATGTCCGCATACAAGGACAGCAGGTCGCCGACGAACACCGGTTGCTTGAATACGAAGGAGTTGACGGCCACCGTGGCGACTCGGCCATTGGCGCGCCGCACCGCCGGCAACGAGCCGGCAATGTCGACCTGCGCCATGATCCATCCGCCGAACACATCGCCGTGGACATTCGCGTCGGCGGGCATCGGCATCACCCGCAATTGAGGCATCTTGCCCTGCGGCAGACTGGTCTGGAGTGTGTCTGTCATTGTGTTTTCCCGGAAAAGCCTCATAACAGGCTCTACGCTAAAATCATCGAAGCCACAGCATAAACCATTCCACTGGATAAACCATTTCATGCGCCGTTCCCCCGTGTCATCCCCCGAGCCGCCCGCCAATGAAGGCACCCGCAATGATTGGGGCACGCTCAAGACCCTGTTTCCTTACCTGTGGGCCTACAAGTGGCGGGTATTGCTGGCGCTGATTTTCCTGATCGGCGCCAAGGTGGCCAACGTGGGCGTGCCGCTGGTGCTCAAGGAACTGGTCGACCGCATGACCATCAGCCCCGACCGGCCGGAAACCCTGCTGGTCCTGCCGGTGGGTATCCTGGTCGCCTACGGCGCATTGCGGCTGTGTACCACCATGTTCACCGAGTTGCGGGAATTCGTGTTTGCAAAGGTCACGCAAAGCGCGGTGCGGACGATCGCATTGCAGGTGTTCCGGCACCTGCATTCGCTGTCGCTGCGCTTTCACCTGAATCGGCAGACCGGCGGCATGACGCGCGACATCGAGCGCGGCTCGCGCGGCATTTCATCGCTGGTGTCGTACACCCTGTACAGCATCCTGCCGACGCTGGTGGAAATCACGCTGGTCATCGGATACCTGGTGCTGAATTACGATATCTGGTTCGCCGGGATCACGATCACGGCCTTGCTGGTGTATATCGGCTTCACGGTGGCGGTGACAGAGTGGCGCACCAATTTCCGCCGCACCATGAACGATCTCGATTCCAAGGCCAATGTCCGGGCCATCGACTCGCTGATCAATTACGAAACCGTCAAGTATTTCGGCAACGAGGAATACGAAGCGCGGCGCTACGATCAAAGCATGCAGAACTGGGAGACGGCGGCGGTCAAGTCGCAGACGTCGCTGTCCATCCTCAACACCGGGCAATCGCTGATCATCGCCGTCGCCGTCACCCTGATCCTGTGGCGCGCCACCCAGGGCGTGATCGACGGCACGATGTCACTGGGCGACCTGGTGCTGGTCAATGCATTCATGATCCAGCTCTACGTGCCGCTCAACTTCCTCGGCGTGATCTACCGCGAGATCAAGCAGAGCCTGGCGGACATAGAGCGCCTGTTCAAGCTGCTCGACCAGCACCGCGAGGTGGCCGATGTACCCAATGCGAAACCGCTTGCCATCCAGGGTGCCGAGCTCAGGTTTTCGCACGTGGACTTCAGCTACGAAGCCAAGCGGCAGATCCTGTTCGATGTCGATTTCACGATCCCCGCCGGCACTACCACCGCGGTGGTCGGCCACAGCGGCTCCGGCAAGTCCACGCTGTCGCGCCTGCTGTTCCGCTTCTACGACATCAACGCCGGAAGCATCAGCATCGACGGGCAGGATCTGCGCAACATCACCCAGGTTTCGCTACGCAAGGCGATCGGCATCGTGCCGCAGGATACGGTGCTGTTCAACGACACCATCGAGTACAACATCGCCTATGGCAAGCCCGACGCCAGCCGCGAGGAAATCGTGGCGGCGGCGAAGGCGGCCTACATCCATGACTTCATCGAGAGTCTGCCCGACGGCTACCAGAGCATGGTCGGCGAGCGCGGCCTGAAGCTGTCGGGCGGCGAAAAGCAGCGCGTCGCGATTGCCCGCACCCTGTTGAAGAATCCCGCCATCCTGATTTTCGACGAGGCAACATCCGCGCTCGACTCGCGCGCCGAGCAAGCCATCCAGGCCCAGCTCAAGGAGATCGCCAAGGACCGCACCACGCTAGTGATCGCCCACCGCCTGTCGACCATAGCCGATGCCGCGCAGATCCTGGTGCTCGACCATGGCCGCATCGTCGAGCGCGGCACGCATGCACAGCTGCTGGCGCAGAACGGCGCCTATGCGCAGATGTGGGATCGCCAGCAGGCGCGGCAGGAAATCGGCCCGTCGTCACCCGGCACCAATGACCGCGACGCGGAACCGGCGGTGGCTTAAGTGGCTTGGAAGGCCTGTGCGGCCTGCATGGCCGGGGCGGCTTGCAGGGCATAGCTTTGCTTCAGCCGGGAACCGGACTACCATAGCGCCATGGAAACCAAATGGCTGGAAGATTTCATTTCATTGGCGGAGACCGGCAGCTTCAGCCGGTCGGCCGAGCTGCGCCATGTGACGCAGCCCGCATTCTCCAGGCGCATCCAGTCGCTGGAAGCCTGGCTCGGCGCCGACCTCATCGATCGCACCTCCTATCCGACCCGCCTTACCCATGCCGGCGAAGTGTTCTACGAACAGGCACTGGAAATGCTGGGGCAGATCAACAACGCGCGCGCGCTCCTGCGCGGCAAGCGCCCGACCGCATACACGACGGTCGACTTCGCCGTGCCGCACACGCTCTCGCTCACCTTCATGCCGAAATGGATCAGCGAGCTCAAGCAGGATTTCGGCATGCTCAACAGCCGGCTCATCGCGCTCAATGTGCACGACGCGGTCATGACAATGGTGGAGGGCGGCTGCGACCTGCTGCTGTGCTATCACCATCCGCGCCAGCCGGTACAGCTTGACGCCAGCCGCTATGACATGCTCACGCTCGGCAGCGAGACCTTGCGCGCCTACGCGCGCTGCGACCGCAGCGGCGTTCCTCAATTGCAGCTGCCTGGCACGGCGAAATCGCCGCTGCCGTTTCTCTCCTATACCAGCAATGCCTATCTCGGGCGCATGGTCGATCTGCTCCTTGCGGATGCAGAACAGCCTCTTCATCTCGAGAAGTGCTATGAAACGGACATGGCCGAAGGCTTGAAAATGATGGCGCTCGAAGGCCATGGCATTGCCTTCCTGCCCGAGTCCGCGGTGGTGCGCGAGCTTAAGCAGAAGCATCTGGCCCGCGCCGACGGCGGACGTCCCGACTGGGAACTGAGCATGGAAATCCGGCTCTACCGCGAGCGCCCGGCGGCGCAGCGTCCGGGAAAGCCGGTGGTCGCCCGTTTGTGGGACTACCTGATCCAGCGCGCAGGCAAGAAGCCGCGCCAGCGTAAGGCCGCTCCGGCGGCCGTTTGAACGCCCGTGCCGGTACTTTTGCGGCGACGCAAACCTTATGTTTTTCATGCATAGTTGCATGCTTACAAAGCATTGGATCGCGCTAATGTGTTGCACTAGCATGCCTTCCTGTAATGCTAATCCCATGTCATGGAATGCCCTGGGATTGGAATGAATTCAATTCCAGCAGCGATGCCTGCCTGAATCCACAAGGAGCAGTAGCACCATGTCCACACAGCACGAAGTTCCATCCTACCTTACACAAAAAGAAATCGGCCCATGGGGCGTCTATCTCGAGCAGATCGACCGCGTCACGCCTTACCTCGGAACGCTGGCGCGCTGGGTCGAAACCCTCAAGCGTCCGAAGCGCATTCTCGTTGTCGATGTGCCGATCGAGCGCGACGACGGCAGCATCGCCCACTTCGAAGGCTACCGTGTCCAGCACAATACCTCGCGCGGACCGGGCAAGGGCGGCGTGCGCTTCCACCAGGACGTTACGCTCTCGGAAGTGATGGCGCTGTCGGCCTGGATGACTGTCAAGAATGCGGCGGTCAACGTGCCCTACGGCGGCGCCAAGGGCGGCATCCGCGTCGACCCCAAAACCCTCTCCATTGGTGAACTGCAGCGCATGACGCGCCGCTACACCAGCGAAATCAACATCATCATCGGCCCCAACAAGGACATTCCCGCGCCGGACGTCAATACCAACGAGCAGATCATGGCGTGGATGATGGATACCTACTCGATGAACCAGGGCAGCACCGCCTCGGGCGTGGTTACCGGCAAGCCGATCTCGCTTGGCGGCAGCCTGGGGCGGCGCGAAGCGACCGGCCGCGGCGTCTATGTCGTGGGCTGCGAAGCGGCTGCCAAGCGCGGGCTTGACATCAACGGCGCCAAGGTTGCGGTGCAGGGCTTCGGCAATGTGGGCGGTATCGCCGCGCGTCTGTTCGCCGAAGCGGGTGCCAAGGTGGTTGCGGTACAGGATCACATCTCCACCATCGTCTCCGACAGCGGCATCGATGTCGCCGCGCTGCAGGCGCATGTCGCGCAGCATGGCAGCGTTGCGGGCTTCAGCGGAGGCGATACCGTCAACGACCGCAGCCGCTTCTGGGAAGTCGACTGTGACATTCTCATTCCGGCCGCACTTGAACAGCAGATCACCGAAGCCAATGCGAACAAGATCCGCGCCAAGATCATCCTCGAAGGCGCCAATGGACCGACCACGCCGGCAGCCGACGATATCCTGCATGACAAGGGCGTGCTGGTCGTGCCCGACGTGATTGCCAATGCCGGCGGCGTGACGGTGAGCTATTTCGAGTGGGTGCAGGATTTTTCCAGCTTCTTCTGGACCGAGGACGAGATCAATCAGCGTCTCACCCGTATCATGCGCGAAGCTTTTGGTGCAGTATGGACACTTGCGCAGGAGAAAAACGTATCATTACGTACTGCGGCATTTATCGTGGCTTGCACCAGAGTATTGCAGGCACGGGAAATGCGAGGACTGTACCCTTGATTTTCCGGATGCACTAAAAACTGGCAAGCTGCCGGCAATGCACCGGCGGCTGCCACTACAGGATGTCGGCCGATGTTCAATGCAACGCCGGCCGTCCTGTGCGTTATCTCTGCCGGCATGAGATGGAGACCTTATGCTCGACATCACGATTACAAGTCCGATTCTTAAAGCCGGGCTGGCGGTATCATGCTGCCTGCTTGCCGCATCCGTACCCGTGCATGCCGGCACCGATACGCTGTCCAAGATACGCGACAGCCGTACGATCACAATCGCGCACCGCGAAGCCTCGGTACCGTTTTCCTACCTCGACGACAACAAGAAGCCGATCGGGTATGCAATGGATCTTTGCCTGAAGATCGCCGATGCAGTGCGCCGTGAAGTCAAGCTTGATCGCCTCAATATCCAATACCTCGCGGTTACCTCCTCGACGCGCATTCCGGCGATCGTCGACGGCAAGGCCGACCTTGAATGCGGTTCCACCACCAACAATGCCGAACGGCGCAAGCAGGTCGCCTTCACCATCCCCCATTTCATAGCCGCCGTCCGCATGGTGGTACGGGCCGATTCCGGCATCGCCAACTGGGCCGACCTGCGAGGCAAGCAGGTGGTTACGACCAAGGGCACGACCACCATGAAGCTGCTCGCCGATCGTGACAAGGTGCGCGCACTCGGATTGCGGCTGCTGGAAGGCCGCGACCATGCGGAATCGTTTGCCATGGTGGAGGAGCGGCAGGCCGCGGCTTTTCCGATGGATGATGTCCTGCTGTACGGATTGCGTGCCGGTTCCCCTCGCCCCGAACAACTCGTCGTTGTGGGCGATGCCCTGTCGGCCGAGCCCTACGCAATCATGATGCGCAGGGAAGATCCGGCATTCAAGGCCGTGGTGGACCGGGAGATGGGCCGCATCATCAACGACGGCGAGGTCTACAAGCTCTACGACAAGTGGTTCAAGCATCCGATTCCTCCCAAGAACCTGGCCATGAATATGCCGATGGGACACCTGCTGCGCGATACCTTCCGTTTTCCGACCGACAAAGTCGGCGACTGAAATGTCGCGCTCGATGCTGCAAGAGCACTTATCCGTATAAATACGTATTGCGTGCAATTCAAAACAAAGCCATGTTCCGACAACATGGCGGTGCCGTAGGGGAGTTATGTATGGGATCAATCGAAATCGTGTCTTATATGCATAGCTTTTGGTACACTAAAGTTGCTAACTTTTTCCAGGAGATAAAATGAAACTAGCAAAACTGATCACTGTTCTTATCGGCGCAGGGGTCATCGCGGGAGCAGCGCAAGCGCAGGAAAGCCCTACGCTCAAGAAAATCAAGGATAGCGGCACCATTACCCTGGGCGTGCGCGACTCTTCCATTCCCTTCTCCTATCTGGACGACAAGCAGTCCTACCAAGGCTATTCGATTGATCTGTGCATGAAAGCCGTAACAGCCATCCAGAAAAATCTCGGCCTGACCCAGCTCAACGTCAAGATGAACCCGGTTACATCGGCCACCCGCATTCCGCTCATGGCCAACGGCACCATCGATATCGAATGCGGTTCGACCACCAACAACGTCGAGCGCCAGAAGCAGGTCGCGTTCGCGCCGACCACCTTCGTCTCGGGCAACCGCCTGCTGGCCAAGAAAACAGCCAACGTGAATTCCCTGAACGACCTCAAGGGCAAGACCCTGGTGTCGACCGCCGGCACTACGTCGATGCGCCAGGTGACCGCGCTCAATACCGAGAAGAATCTCGGCATGAACATTCTGTCGGCCAAGGACCATGCCGAAGCCTTCCTGATGGTGGAAACCGGTCGCGCGGTGGCTTTCCTGATGGACGACATCCTGCTGGCTTCGCTGGCCGCGACTTCCAAGTCGCCGGCTGACTACACGATTACCAAGGATGCGCTGCAGCTTGAGCCCTACGGCATCATGATGCGCCGCGACGACCCGGGCTTCAAGAAGGTCGTCGATGAAGCGATCGTCGGTGTCTTCAAGTCAGGCGAGATCAACCGCATCTATGCGAAGTGGTTCCAGTCGCCGATTCCGCCCAAGGGCGTGAACCTGAACTGGCCGATGGGCGAGCAGCTGAAGAAGGTCATCGCCAAGCCGACCGACTCCGGCGATCCGGCTGCCTATCAGTAAAACGGCAGGACGGCATGCAGCCGACGCCGAAGCGGCGTCGCTGTTTTGCCGTGCAGGCGAAATCCAAGTTCAAAGCGGGAAGCGAATGCTTCCCGCTTTTGCAAGGCGCTATCACAAAACGCTATTACAACGCACCTTTGTATTGGTTTCTATCTCACGCCATGCCGTGGCATGGGATCGGTGCAAGGCATCGGGCAATGATCGGATGACGAATGTCATCGCTTGATCGGCAAGGCGATACACGCAACGCATAAGGGCAAGCTATGAACTACAACTGGAACTGGCGCATCTTCTGGGAGCCGTCGCCCGACGCCGTCGGCACCTACATGGATACGCTGCT
>NZ_JAWIIV010000057.1:0-24160 GCF_035916955.1 Noviherbaspirillum album | reverse complement strand
TGCTGCTGGCGGCGCCGGCGATGTTGACGACGCGATCGGGTTCGATGCCGAGAATGCGGATCGCATCGTCGCGCGTGGCGTCGGAAATGGCCAGCAGGAGGTCGAACTCCTTCAGCGCTTCCAGCCGCCGCTCGTACCATGCCTTCACGACCGGCACATTCAGATAATGCTCGGGATAGACGCAGGGAATCAGGTCGTACAGCACGCCGACCCGCAGCGCCGACGGCAGGCGCCCGATCGGCAGGGCCGGAGTGCCGGGCTCATGCCAGCCTTCGAAGGGGCTGGAGCAGAACACCACGTCCGGGGCCATCGCCTGGTACGCGTGGTGAACGAGCGTGGCTGCAATCGCGGCATCGCTGCCTTCGTTGGGACCGACAGGCGGGTGGGTGTAGGTCGCGAAATGCGCCGGCGGCAGCCGCCGCCCCAGCTGTTCCCGCAACGCATCGGCGCTGTCCGGATACAGGCCGTTGGCCACCGCAACCATGTCATGCCGGCCGCGCAGGCGGGCCATGGTGTCGGCGAGCGACATCACATAGCGGCCGATGCCGCGGAAACGGGAGCCTGTCTGGCAGGGGAAGAGGTCGAATAGCAGGCGCATGGTCAGTTCTTTTCGTGGGCGCGCCGCGCAAGCTCCAGCTTCAGCGCATCCTTGAACCGTTCCGCCGGGGTGGCGGATTCGCCCCATGCCGGCAGATCTTGCTGAACCAGGGCCAGCGGCGACTGCTGCATGCGGGCGGCGGCAACCGGCTTTGCCGACTGGAGCAGCTTGTCGCTCAAGTCCGGAAACGCATTCCGCAACCGATTTGCGCCGGCCATCAGCATCGGATTGCTCTTGATCACCGGAACGCTCTTGCGCAGGCCGAAGCGCGCCACGCGCGCCGCAAAGCTGCGTGGCGACGTCACCGCTTGGCGGGCGGCGCCTTTTATCTGGCTGATATTGGCGTTGCCCCAGCGCAGCGGGGCCGTGATGCGCCATGACTTGCTGGAACAGATCTCCGCGATCAGGTGTTCGGCGCCATGCAGGCGCTGCACGACGTTATCCAGGGTGGCCTGAGTCGAGTGCAGGCCCTCGATTGCAAGGCGCGCGGCTTCGTCGGCATTCGCGCGCATGCGTTCGGCTTCGATGCGGCGCATCTCCGCTTCGGCGCGCTGCCGTTCGGCTTCGGCGCGCAGGCGTTCGGCCTCGATGCGGTCGCGCTGCGACTGCTGCGCGCGGGATTCCGCCTCGGCCACCCGCAGCTCCGATTCCTGGTCCCGGTTCAGCACGAAATTGTCAAACACGTTCGGGGGCAGTTTGAAAGCCGCCTTCAGCTCCGCACGTTCACGCGCGACGTAATAGCGGTTCAGGCCGTCGAAGTATACGTACTCGTAGCCCGCATCCACCACCAGCGAATCCCAGTTCTCATGGGCGGTCTGCTGCGACATCGGCAGGGTGGCTTCGATCACCACGATCCAAGGCCGCCAGCGCGCGAAGTCCATGCCCAGCAAAACTTCCTTTTCCGCGCCTTCGACATCGATCTTCAGGAAATGGATGTCGCCGGTGACATGGCGCTCGCAGATCCCCGACAGTGGCTCGACCCGGACCTGGATTTCCCGCACGTTCCAGCCCTGTTCCCGATGCATCTGCGCCATCGCCGCATCCGAGGTCGCCAGCCCGGTATCGGGGATGTCGAAGAAGCGGAAGCTGCCTTCGCTGGCGCCGGCGCCGAGCTGCAGGTTGATATCGCGCGGGCGCTCGTTCTGCAGGCGCTCGAAGAACTGCGCGACCGGTTCCAGGTTGATGCCGTTCCAGCCGCGGTCATAGAATGCCTTCGTCACCGAATAGAGCGTGGGGTCGTTGGCGCCGACATCGATGTAGAAACCGTTCTCGACGTGCTTGAGCGCACGCCACAGCATGACATCTTCGAAGTTCTGGGCGTAGGAGATAAAAGTCATTTGCGCGCGATATCGATGGAAGGGTTGAGCCAGGCACAGCCGACAAAGTGTTCGTAGTCCATGTTCGCTACCGTGAACACCAGCGCCAGGTCACGCCATTCATAGTTGTTGACGAGATGGGTATCGGAGCTCACCAGCGCCGTGGCGATCGAATACGTGCCCGGCCCGAGATTCATTCCGAAGGTAAACCGGTACACCACATCCTCGCCCGGGCGTACGTCGCTCAGGGGCAGGTTCTTCAGGTGGGTGTTGGTGCCGTACATCTGCTGTCCGAGCCGGTCCTTGATCATGTAGCCCAGCACCAGGCGCGGGATGGGGGAATGCACCGCCACCGTCACCTCGAGCGTGACCGTGGAGCCGACCCCGACCACTTCGCAGCGCTCGCCTCTCTCGTTGAGCAGCGCGATGTCGCGCACGGTGGCCTCGCCGGTCCCGGAAATGGTCTGCACCTTGCCGTCATCCAGTTTCTCGACGCGCACCGTCTGGTTTTCCTTTTCCGCGATCATGGCGTTGTAGAAATCCATGATCTCTTCCGGCGAGCCTTCCTTCTCGAGACGCCCGGCATTGAGAAGAATGGCGCGGTCGCAGATGGACTGGATGGCCGCCTTGTCGTGGGAAACGATGAGCAGCGTCGTGCCCTGTTCCCGGAATTCCCGGATGCGGTCGAAGCTCTTGTGCTGGAAGTAGGCATCGCCGACGGACATCGCCTCGTCGATGATGAGAATGTCGGGACGCTTGGCCGTTGCCACGCTGAATGCCAGCCGCATCTGCATGCCGCTCGAATAAACGCGCACCGGCTTGTCGATGTAATCGCCGATTTCCGCGAACGCCTCGATGGAAGGCATCAGCGCATTCATTTCCTCGTTGCTGATGCCCAGCAGCTGCCCCGACATCAGGGCATTCTGCCGCCCGGTGAAATCTGGATGGAAACCCATTCCCAGCTCGAGCATCGCGGCGACGCGGCCATGCATCGACACGCTGCCGGAAGTCGGCTGCACGGTTCCCGTGATCATTTTCAGCAGGGTGCTCTTTCCCGCGCCGTTGATGCCGATGATGCCCACGGCTTCACCCGCATCGACGTGGAAATTGATGTCCTTGATGATCCATTTCAGCTGATGGCGCTCGCCGGCGAACGGCACCAGCCATTCCACCAGGCGCGACCATCCGGTCGGATATGTCTTGTATGCCTTGCCGAGATTGGCGACGCGGATACTGCCCATCAGACGGAGCCCGCCATCGCAGCCGCAGCCGGGCCACGGGCGGCATCGGGCCGGCGGAAGGAGGGGAGCGGGAGAGAGTCGGTCAGGGTGGGCTCAGGCGGGAAGTTGAAGGCATGCACGGCAGAAATGAATCCATGGAATTGGTTGTTGTTATTTTTGTATGAGTTTGCTCGGAAAGAATGGCGCATATTATATGCGCAGCGGTATCAATCGTCATGCAAAGGGGATTTGATGCACATCCGCAGGCCGGCTGTTTCGTTTGCCGGCCGCAGGTTGAAAGCCGGGTCCGGAAGGCCGGATTCACCAAGCCGGGCCTTGGCCCGAACCGCAGGTCAGACCTTGCCTTCGATCAGCTTTTGCAAGGCATCCGGCTTGAGGATGATGAGGCGGTGCTGGGCGTCCTTTTCCACGATGCCCTGCTGCACCAGCGTCAGGATCGAGCGCGTCACCGATTCGCGGCTGGTGTTGATCATGATGGCAATATCCTGGTGGGTCGGCAGGTTTTCCACCACCAGCGAATTGTCGGGCTTTTTCTGCGTATACAGCTGCAGGAAGTTGTACACGCGGCGAGAGGTGTTGTGAATGCTCAGCAGCGCCCGGAATTCGGAATCGCGCTGCACCTTTTCGGCAAGGTGGCGCAGCATGTGATTGGCGGCCGACGGCGAGTGCGAGAACAGGTGCAACGCGGTGGAGCGGGGCAGGAACGCCACCAGCACCGGGGTGAGGGCAACCACGGAAGCGGAGCGCGTGGAGCCGTTGATCACCGCGATCTCGCCGAAGAAGTCTCCCGGCGCCAGCATGCGCAGGCCGATGGCCCGGCCGTCTTCGGTCACGTCGATCACCTGCAGCTGGCCGCTCAGCAGGAACAGCAGGCTGTCGCCCGCGCCGCCCTTGTGCAATACCACTTCCCGGCGGGCGTACTGCTTGATGCGCAGCTCGGCTTTCACCCTCGACATCTCTTCCTCGGTCAACTGCGCGAGCAAGGGAATCTTGCGCAGGTGGACCTGCAGGTTCACCTGGGTGATATTGATATTGATGTTGAGCTTCTGCGGCGTCGCTGCCGCTTCGTTCGGTACAGCCTGGGACGGAGCCGGTCCTGCAGTTGCCAAAGCGGAAACCTCGTTGCTGCCGATAGACGTCATTAATCTTCGCTCCCAAACACGTTGAGCCGATTATAGCCGCCGTTTCTTTGAATCACCTATTTCTTGCAGGCGAATTGGGGCCGGGTTGCGGTGTTTTTACAGCAGTGTTAACAGTTGAGATAGCAAGGCTGCCATCAATATGCCCGCGGCGTTCGCCATCATGTCGAACCAGCAAAACTTCCTGCCCGGGACGAAGTTTTGCAATATTTCTATCAGAAGGCTTGCCAGCAGCAGCACGGCCAATGAAAGGAAGAATGCCGCATTGGCCTTGACGAGGTGTCCGATCATTAACGCCAGCACGCCATACGCAAGAAAATGCATCAGCTTGTCGTTCGGCAGCGGCGGCAGCCATCTTGCCGGCGCCAGGCATCCGCCCGTGATTCCCAGGGCGATGGCCCCGAATACAATCCATTCCCAACCCATATGTCTTTCTGCTATCGGTGATGAAGCGGTGATGACGGAAACCGGCGCAAAAGGAAAAAAAGGAAAAAAGGAAAATTTCCCGCCCGGCATTTCCAAAGAGAAGGGATTATATTCAACTCCGCCGCGTTGCATTGCTCTTGCACGCGTGAAGCAATATCAGGGCTCGCCGGCGAGCGTCAGAAATCCTGCCATTGCCAGCTGATCTGCACCTGCCGGCTCGAATACTGGAACAGCGAAATGTTTTCACGGTTCCTCACCTGGCGCAGTTCGAGCTGGATCGACTGGCGGGCCGAGATCGGGTAGCTGAGCGCGCCCCGCCACACCTGGGTGCGCTGGTCGCGCACCTCGTCGATGAATCCGGGCGAATAAGGGTTGTCGCTGCGCCAAGACTGCCGCGTCCAGCTCAGCTCCCCGGAAAGCTGCGGCGTCAGCTGCGTCTTGCCGTACAGGCTCATCAGCCAGCCGCTCCTGTCTCCGCCGGGCCGCGCGCCCTGCGCCCGGTCCGACAGATAGCCGGTACTGGCCTGCAGCAGCGACTGCGCGCCACGGTAGCTGGCCGAGCCGCGCAGTTCGAAGGTATTGGAATCGAACTCGCCCAGCGTCGGATAGTGAATATGCGACACGCCCGCGGTGACGCTCGCCTGCACATGCTGCGGCAATCCGAGCGGCGGCGCCACGCGCAGCTGGGCCTGGCTCTGCACCTGGTAGAGCTTTCCGCCCAGGCTTTGCAGCACCGCCAGCCCGGCCCCGCGCAGGCTCCAGTTGCCGGCGCGCCAGGGCTGCTCGATGCCGCCGATCAGGGTGCCGGAGTTGTACTTCGTCAGGCTGTCGTTATGGACCGCGCGCGCATAGACGAATCCGAGTGCGCCGTTCGAGGTCAGGTCGCGCACATGATCGACGGCGGCCACCGTATAGCTGTCGCGCCGGGGGAGATACTCCGGCAGCAGCTGGAGCTGCACCCGCACGTCGCCCGACCCCACGGTGAAGAAAGGATCGCTCGCGCCCTGGTTGACGTTGCTGTCGGTGCCGCGCCCGATCACGACCGATGTGCGCTTCTGCGGCTGCCAGCCCTTGCATCCCTTCGTCCGCTGGTCCGCGATCACCGCGAGAATCGCCGGGGGAGGCGCGAACTTGGTTTCTATCGTCGCAAACAGGCGCTCCGCTTCCGCCGCATGGCCGAGCTCGCACTGGATGATGGCCAGGTCCAGCCATGCCCCCGCATGCTGCGGTTCGCGTTCGATCATGCGGGCCAGGGCTTCGCTGGCATCGCCTTGCCGGCCCTCGGAAAGCGAGCGCAATGCATCCAGGTACAAGTCCTGCTGGGCCAGCTGCGTCTGGGGCGGCTGCGGCGGCTGTAGCGGCTGCGGCGGCTGCATCTGAGGCGTCTGCGCCAGGACCGGCGGCGCAGCGACCAGAGACAGCGACAGCAACAAGGCCAGGGAGCGCAGGGAAGGCTTCATTGCGCCTCCGCCTTCGAAGAGACGTGGCCTTCCAGCGTGTACAGGGTGTGTGTTCTTTCTTTCCCGCGCAAGCTGAAATCGCCCAGCAGCTTGAAGCTGTGGCGCGTGGCCCGGCTGACCGCGCCCTGTCCGATGATGATGTCGTAAGGCTGGTTGCGCGCCACCTGTTCCAGGCGCGCCGCCACGTTCACGCTGTCGCCGACCGCGGTATAGATGCTGCGGGAGCTGCTGCCGAAGTCGCCCGCCATCGCGATGCCGCTCTCGATGCCGATGCGCACCCGCAATGCGGGCATGCCGGCTTTCATGCGCACTTCGCTGAAGCGGCGCACTTCCTCGACGATGGCCCGCGCCGCTTCCAGCGCCAGGTCCGCATGGTCTGCCACCGGCAGCGGCGCTCCCCAGAATGCCACCATGCCATCGCCGGTGTACTTGTCGATGGTGCCGCGCTTGGACAGCACCGGCCGCGTCAGGCAGGCAAGGAAATCCCGCGTCAGCTGCGCCGCTTCCTCGATCGACAGCGATTCCACGTAGGTGGTATAGCTTTCCATGTCCGCAATCAGGGTGGTCACCGTCAGCTCGCGCGGCGTGAGCGGATCTTTCAGGTCGCTTTGCAGCAGCTCGTCCACCACGGCGGTGGCCACGTACTGCCTGAGCGTTCCCAGCAGGCTGTGCGATTTCCGCTGCGCCAGCTGCCAGTCGAAAGGCACGCCCACCGCCAGCAGCAGCAGATGCGAAGCCAGCGGCCCGGTGGTGGAAAACGAGGGATCGTGGGGCGCGATCAGGTAAGCCAGCAGCAGCCACAGCGCCGAGGCAATGCCGAGCAGCGCCACGTTGGAAAGGGCCGAATAGCGCGGAAAGCTGTAGGCCGCAATGCCCGCCACCAGTACGGCGAACAGCACCGCGATCCAGCGTCCCGGCCAGCGCGCCGGCGCCTTGCCTTCCTGTTCGTCCAGCATCGAGGTCAAGGCCGCCGCATGCACCAGCATGCCGCTGGTGGACGGCGCCAGCGGCGTGGCAACGCGGTCGGTCAGGCCCAGCGACGACGACCCGATGATCACCAGCCTGTTTTCAAGAAGCTCCGCCGGCGCCTTCAGGGCCAAGACCTGCGAGGCCGACAGCAGGGTGTAGGCCGACCAGTCCCGGCTGTAGGGAATCCGCCAGAATCCTTCCTCGTCCGGCTGGGCGGCCTGCCCGTTGCCGCAGCACTGGAACAGCATGGCCGACAGGGTGAGGTACTCGCGCCCGTTGAACGAGGTCACCATCGGCAGATAGCGGATGGTGCCGTCGGGGTCGGGCACGAAGCCGATATTGCCCAGGTGGCGGGCACCCTGCAAGCCGGCATGATTGGCGATATAGCCGGTGGCCTTGGCGGTCGGCAGGCCGGACGGCGCGGATTCCGCCGGCGTGCCGCCGGTAATGCGCCCGACCCTGAGCGGCTCGTCGCGATCGATGTAATCCAGCACCTGGGCAAGCACCACCGGCCCGTGCTGCGCCAGCATGGCCAGGCGCGCATCGCCCTGCGCATCGGCTGGTTCCGGCATCACCAGGTCGAGCGCCACGCCGCTCACCTTGTAATGGCCGACCAGGTTTTCAACCAGGCTGGCCAGCCGCTCGCGCGGCCAAGGCCAAGGCCCCACCTTGCTCAGGCTGGCCTCGTCGATATCGATCATGACGATGCGCTGCTCGGGAACGGTGGAAGCGCGCACCCTGATGAAATGGTCTCTCAGCCATTCATTGGCGAGATAGGAGCCGGAAACGGGAGGCAGCCACTGCGCCCACGCGGTGAGCAGCACCGCCGCCGCGGCAATGCCGAACCGGATCCAGACGACGGACGGCAAATACTTGCGAAGGCTGGCCGGTAACGTCATGAAGGAAGGCAGGGCGGGCGGAAAAGGGGAAGGGTGGAAAGGGCTGCAATAAAGGCTACGTGCGGCCGGCGCGGCGGTTTTTTGATAAGCGGTAAGTATAGCTTCATGCCGGCCGAATCTCTATCCCATGTTTACCAGAGGCAAGTTAGAAGCGACAAACCCGGGGCCAGCCGCAATGTATTGCGTATTCATGTGCGTATTCGTGTGCGGATTCGCCACGGTTTTCCCTCGGTTTTCATCAAGCGGGAAGTTCTGAACGCACCAACTTGCACAAATGCCAACGAAGCACACCGGCTTTTTCCATTTCCGGGTGGAATTCCAACGCATTGCCTCACATTTACACAAACTTCATGTACAAGATGCTGAAGTAGTTGGAAAATGTGACGGTCGTCACTGCATTGTGCATTGCATAATCGAAAATGTGACCAGGGGGAAACTAACCATGCTACGTCGAATTGTATCCGTGATAACGCTGCTGAGTGCCGCAGGGCTGGCCCAGGCCGGCGAGGCGGCGCGCATCGTGTTCGTTGCCGGGCAGGTCCAGAGCGCGGGCGCGCAGCTCACGCTGGGCAATCCGGTGCAGGAGGGCGATGAAATCACCACCGGCGCCGACGGCTACATCTACCTGAAAACGATAGACAACGGCTTTCTCATCCTCCGCCCCAACAGCAAGGCAAAGATCATTGCCTACCATGTCGACGCCGCCAAACCCGCCAACACCCGCATCAAGCTGGAACTGACCAGCGGCGTGGCGCGCGCCATTTCCGGCGACGGCGCAAGGCAGGCAAAAGAGAATTTCCGCTTCAATACGCCGGTGGCAGCCATCGGCGTGCGCGGCACCGACTTCACTGTATACACCGACCATGAAACCTCGCGCGTCGCCGTCATTTCCGGCGGCGTTGTGGTCAGCGGCTTCTCGTCCGCCTGCGGTCCGGAAGGCGCGGGCCCCTGCGAGGGCGGCAACAGCCGTGAACTCTTCGCCCGCGAAGCCGGCCAGCTGCTGCAGGTGCGCAAGGGCCAGGCCGCCCCGCAGGTCCTGCCGAGCAGCGGGGCGTCTCCCGACCTGACCGCGCCGCCGCGCAGCGACGAACCCTCCGGCAAAGCCGCCGGCACCAACGCCAGCGGCACGGCCGGCAACCTGGCAGCCAAGGAAATCGCCCTCGATCCGCAGAAGACATCCGAGCTTGTCAACCTGGCAGCCTCGCTGAAGCCGGTCGACAATGGGGCGCCGAGCACCACCGTACCCCTGCCTTCCGCGCCTCTCCCGCCTCCGGTCGTCATCACTGCCCCGAAGGAAATCATCTGGGGAAGGTGGCAGGCGCTGGCCGATCAGCCCGCCACCATCAATACCACGCAGGTGAGGGCGGATGGCGCGCAGCTCAGCGCCATCAATTCCTACTTTGCCCTGCTGCGCGCAAGAGGCAGCGACTACCAGTCCCCGACTTCCGGTGCGGTCAGCTTTTCCATGCGCGACGGCGCGGGCGTGATCGTCGATGCCTCGCGCGGCAACCTCGCCACGCCGGCCACCCTGGAGAATGGCCGCCTGAGTGTGGATTTTGCCAAGTCCAGCTTCGCCACCAGCTTCGACCTCGTCCACCAGGCCGAGCGCATTGGCATGCAGGCCACCGGCCAGGTCACGCAGGACGGCCGCATGTTCGGGGAGGGGCAGTTCGCCAACCAGAACAACATGAACGTGGAAGGCATACTCAGCAACGAGAACGGCGGCAGCGCCGCCTATCTGTTCGACCGGCGCATTGACGCCAACCGCAATGCCTACGGCGGCACCTACTGGACGAAGTAGTCGCGACATAAATGACGTAAACGACGTATATGACGCAAACGACGTAAGCGCCTCCTGTAACAGAACAAACAATCAGCCCCTGCATGCTCCCCGGACATGCAGGGGCTGATGCTTTCCGGGGTGCCTTTATCAGCTTTCTGCCATGCGATGTCTCCCGCTCAGTCAATACCCACGCGTGTTTTGTGAATGGAACTATTCCCCGGCTCCAGTCACTCATCCAGCTCGAATGTTTCCACAACAGTAATGCCTCTCTTGCCGCCTATGCGCGTTGTTATCCCCTAGGTGATAGCAAAGGGCTGCTCACTGAAAGTGCGGACGTAAAAGTTGTTTAATCACCGTAATGTGTTGAATGGAGGTTCATGATGGCCGGTATGTTGTCCTCGGCGTTTCGCCGTATCCAGGCAGTATGTGGCTGTGTTTCGGATAATCAAGCCGAGGAAGCGGAGCATGTCGCAAGAAACGCGGATCGCGGCAGTCCCACTGTCGGCCATCAGGCTGCATCCGCTTCGGTGCGGGAACCCGCCCGGGTGCAATCGATGTCGGCAGGGTCGGCTTCACGCCAAAAAATTTATAACCAATTGGCCCTGGCATCATCTCGGCACAGTGTGTCAGGTGTGGCAGACTCAGCTGGACCGAGCCGGATTCCACGATTGCCATCGCCGGAAGGTTCAGCCCATTCCTTGCAACAGATAACGCTTGCGCACCGCCGGTCAACGCTTTTCGGGCAGAGAAATCCTGTTGAAGTCATGAGTGAAAAATACATGACGAATCCTGATAGCTTTGTCGGCTCTTTTCAATCCGAGAATTACCCAATCACCCCCGAAGAGAAAACGGCGTTCGCAACGCTTGCGCTGCAAGCGGGCAAACAATGGGAACCGTTGCGCCAAAACTTTAAAATGTTCGGTTTCACCCGCGAAGAACAACTGAATCTGTTGACCGACGCGATCCGCACTTCGCCGTTAAGACGTCCGCCTCGGTTGCCGGGTATCCAAGGCCTCGGCGAAATGGAGCAAGAGGACAGCCTTGTTCTCCTTCGCGAACTTGCGAAGAAAGGGGCGCAAGGCGTATTTGCGAATCTTGAATCGCTTCCGGTGAAGGAACCATCGGCGCGGGCCGAAATTTTGGCAGACATGATTCATGGCGAGCAGGACGTGACAGAACTGTCCAGGAACATGCGCCGGCTCGGTTTGAGTGATGAAGACAAAAGAAGTGTGCTGGCCCATTACCTTAAGCAAAGGTGCTTTCCGGCCATAAGGGGCGCGACATGGAACGAGCGGTCATCCAAGGTCGTTGGCCGCGTGCATGAGGTGGCTGGCACCGCACGACTTCTCGTCGCAGAGCTGTCTCGCAACATGGACCAAGGTGCCGAGTTTGAGGCAAATGCGGAGCGTTACGGAATCACTGTGCCTGGACTTGCCATGCTCCTGGACAAAGCCCGTAATGAAGAGGATGCGCTGGAGAGGCGCCGCATCACCCTCCTTGCGTGGCGCGCCGTTATCCTGTTCATGCACCCCAGCATAGAGGAGGCCTTCCATGGCACGTCGCAACAAGCGGCGAATAATGGGTTGCAACAGCTGTTTCTATCAACATTGAAACAAATCATCGACTTCTCCGAGCAGAAGCATGGTGAGTCGCTGCTGACATGCCTGGCATCTTGCATGCTCGACGAGAATCTGCGGCAGAAGTTTGTTGCCGCCAGCGAGAAATTGGGAAGCCGGCGACATACGGTCTTGCTGGTGCCAATACTGGTTCAACTTGCATCACTTCCCAATGCTGATCAAGGAGTCATGGAGAAACTGGAACGGCTGCTCTACATGCGTGAATTCAGGGATCAGCTGAAGTGCAAGCCAATCTTCGACTGTTTCCTCAGCCTGCTGCAACCGCCGTTGGATGCTGATCGGGCAAACCGCTTGCTGGGTGTGATTACGGCTGGAGTGCCGCAAGAAGGGCGCCTCACTTCAGGTCATTGCAAGGACTTCATTAGTGCCGTACAGAGCCTCACCGCGTTACTGGACCTCAGGGCGACATCCTATGCGGATATTGCCTCGCTCGCGAATAATCATTTGAATCGGCTGGATCGGAATAGCCGCATCGAGTCCGTCTTAACGGAAGTGCTTCATGAAATTCTCGGCAGATCGAATGCAAAGGAGTCGAAGGGAGAAAGCATGGATGATTTCGCCAGTCGCATGCAGTCTTACCTTTCATCTACCCGTGACCGCAATGCATTGATTTCCCACATAGTACGCTTGTACGTAGGATTAGCCGCTACTTCTGAAAAAAAGCAAAAGATTTTCCAACTGCTGAACCGTTATATTGACAGTGCGATCTTGGATACCGATCCAGCGGCGTTTTCACGGGCGCGTAACGATCTCAGTATGTCGGAGCATCTGACAAAAGCCAGCGACATCAATCCGGCCGCGTTGCGGAAGTGGTTCGACATGTCGCTGGAAGAACCCGCGAACCTGGACAGCCTCGCTCCCAAAGGCAAGAGAAATCTGGACAAGTGGAAGCTTCAGTTCAAACAAGACCCTGAAGATTATTTCTTGTGCGGCACCGAAGTTCCTGCAAGCTGCCTGAATGTGTATGGTCAGGCCACGCATGCACCGTCCCTGATGGGGATTGTGATGCAGGGAAGGAGCCGGCTCCTGGCGTTGAAGTCGCCAGACGACCGGCTGCAAGCCAGAATCCTGGTCCGTCTCGGTATTGATTCCGCTGCAAACAATCTCGTGATGCATATGGCAAGGCCCTACGCGCAGGTCGGCGTACCGGAGGATTATCTGGTGCGCCTGAGTCAATTCGGCCTCAGGATTGCCAACGAGATCGGCGTCCCGCTGGTGTCCCATATCGAGGAGATTAGTGGCGATGAAGAATATCCAAATTCACTTCAGTTCTACCCCGACGCGGCAGTTTCGGAAGAGGTGGATGTGAACGGCCTAGGTAACGAGGACTGCTCCGAAGGCTTCGTGCTTGAGGGCGCGCGATATGTCAAGGTCACAAATGAGACGGCATAACCTGGTCACGCTGAAAGATCCAGGCGAGTCGTGATCGCCACCGCACAGCGACGAACCTACCGGCAAAGCCGCCGGCATCAATGCTGGCGGCACGGCCGGCAACATGGCGGCGAAGGATGGAGCCGATCAGACGAAGTAGGCAAGGGTGGCGATATAAGCGCCTTCCGTAAGAAATAAGAACAAGCAATCAGTCCCTGCATGCTCTCCGGAGATGCAGGGACTGATTGCTTTCATGAGCTGCAATATAAAGGCAGCCGCCATGTGACCGGTTTGTGAGGTTTGATTCAGCGCCCGGCCAGCTCTCGCACAGCTTCATCATCAGGACGGCCGTCCGGCAAAATGCTTGACAAAGATGCAATCAACTGCCAGCCGATACAAGTCTTGCAATTTCCGGCCCCTATTGATTCGGCCCGAAAAATGGTTGATTGTTCGGGCCGCTGATCTCCCCCTCTCCCTCTGGGAGAGGGCCGGGCTGAGGGGATCCGGCTCAACATATTTTAGGGACGGATCTATAGTTGGCCGACAGAAGCGCCCCGCAACCGGCCAACCGGCGAGTTCATTGCCCTCTCGTATGCGACCTGCCTTATCCCGGTAGCTCCAACACCGACCAAAAGTAGCCAAAATTTGCTTTCCTGTTGACAATCTTTCATAATGCGGTGCGCGTAATTTGTTGCCAAATTGCGAGTCGCTGTGGTTTTAAAGAGACGTGTGATGACCGTCACATTTCCTAGCAGTACTTTCTGCCACTATGCGTACGCGGTCCTGCAGACCAGCAAGTGTTTCAAAAGAACTGCAGAGTGAACTACTGACTAAAAACTTCCTAGGAGTTATTCGAATGGCTACTGCATACACATCTATCATTCAACAGATGTATGTTGCGTTTTTCAACCGCCCGGCAGATTTTCAAGGTCTGCGTACATGGGAGGCATTTTCCGCTGGCAAGACTGAAGCTGACCTGAAGAAGGCAATCAGCGCAGAATTCGCCAAGTCCGACGAGTACACTATCGTATTCAAGGGCTTGAACTACAACCAGATCGTCACTAAGGTTTATCAGAACCTGCTGAACCGCGATCCGGACGTGGCTGGCCTGCAGAACTGGGTTGATCACCTGGTCAAGGGCACATCCACCGTTGCATCCCTCGTTACCGACATCATCCGTGATGCAGGCGCAGGCGACGTCGACACCATCAAGAACAAGACAACAGCAGCTGGCAAGTTCACTGATGCTCTGACAACTATCGACCTGATCAATGCATACAGCGGCGCAGCAGCTAACGCAGTTGCAGCAACATGGCTGAAGGCAGTTGGCCAGACTCAAGCTTCGCTGGACAGCGCAGTTACTGCTGCAGCTCTGTCGACAGTGACAGCAAACGTCGCTTCTAACAGCGGCAACGCAGTCGGCACCACTTTCACGCTGACTAAAGGTCTCGACAATCTGACCGGTACAGCTCTGAACGACACCTTTATTGGTTCGCTGAATGCTGGCACCGCTGGCACTAACGCCGAACTGAACACTTTGAGCGCACTGGACATCATCGACGGCGGCGCTGGAACAGATACATTGAAGGTGCAGTCCGAAGACGGCACAGCTATCACTCTGGGCACTGTCAAGAACGTTGAAATCGTTGAGGCTTCGGGCGCAAAGGCTGTCACAGTTGATACATCTGCTCTTGCTAATGTCACCAACCTGAATGTCGTTAAAGCTGGTGGTGTAGTTAAGGCTACTGCTTCGGCTACAACAGACGTAAAAGTCGCATTCGCATCCACAGTGAACACCGCTGCAGACACCATCACAGTTGAAGGCGGCAAGAACGTTGCTGTTGCGGTGACTGATGTTGGCAATAACAACAAAATCGTTGCTGGCGTTGCTGGCAAGGGTGCCGCAGGTACTGTCGCTGTAGAGACTACTGGCAAGGCTTTCGCTAATGCTGGCGATTTGAGCGGAATCGAAGTTGTTGGCGGCACAAGCGTTTCCGTGAAACAAAAGGCTTCTGCTGACTCCAGCGCTGCTGCTACTTCTACTACCGCTAAGACAGTTATTCAAGGTAATGTCAAAGCAACTAGCGAAGGTAAGACAACTGACGTCACAGTCAAGCAAGATGCTGCTGTTTTCGCAAAAGCAGCCGTCGCTGCTGTTGAAGGCGTTGCAGTTCAGCAATCCGTAAAGTTCAGCGCATTGGCTAAGGACGGTACCGTGCAGATCGGCGGCCTGACTTTTACTGCCGCTAAGGACCTGACTGCTGCTGAAGTTGCACAAGCATTTGCTAACGTTGCCAAAGGCGTTGCTTTCATCGCCACCGAAAAAGACACTCAAGCTTCCGGTGTATATTCGAACGGTACTTATAGCGGTTCTTTCAATGCAGCTTGGACTTCTGCTGCTGCGAATGGCGATACAGTCGTCTTCACCGGTCCTAAGACAACTGCTGCAACATTGGGTGCTCCCGTTCTCACAGGTAAGGTTTCGACAGGCGCAACTGCGGACGCAACTGCTGTTCCGACCACTGTCTCCGAAGGAAAAACTGCTGTTGCTGGTGTGACAGGCGTGATGGGTGTGGTCAATGGATCTGTACAAATCGATGATAAGGCCGCTGCAGAATCCATCAAACATGTGGTTGTGGATGGCTTTGGTGCAGTAACAACGACTAACACCAAGGTTCTGGACAACCTGAGCCTGTTCAACGGTGGTGTGACTTATGACGGTACAGGCGCTGCTGTAGCAGCCACTGTCAGTGTGGCAGATGCTGCCAAGACACTGGCGCTGAACTTGGAGAAGGTCGGTTTTGCTGCAGTTGCTCAGACTGCGACTGCTGGTGCTAAGAACGCAGTTTCGGCTAACGTGACAATTGGCGGTACTCAAGTTGAAACCTTGAATGTCAAGTCGACTGGCGCTAACCAAGCTAACCTGACTGCTGCGAACGCCAAGGCACTGAACGTAACCGGTACTGGCCTGCTGACTGCAGCAGCTTCCAGCCTGGCTAACGTGGAAACCATCACTGTCAAGGAATCCGCTGGTCTGAACCTGGGCACTTCCGTTGCTACTAGCACCAAGCTGACTTCGGTCGACGCTTCTGCAACTTCGGGTGCTGTGACCATTACAATCGACGCTGCTAAAGCAACCTACGCGGGTGGCTCTGGTGTTGATACCGTGTCCGTGTCTGCTGCAACTTCGGCTGCTCCTGTGTCCAAGACTATCACCCTGGGCGCTGGCAACGACACGCTGAACCTGAGTGCTATCACTGCTGCGAACCAAATCGCTGCTGGTGCTAAGTTCGACGGCGGCGCAGATACCGACACACTGGCACTGAGCACAGTTGCTGCTGCTAACGACCAACTGTCTGCCAACGGTACATTCGAGAAGCAATTTGCTGGTTTCGACAAGCTGCAACTGGTCGAGCTGGCAGGTACTACAACGACCAAGATTGTCAATCTGGACAACCTGAATGACATCAGCTACGTAGTTAGCAACAACACTGCGGTAGAAACTGCTGGCGTGGCTGGCGTCACGCCACCTGGAGCTGTAACTGCTCAGGGTAATGCTGGCACGAAGGCAATCCAGACAGTGACATTTGCTGATATCTCGGTAGCTGGCGGTGCCACTGTGGCTATTAACTTGAATGGCCGCACACTGACGTTGACTAACGGTGACGCTAATGTCGCTCAGGCTGTTACCGCAGCACAGTTGGCTGGTGCGTTCGCAACTGAAGGTGCTCTTACTGCTGGTACGGTTACAACTGCTTGGAGCGGTGCGGCTACCGCAGATTGGGTTAAAGCCACCGCGGTTACAGGTACCAACCAAGTAATCTACACTGCTGCCAATTTTGGTACCGCACCTGCTTTCACGGCTACAGGTACAGGTGCTACTCCTGCTGTGACAACTCCTGGTGTTGCACAAGCTACAGAAGCTATCACCTATACATTCGCAGTGGGCGGTTTGGCAGCTGGTCAAAGCCTGACAATTGATGGCAAGACAGTCACTGCCGTGTCGAATATCACTGACCTGACTCTGCTGGCGAAGTTGTTTGCAGGCACTGCAACGTTGACTGAAGCCGCTGTGGCTACAATCACAGGTTCGTTCTCGACTACTTGGGGCGGCACTGTTGTTGGTTCTACCCTCGTACTGACAGCGACCACGGCTAACACTGATGTGACAGCTGTCCCTGTAGTAACTGCGTCTGCTGCTACTTCGACAACTGCTGGTTTGACTCTGACCAACATGCTGAACGACGGCACGCTGGAACTGAGCGCTGCTGGTAAGGGCGTGAACGTGGTGATGAAGGACGCCTCGGGTGCTGCTGACTCGTTCAACATCATCGCCGGTTCGACCACTGCCAGCGCTGATCTGGGCACTGTGACAGTGAACAAGGTTGAAACCATCAACATCTCTGCTTCCAAGACCGCTAAGGCAGTTGAAGACAATGTGTTGGTTGACAAAGCTGTGTCCAATACCTTGAATTTGGCCGCTGATGCAGCCAAGACTATCAAGGTGGGCGGTGCTGGTGCTCTGAACCTGACCCTGGGTGCTGACACGCTGAAGGTTGTGACAACCATTGATGGTTCTGCCAACACTGGTGGTCTGACAGTTTCGGCTCAAGGCGCAACCAATGCAGTCGCTATCACTGGTGGCGCAGGTGCTGACTCGCTGACAGCTTCGGCTGGTACAACTGCGAAAGCAGACGTACTGGTGGGTGGCGCTGGCAACGACGTGCTGTACGCTGGCTCCAACGGTGCCAAGCTGACTGGTGGCGAAGGCAAAGACGTGTTCGTGGTTCAGGCTGCTGCCAAAGAGGCCAACACATACAGCTCCATCACCGACTTCAAAGCTGGTGACCTGGTGCAACTGAATGTAACAGCCGGTACTGCGGTAACCGCTTTCGCCAAACTGACTGCTACTTTGAACGAGAGCACCTCTGTGTTTGCTAACTATGTGGATGCAGCAATTGCACAAGCAACCGCAGGACAGACAGTTGTGTTTAACTTCAAGGGCAACGCTTATGCTGTGATCGACAACGCTGAAACTGGTGGAGCTTCTGCTGCTACGTTCCAAAACGGCGTTGACTCGATCGTCGAGCTGGTTGGTGTAGACGCAGCGAACCTTTCGTTCAACGTAACATACGGCACTATCGCTCTGGTCTAATCACTGGAAGCACGCACCAGTCCTCTGGGCTGGTGCAGTCGGTGAAAGCCATTGATTCTTCTCGAAACTGCGTTATGGTGTCGAGAGAATGAAAGCAACACAGCGGTAAGCAGAACGTCGTTAACCGCTTAAGGGCCAAGGCCTCAAAACCTTGGCCTTTTATAGCTTCAAGAGATTGTAATTGCAATAACGGAAAGTCAGTAGGAACCACGTCCTACAAAAAACAATGCCCTAGGAAGGCAAGCCGTAACTTAGGCCGAGGTGCGCAAGCCCCTCGGTTTTTTTTATGTGGCGGTCTACCTTCATCTTACGCAACGCTGGATATAGCTTGGAATGTAAGTATGATGCTTCTGACAACTGTGAGCATACGCTGATGAAAGTCTATCTTGATGATGAGCGCACAACGCCGGAGGGGTGGCTACGTGCATACTGGCCCGATGAAGTGATCGACTTGCTCAAGAGCGGTCAGGTTACCGAACTATCTTTAGACCATGATCTTGGGGACGATGAGCGAGGGACTGGCTACACAGTGCTGCTTTGGCTAGAAGAGGAAGTCGTAGTGCACGGCATGAAACCGCCAAGAATTACTGTGCATTCGGCTAATTCGTCAGCTCGGCTAAAAATGGAAGCAGCAATTGCGTCCATCATGCGACATGCGGGACTAGGGCATTGAAGCTCCCTAGTGCTTGCCTTGAGTTGCCCAAAGTGGCTTTATGTAGAGCCGGGTTCAGCCTCTGTTGCGAGCATGCAGCCAAATTTGTAAGCGAGATCGTCCGTCAATTCGATTCCCGAGAGAGCAAAGGAGGCTTTGGTCTGAGCCCAGTCCTCATTGGCCTCGGCCAGGGCGATGTACTTGCGGCGCTCCCGAGCGGCGTCTAGTGAAAATACATTAGTGGGGAAGGTCTTGGTCATTTATTAACGAGTTGCCAAAAGTTGCCTTTTATTGCCATTTGTTGCCGCAGGTCGGCATGTAGGTTGCCAAAGGTTGCCACTTATTGCCAAGAATTGCCTTCAGGGTAGGCGAGTTTCCATTTATTTCCAGTAGTTTCCGTCCGAGGACTGAGAAAGTCTGAGAAGTCGTGAGAAAGCCTGAGAGATAGCGGGAATGCGAAATTGCGCGAAATTGCGCGAAATCGTGCGAAGTCATGCGAGGGCTTGCGAAATCGTGCGAAACGGTGCGAAATCTTGCAAAAGAGGCCATGAAAAACTCTGCAAAACAGTGAAAAACTCTGCAAAACTCTGAGCAACTCTGCAAAACATTGAAAAACTGTGCAAAACAGGGGAAACACAATCGTAAAACCCCACTTCTTAGAGTTGGATACGCTCTTTAGAACCGGCGTCTAGTGCTTGCCCTCAGTCGGTTTGCACCCCTTCCTCTGCCGTTTTAGCCCCGTCCTAGCCCTACACACCATACGCACCTTAAAAGGTGGCCGCAAACCCGCATGGCTGCTGGGTTTGCGCGTATACAAATTTATAAAGATCCAGTGCTCTGTAAAACGGCCACGTGTAGCTTATTGATTTACAATAATATTTACACAAGGAAGCGTATACATGAAAAACATCTCCTTCAGAGTTGAGCCTGATCTGGAAGCCACTATCCTTTACCGCATGAAGAAGGCCGGAGCAAAGGACGTCAGCTCCTATTTGCGTCAAATCTGCAGTACCGGTGGCTATGACATTGATTCGCACCTCGGCCGGATGCAGAGAGAGATCAACATGCTGACCGAGCAAGTGGAACAGCAACAGAAACTGCTTAACCAGCTTCTGGCCAAAGACAAGGATGTGGATCTGCAGTTGTTGGCCGGTATATACAAGATGCTGCATATGGCGGTTGAGCCCGATGTGCGAGCGGTAATGGCTCAGGACATCAACTTCGCAGCGGTAGACGCCTACTCAAGGAATGATAAAAAAGCTGCGGGTTTGCACACCGACCCGGTCCCGGAAAGCCCTCAAGAGCCCCCGCAAGAGCCCCCTAAGCCAAAGAATTCCTACTGGGATGCGCGGGAACGTTTTAAGGCAAAATTATTGCGCAAGCGTTGAAGCCCACGCTATTGAAAAGGTCGCCATGTCCAAACGCATTCAATACACGCTAGAAGAGTTGTTGCTGAAACCGACCCTGTCGGACCCCGAAGAGCGTCCCCTGACACCAGAAGAGAAAGAATGGCTGGAGGCGCCGCCCATAGGGCAGGAAGTTGGCAGCGACCAGGACGATGATCCGGCTCCAAGTAGGAACCCTGTAGGAAAGCCGGAGGACTGATGCGCGCCTAAAACGGCATTCCGCTCCCGTCATCACATTCCGCCCCTCCGTAGCCAGATTCCGCTCCTACTGGAATGACATGACGGGAAAACATCCTCGATAGCCGGTAGGAGTGTCCGCGATAGACGATGGAAGAATCTGAGCCCTCAGGACACCGCATTACACTCAAAGCAAGAAACAATTGGGCCTTAATAGGTACTCAAAGCGGGTGTTTATTGCAGGTATGTGGAGTAATTGCCGTCTGTCTTGCCGTGTTGAGTGTCCGCGATAGACGATGAGAGTATCCGCGATAGACGAAAAACATCCTCGATAGCCGGTAAACCACGGCATGGCATTCCGCCTTCTCCGTAGCCAGATTCCGCTCCTTCTGGAATGACATGACTGGAAAACATCCTCGATATCCGGTAGGAGTGTCCGCGATAGACGATGAGAGGATCCGCGATAGACGAAAAACATCCTCGATAGCCGGTAAACCACGGCATGGCATTCCGCCTTCTCCGTAGCCAGATTCCGCCCCCTCACCGTACTAGCATTCCGCTCCCGTCATCTCATTCCGCCTTCTCCGTACTTACATTCCGCCCCTACTGGAATGACATGACGGGAAAACATCCTCGATCTCCGGTTGCAGCATCCGCGATAGACACTAGCGAAGATTGACCGATCCGAGGGTTGGATTGTGCATGTTAGAAGAAACAATCGAGCTAAAAAAGATGGTCGCAGAGGTATTTGTTGCGAAATGAGTCGCTAATGAAAGCGCTCCTGCCTTGCTGAGTATCCGCGATAGACGAAAAAACATCCGCGATAGACACTGAAAACATCCTTGATCTCCGGTTGACTGTCCTCGATCTCCGGTAGACGAAATGCCATGACGGAAGCGGAATGTGGCTACGGAGGGGCGGAATGCTAGTACGGTGAGAGGGCGGAATGTGGCTACGGAGGGGCGGAATGCTAGTACGGTGAGAGGGCGGAATCTGACTACGGAAGGCGGAATGCTATGCCGTGAAAACATCCTCGATCTCCGGTAGACGGAATGCCATGCCGTGGGTGGAATGAGATGACGGGAGCGGAATGTGGCTACGGAGGGGCGGAATGTGATGACGGGAGGAGGGGGCACCGTACTAGCATTCCACTCAGTGGTTCAGCTGAGCCAGCTCGCCACTCTGTAGCGCTAAGTACACAGTGACGCTAAGTGTGCATCGTGGGGCTAAGTACACAGTGTGTAGGAACCCCGTAGAGCAATTGTGCTCTATATCACCTAGTGCTACAGTGTGGCATGCCAAAAACAACAGTGACTCCTGCTACTAAGCGACCTCCAAACGTCACCAAGAAAGCAGCTAAAACACCCACTGCCAAAGCTCGGGTGTTCAAGACCAAGTGGTTCGCCAAGGAAGCCAAAGCTCAGCACATCTCTGACGACGAACTCTGTACGGCCATCAAAGCCGTGATGCAGGGCAAGGCGGATGATCTGGGAGGTGGCGTGTGGAAGAAGCGCCTCAATGACAACATGCACCGTTCGATCATTGTGGCCAAGGGCGGCAAGTACTGGATCTATGCGTACCTGTTTGCCAAAGCGGACCGGGACAACATTGATGATGACGAACTGGCGGGCTTCAAAAAGCTGGCCAAGGAGTATGCAAAGCTAGGCGAGGCTGGCCTTGCTACTGCCGTCGAACTGAAGAAATTAGTGGAGATCTGCCATGAGTGCGAATAAATTTAGGACCAAACCGAAAAGCGATGCGTTCGAGGCAATCCATAGTGCCATCTCTGACTTGCACGAAGTCGGGCTGGTGGACCAGAGGACCATGCGCGAGTTTGATGACGCCTGCCTGACCAAAGTGCCGGTGTACGCGGCAAAGGACGTCAAGCGTATCCGTAAGAAAGTCCATGTCAGCCAGGCGGTGTTTGCGGCTTACATGAACACGAGTGTATCGACTGTGCAGAAGTGGGAAGCGGGCGGAAAGGCGCCGAGTGGACCGGCTGCGAAGTTGCTCAACCTCGTTGAAAAGCATGGCTTGGAAGTGCTGTCCTGAATAGTGCTACCTGCATGCAACAAAGGCCGCTAAGCGGCCTTTTTTATTTGCTGAAGGGGTGGAGTTGGCAAGCCAGGTGGAAGGCGTGTGGAGCGTTGTATGACGGTCTTGTATTTATAAAAAGAAAAACCACCCCCAACCCCAGCTGCCTGGGGTTTGAAGGTGGTTCTTTATTAGCGGCTAAGAGAGAGGGTTACTGCTTAGCCTGCGTCAGCACGGTATCGAGCATTTGCGTCACGAACCGCTGCTGTGTCTTGGGAAGCTGGCTGATGGCTTCCATCTGTTGTTCCAAGCGAGACGTAGGGCCACGCTTGCCTCTGGATCGATTCCCCTCTCCGAATAGCTCTTCTAGCGACACATCAAACAAACGTGCCACGATCGGCAACGCTGATACCGGAATGCGTCGACGACCTACTTCGTACGCTTGGACGGTTTGTTGGGAGACCCCAAGCGCTTCTGCAAACTGCACTTGAGTCAGGTTCCGAGCCTTACGCATGGAAGCCATGCGCTCACCCAAGGCAACAAAGAATTCGCGTTCTCCAGTACTGATGGTCATGTTAGCTGCTGAGATGTCTTCTACATAAACAGCCATAACGATAACCCCTGTTTTACAAAACGCAGTTGAGTATACTACGAAACGTAGTATACTCAATCCGAGTTATTTTTACGTAAACCCCCTTGACAGGTTTTTTACGAAAGTCCGGCTTATGCCCCGANCCTGTTTTACAAAACGCAGTTGAGTATACTACGAAACGTAGTATACTCAATCCGAGTTATTTTTACGTAAACCCCCTTGACAGGTTTTTTACGAAAGTCCGGCTTATGCCCCGAATCTCCGATGCAACCCTTGAGCGGCTAAAGAATGAAGTCTCCGTCGAGCGTCTCGTCGCATCTGCTGGCATTGAATTACGGAAATCGGGCAAGGATCTCATCGGTGCCTGCCCCTTCCATGACGATGGCGAACCGAGCCTGGTCGTCACCACCACCAAAAACCTCTGGCACTGCTTCGGCTGTCAGTGCGGCGGCGGACCGATCGACTGGGTCATGAAGTTCGAGAAAGTGAGCTTCCGCCGTGCCGTCGAATTGCTCCAAGCCGACCCTTCTTTAGCCGCTCAAGTGGCAGAGCCGCTAAAAAAGGGCCGCGAACAGACCAGCACCGCACCGGTTGCCCTCGATGCTGACGACCAGGAGCTGCTGCAGCAGACCGTCGCCTACTACCACGAGACATTGACGGCCACTGCAGAGGCACAGGCCTACCTGAAGACACGCGGCCTCGATCACCCGGAGCTGATTGCCCGCTTCCAGCTCGGCTACGCCAACCGGACCTTGGGCGTGCAGCTGCCCGAGAGGACCCGCAAGGCCGGCGCCGAGATCCGCAGCCGTCTGGAAAAGTTGGGCCTGTACCGCGAAACCGGCCATGAGCACTTCAATGGCAGCCTGATCGTGCCGGTGTTCGATGAGCACGGCAACGTCACTGTGCTGTACGGCCGCAAGGTCCGTAGCGACTTGCGCAAGGGGACGCCGCTGCACCTGTATCTGCCGGGGCCGCATCGCGGCGTCTGGAATGCCGAGGCACTGCGCAGCGCGAAGGAGGTCATCCTGTGCGAAGCCCTCATCGATGCGATGACCTTCTGGTGTGCCGGCTTCCACAACGTGACTGCCGCCTATGGCATCGAAGGGTTCACCGACGACCATGTTGCTGCCTTCAAGGGCAATGGCATCGAGCGCATACTGATTGCCTACGACTGCGACGAGCCGGGCAACCGTGCTGCCGAGAAGCTGGCCGAGCGCCTGCAGGCTATGGGCATGGATTGCTACCGCATCCAGTTCCCGCATGGGATGGATGCCAATGAGTATGCGCTGAAGGTGACGCCGGCCA
>NZ_JAWIIV010000056.1:0-26791 GCF_035916955.1 Noviherbaspirillum album | reverse complement strand
GTAAAACGCTGTTTCATGGCTGCCTCCAGGGCTAGGCAGACTCCATATTAGCGCCGTACTAATTCAAGGGGACAGGTCACTCCTTGTTTCGAGCTGAACAGACAGTTAAAGGCCTACTCGCTGCGGTGTTATGCCGGGCTGCTTGATTCGTAATCGCCAGATAATTCTTTTCTAAATTGAATCATCTCTAATCCTGCGATGCCGGAGCAAGTATCTCGCGGCTACCATTCGAAGCCATGGGCGAAACTATCCCTGCGGTTTCCATTTGTTCGACCAGGCGTGCAGCCCGGTTATAGCCAATGCGCAACTGGCGCTGGACTGCCGAAATCGAGGATTTCCGCGTGCGTACAACGAAAGCGACCGCTTCGTCATAAAGCGGGTCGGATTCGGCGCTTGTATCTTCGATGCCCAACTCGCCCTGGGCGTCATCGGGCAGTCCGCTCGACAGGATGGCATCGACATACTGCGGTTCACCAAACTGCTTGAGGTGCTCAACGACCCGGTGTACCTCTTCATCCGACACGAATGCGCCATGCACGCGTTGCGGATAACCGCTTCCAGGCGGCAGGAACAGCATGTCGCCGTGGCCGAGCAGGCTTTCAGCGCCCATCTGATCAAGCACGGTACGGGAGTCGATTTTGGACGACACCTGGAAAGCGACACGTGTCGGAATGTTTGCCTTGATTAGGCCGGTAATGACATCGACCGATGGACGCTGTGTCGCGAGAATGAGATGGATTCCTGCCGCCCGGGCCTTCTGTGCAAGGCGGGCAATAAGCTCTTCGATCTTTTTCCCTGCAACCATCATCAGATCCGCCAATTCGTCGATGACCACCACAATCAGCGGCAGCGTGGACAGGGGTTCCGGTGCATCGGGAGTCAATGAAAACGGATTCGTGACTTTTCTTTCAATGGCCTCGCCATGGCGAATTTTTTGATTGTAGCCGGCGAGGTTGCGTACGCCGAGCGCCGACATCAGGCGATACCGCTTTTCCATTTCTCCGACGCACCATGACAAGGCATTGGCCGCCAGTTTCATGTCGGTAACCACCGGCGCTAGCAGATGCGGGATGCCGTCGTAGACGGACAACTCAAGCATCTTCGGATCGATCATGATCATCCGCACGTCGGTCGGCGTCGACTTGTACAGCAAAGACAGGATCATGGCGTTGATGGCAACCGATTTGCCGGATCCGGTCGTGCCGGCCACCAGCATGTGCGGTGCGCGTGCCAGGTCGGTCACGACCGGGATGCCGGTAATATCCTTGCCCATTGCCAGAGCCAGATGTGAAGACGATGCCTTGTATGCGTCGGATGCCAGCATTTCAGACAGCCGGATGACCTGGCGACGCGCATTCGGCAACTCCAGGCCCATGCAGGTTTTTCCGGGAATGGTTTCCACGACTCGGATGGAGGTCAGGCCGAGGGCACGTGACAAGTCCTTCATCAGACCGACGATCTGCGCGCCGCGCACGCCTGTGGCTGGCTCGACCTCGAACCGAGTGATGACCGGGCCTGCATAGGCGCCGAGGACGGTGACCGGCACCTTGAATTCCTTGAGCCTTTGTTCGATCAGGCGGGCTGTTTCTTCAAGTTCGGCCGCTGGTACGTCGATGGCTTCGCTCGCCGGCGCATCGAGCAGGTCGAGTCCCGGCAGATCGATATCGATTTCACCGAGTGCTTCGAACTCGAAGGAGGCCCCCATTGCGGGACGCGGCCGGGCAGCCGGCTCGACCTGACGTTGCGGTGCGAGACCCTGGCTTTCCACTGCTCCGGAAACCGAAGCCGTGTCCTCATAAGATTGAGACTGTGGTTCTGTGGCGGCGGACGAGGCTGGACTTGCAAAAGGCGGTCGCAGCCCGCTCCCGATGTCCGCACCTTCGCTCGAAGGAGGCGGGGATCTATCGAGGTCTTGCAGACCCGTAAGCTTGTCCGAATCGATATCATCCAGTTTTACCGGCGCCTGCACGCCGTTTTGGTCGCCGCCTGAAAGGCCTGTCGACGGTGCATGCGCGGCATAGGACAGGTCGGTGAGCGGCAAGGCGACGCTGGTGGCACTTGTAATGCCGGAGGGGGCCGGAGAGTTGATGGAAGTGGTGGAATCAGTCGCCTGCCGCTGCTTCGATAGACCGCCCGTAGGATGTATCGCGTATGCCGAAAGGTCCAGTCCAGGTCCGGCAAAATTCGACGGCACGGCGTTTGCCGTCCCGGCAAGCGCCTGTGGCAGGTGGACAACGTTGTCAATGGTGTTCGGGGATGCCTTCCCGCTTTCGGGAGCCGAAACAGGCGCTGCGGCGATGGAAGCGGGCGTCGCGCGCGAAGATGTCTGCGGCGTTGACTGCGCATCGGCGACGCGTCTGACATGCCGCTCCCGTATGACGCTGGCTTCCGGCTTGTCAGGCGTATCCGACACACGCGAAGCCGTGGAAATGATCCGAACTGTTTTATGTGCGTGTTGCGCATGCGCTGGGATCGCTGGCGCACCGCCGGCGCGTGCCTGCATCGGTCCAGTGGGACGGATGCTCTCGAACGGCGCCCATTCTTCGGTCGGACGTCCGCTTTGCTGTGTTTGCTGCGGTAGTGGCGTGTTTGTAGTTGCAACTTTCTTCAGTGGATCCCTGCCCCCGGCGATTGGAGGCGGCAAGGACCAGGACCCGTTCTTCCGCGGTTCATGCAGAGTACGGCGAGTATGCTTTTCCGGGCGTGCAGGACCTGATGCTGCCGGGGATGCTCCTGCAAATGGCCTCTTTCGGGCGTCGCCTGCGCCTGTACGTTCCCGTTTTGCCGCAAGCCGTTTTGCAATGAATGGGTAAGTGGCGAAGCCAAACAACCATGGCAGGGCGATGCCGGCGATTGCCAGCATCAGCAGTACGCCGAGCACGTTGCCGAAGATGCCTGTCATCGCCCCGGCGAATGCATGCCCGAACGCCGGACCTCCGCCATCCGGCATCCCGCCGCTGCCCAGCATCGCTTCCATGCCGCTGCTGGCCGCAACGACGAGCAGCGTTCCAAGCCAGAGCCGGATCGATCCTTGGCCGCGCAAGCTTGCCTTTTTGAGAACGAACGTTCCGACGAAGCGCCCCAGCAGTGGAAGCAGCCATAGTGCAGACCAGCCAAACCAACCCGATACAACCATTTGTGTTCTCTGTTTCTAGGGAATCCGGACAAAGCACCCGGGCTTGACGCAATGTCCGGAGCATATGCAGACGCTCCGTATTGCAGCACGTTACTGTAGCAGATTGGCTATGCCTGACGGGAATACCGGCGATGCTGAATGTGGCAACGGCGCAATTTTTCCCGGCTCCGGTCGTAATGCGGCAAGTTGAAATAATGGCGCGGGACTGGCGCAATGCTTGTGCAGGTTTGCCTTTCCGCTTCTATGAGCGAATCAATATGCTAAGCTTTGTCCTATCACTTGCTCATGCCGTTATTAATGACCGCTCCTACCACCACGGAAGTCGCTGCGACTTCACCGCGTCAACTGCTCAAAACGCTGCAACAGAAATATCAGGTCTTCCGCGATTATGTTCCGCTTGCCATCGGTATCGACAAGCAGATCCTTGCGGAAAACAGCGATATCGACCGAAAGCTGCTACGGGTGGCGTTGAGCATTCACACCAACTCGACGCCTTATCTGAAGGCGGTAGAGCGCGCGGCTGCCCGGGCCGAGCTCAGCGGCAATCCTTCCGGCGAAATCACCGATGCCCACCGCACCCGCGCGAAGGAAATGCTGACGGAGCGCTACAAGAAGATTGCCGAAGAACGCAAGGCCAAACGGGAAGCGGAAATTGCAGAGCGGCGGCGCACTGAAAAGCTGCAGCAGCTGGCGGAGAAGTTTTCCAAGAAGTGATTTCGCGCATCGGCTTGTCGCGCATGTTCCGTGGCCGCCGTAACAGATCCGTCGGCCAACCGCAGTTGAATTGTTCGCAGCGCACTATTGTAAAGCGAGTGCGAGGACGATTCGTGACGAAAGGTCTTTGTGAAATAGCGACATTGCGACATTGCGGGCCTTTGGCATCGCGGGGCCGCTGCCAGAGGATCCAGGCATTATTGCGAAGTGCACCAACCAAGGCCGGCGGCTCAGGCACCCATCCCAACCCAATCATTGGAAAACAAGAAAAACATGGCTTCATCCCAGGAAAATATCAGCATGGCCCTGTTCTGCGATTTCGAGAATGTCGCATTGGGCGTGCGTGATGCCAAATACGACAAGTTCGACATCAAGCCGGTTCTGGAGAGACTGCTTCTCAAGGGCAGTATTGTTGTAAAAAAGGCCTATTGCGACTGGGACCGTTACAAGGCGTTCAAGGCGCCCATGCATGAAGCGAATTTCGAGATGATAGAAATTCCCCATGTGAGGCAATCGGGCAAGAATTCCGCCGATATCCGCCTGGTCGTCGACGCTCTCGATCTCTGCTATACCAAATCCCATGTCAACACCTTCGTCATCATCAGTGGCGATTCCGACTTTTCCCCGCTGGTTTCGAAACTGCGCGAGAACGCAAAGCATGTGATCGGCGTCGGCGTCAAACACTCGACCTCGGATTTACTGATCGCCAATTGCGACGAGTTCATTTTCTATGACGACCTGGTGCGTGAAATCAGGCGTACCGAAGCAAGACGGCTACCGCGCGAGTCGCAACCGGCACGGCGCTCGCCGGATGAAGAAAGCCGCCGTCGGGAGGAAACCGAGACGCGCAAGAGCCAGGCGATCGAAATGGCTGTCAGCACCTTCGATGCGCTAGTGGCGGAACGCGGCGACAGCGGCAAGATTTGGGCTTCCGTGCTGAAGGAAGCGATCAAGCGGCGCAAGCCGGACTTCAGCGAGTCGTATTACGGCTTCCGTACGTTCGGCAATCTGCTGGAAGAAGCCCAGGCACGCGGGCTGCTCGAATTCGGCCGAGACGAGAAGTCGGGTGCGTATGTCTACCGCAGCATCCGGGCGACGGCGGCGCCGGATGCCGTACCCATGGATCAAGTCCCGGCAGCCGCTGTCGTTGAAACGCCGGCGGCATCGGAAGCGCCGCAATACACAGCGGAAACGGAACCGGTGACGGAAGCAGCGGAGCCCGCAGACGCCAAGCGCGACAAGCGACGCAACGGGCGCGGCGGTGCGCGCAAGACCGCGTCTGCAAGAAAGGGGGCGGTCAAACCTGTTGTAGCGGAGGCACTCGCGGTAGCTGCCGCAGACGAGAAGGAAAGCCCCGAAGTTGCCCAGCCGGAGGCCGCGGCGGCTGACGCGGTGGATAGTCCGCCTGCAACGCCCTTGGATGAACCCGCAGCCAAGCCGGCTCGCAAGACGCCCACGCGCGGCCGTCGACCCCGCAAGGCAGAGGCAGAAACAAAGTCCGTCGAGGAGTGAGCGGTAGTGACGCTGGCCATACCGGACGCTGAAGAAGACAGCGAGACTTCGGTAGGGAAGAATCTCTATCTTGCTCGGCATGAATTACGGCGGCACACCGATCGGTAATAAATGCGCACCGTTCAACTCAGATTGCGTTAATATGCCCGAGCGGGCATATTGACGGAAAAGGGGTTATGGATGGCCGAAAAATTACCGATCGGTAAATCAAGCGATCTACTCAATAGTTTGCCGGTGACTGTAACGACGGTACAAGACGTAGGCCTCGCCATACAGCGCACGCGCAAGCAGCAAGGGCTGACCCAGCTTGACGTGGCTGGACTTGCGGGTTTAGGCAACAGATTTGTTGTCGAACTCGAAAAAGGCAAGGAAACGGTGCAGATGCAAAAGGCACTGGACGTGATTGCGCTACTTGGCCTGGAGCTTGTCATTCGTCGGAAAGGCGAGCAATGACAGACGCCCCGCTGAAGGTCCTCTCGGTATTCATGGAAAATGAGCGGATCGGCGAACTGCGGCGTACCGAGCCGCTTTCCCTGGTGTACGACCCGGCTTGGCTGGCAAGGTCCGACGCCCGCCCCCTGCATAAAACCATCCCGCTGGGCGTGGAACCCATCACGACGCCGGCCGTGCATGCGTTTTTCGAAAACCTGCTGCCTGAAGGCGACCAGCGCCGGCTCCTCTCGCTCCGGCATCACGTTTCCAGCGTATTCGGCCTGCTTGCCACGGTGGGCGGCGATACCGCAGGGTCCATCATCCTGCTACCTCCGGGACAAGCGCCGCAGCCGCCCGTATACCAGTCCCTGAGCTGGGAACAAGTCGGCGCACTGGTTCATGCCGGCGGCATGATGGTAGAGGAGTGCGCCGCCATCGATCACGCCGCCGAGGCAGCCGGACTGCCCGACCCGCGGCTGTCGATTTCCGGCGCCCAGTTCAAGCTGCTGCTTTCGTTGGACGGAAACGGCATGCCGTTGCGGCCGATGGGCTCATCACCATCGACACATATCCTCAAGCCAGACATGCTGCGCAGGGATATCAATGTGTTTGCATCGGCTGTCAATGAAACCTTGGTCATGCGAACGGCTGCGTTATGCGGATTGCCGGTGGCGCGGGTGTCGTACCAGCCGGCGGTGAAAGCTTGCCTGGTGGAGCGTTATGACCGCGTGATGCGCGGAGGCAGGCTCACGCGCATCTGGCAGGCCGATTTCTGCCAGCTCAGCGGTACGCCTTCCGAGGTCAAATACGAAACGGACGGCGGGCCGTCATTCCGCGCATGCTATGAACTCCTGGCACGGGAGTCGGTGCGACCCGGCCTCGACCAGAGGGAATTGCTGCGCTGGCTGTTCTTCAATCTGCATGTCGGCAACAACGATTCGCATGCGAAAAACCTGTCCCTGCTCGCGATGCCTGAAGGCTTGCGGCTGGCTCCGTTCTACGACCTGATGAGCACCCGCGTCTATACCGGTCTCGGTTCTCATTTCGCATTCCGGCTCGCGGGCGAGAACGAGCCGGGCAGGCTTGGCGCCGAACACATGCGCTCGCTCGCGGCGGAGCTGAAGGTGGCGCCCCGGTATCTGATGAAGCTCGCCGGCGAAGTCGCGGACTCGGTGATCGAGGTGGTTTCGGCGGCAGCCAGGGAACTGGAGCCGCTGCTGACTCCGCCAGAGCAGGTAATGGTCGAGCGTCTGCAGAACAGGATCCGCGGCATTGCCGACAGAATGCGGGCACGCCTGGCCGGCAAACACGCAGAGGCGGATGACCTTGATGCCTGAGGGCGGACAGCTAAGAGGCAGATAAGGGCCGGATTGGGGAATATAAGGGCGGCGGATCAACCGCCGCCCGCGATACACCTGCCTGCGCCGGCGATCAGGCGGCGCGCTTGGTCAATCCGAGATAGGTGTCGATGACTTTCGCATCGTTGGCCAATTCGGAAGCGAGTCCTTCGAGTGCGACTTCGCCGTTTTCCAGCACATAGGCATAATCCGCCGCCTGCAGCGCCGCTCGCGCATTCTGTTCGACCAGCAGGATGCCCACGCCAGTCTCCTTCAGGCGCACGATGATGTGAAAGATTTCCTTGACGATCAGCGGAGCGAGGCCGAGGCTGGGCTCATCGAGCATCAGCAGCTTGGGCTTGGCCATCAGCGCGCGGCCCAGGGCAAGCATCTGCCGTTCGCCGCCCGACAGCGTGCCCGCATCCTGGCGGCGCCGCTCCTTGAGGCGGGGGAACAGCTCGAACACAACCTCCAACTGATCGCCGTAGTTCTTCTCGCGAGCCTTGTAGCGTGGATAACTGCCGAGCACCAGGTTGTCTTCCACCGTCATGGTGGCGAACAGTTCGCGCTTTTCCGGCACCAGGCACATGCCGTGGTAGACGCGTTGCTCGACGTCGAGCTCGGTTAACTCCTGTCCCGCCATGCCGATGCTGCCCGACACCGAAGCCGTGGTGGGCACCGCGCCTGCGATGCCGTTGAGCATGGTCGACTTGCCGGCGCCGTTCGGCCCGATCACCGTGACGATGCGTCCAGCTCCGACATTCAGGTTGACGCCATGCAGCGCCTCCACCTTGCCGTAGCTGACATGCAGGTCCTTGACTTCCAGGATGGGCGAGCCCATGTTGCCGTGATCTTCGCGTTTCATTCAATGCCTCCCAGATAGGCTTCCAGCACCGCTTCATTCTGCTGCACTTCCGCTGGCAAGCCTTCGGCGATCTTGGTTCCGAATTCCATGACCACCAGTCTGTCGGTCAGGTTCATCACGAAATCCATGTCATGTTCGACCAGCAGGATGCTCATGCCTTCGCCCTTCAGCTTCTTGAGCAGTTCGGCGAGCGCCTGCTTTTCCTTGTAGCGCAGGCCAGCCGCCGGCTCGTCCAGCAGCAGCAGGATGGGATCGCAGCACAGGGCGCGCGCGATTTCCAGAATGCGCTGCTGGCCAAGCGCCAGATTGCCGGCTTCCTCGTACAGCAGGTGGCCCATGCCGACGCGTTCGAGCTGCCTGCGCGCCTCCAGCAGCAGCGCCTTTTCCTCGTTGACGTTGAGGCGCGCAATGCTGGTTGCGATGCCGGTGACGTCGTTGTGCATGCCGCGCAGATGGGCGCCGATGGCCACGTTCTCGAGCACGCTCATGGTGGGAATCAAGCGTACGTGCTGGAAGGTGCGCGCAATGCCCTGGCGCACGATCTGCCGCGATTCGAGGCCGTTGATGCGCTCCATGCGGTCGCCGATGCGGAAACGGATCTCGCCCGATGTCGTCGGCAGCACGCCGGTGACCAGGTTGAACATGGTCGATTTGCCGGCGCCGTTCGGGCCGATCAAACCGATGATCTCTCCTGCCTTCACTTCGAAACTGATGTCGTTGACCGCGACCAGGCCGCCGAACTGCTTGCGCGCCTTGTCCACCTGCAGCAGCGGCACGCCATGCGGCGCCTGCGTCCTGCGCGGCAGCGCGGGGGCGGCATCCGGCGCAACCGCCTGCGGACGGCGCGGGAAGAGCCTGCTGATGAAGGGCCACAGGCCGTCGCGGGCAAATTGCAGCAGCAGCACCAGCATCACGCCGAAGACGATGATCTCGAAGTTGCCGTTGGCGCCGAGCAGTTTGGGCAGGATGAATTGCAGCTGGTCCTTGAGGACGGTGAGCAGCGTGGCGCCGAGAATCGCGCCCCATACGTGGCCGGCGCCGCCGACCACCGCCATGAACAGGTACTCGATGCCGGCATTCAGGCCGAACGGCGTCGGATTGACAGTGCGCTGCAGGTGGGCATACAGCCAGCCCGAGACGCAGGCCAGCAATGCCGCGATCACGAAAATCACGACTTTCATCCAGGCGGTGTTGACGCCCATCGCCTCTGCCATCACGCCGCCGCCCTTGAGTGCGCGGATGGCGCGGCCGGGACGGGAATTGAGCAGGTTCTGGATGCCGATCACGGCAATCAGCACCACCAGCCAGATCAGGAAGTACATTTCCCTGCCGCGATCCAGCACCAGACCGAACAGGCTGATCGGCGGGATGCCGGTAAGGCCGTCATAACGGCCGAGAAACTCCATGTTGCCGAACAGGTAGTACAGCGACAGGCCCCAGGCGATCGTGCCGAGCGGCAGGTAATGGCCGGACAGGCGCATGGTCAGGGCGCCGATGAGGAAGGCAACCGCCGCCGTCAGCGCGATGCCGACCAGCAGGCCTATCCATGGCGACAGCCCGTATTGCGTCGAGAGGTAACCGGTTGCATAGGCACCCAGGCCGACGAAGGCCGCCTGCCCGAAGGATGTCAGGCCGCCGACGCCGGTCAGCAGGACGAGCCCGAGCGCGACAATCGAATACAGGCCGATATAGTTGGCCAGCGTAATCCAGAATTCCGGCGTCGGCAGGATGGGCAGGACCGCGACGATGGCGATGAAGATAAGAAAGGACTTGCGCATCATTATTCCTCGCCCTCGTCGACATGTTTGGAGGTGAGCGAACGCCACAGCAGCACAGGAATGATCAGGGTGAACACGATGACTTCCTTGAGCGCGCTGGCCCAGAACGAGGAGAAGGATTCCAGCAGGCCGACCAGCAGCGCACCGGCAGCGGCTACCGGGTAGCTGGCAAGGCCGCCGATGATGGCGCCGACGAAGCCCTTGAGTCCTATCAGGAAGCCGCTGTCGTAGTAGACGGTGGTCAGCGGCGCGATCAGCACGCCGCATAGCGCGCCCATCAGCGCCGCCAGCGTGAAGGCAAGCCGTCCGGCCTGCTTGGTGCCGATCCCGACCAGGCGCGCACCGATGCGGTTGACCGCGGTGGCGCGCAGCGCCTTGCCGGCCAGCGTGCGGTCGAAGTAGAGGTACAAGGCAATGATCAGGGCGAGCGAAACGCCGATGATCACCATGCTCTGCCCGGAAATGATGACCGCCCCGAATTCCGCCCGGCTATCCGAGAATGCCGTCGTGCGCGAGCCTTCGGCGCCGAAGATGACCAGCCCGATGCCCATCAGCGCAAAATGCACGCCCACCGAGACGATCAGCAGCACCAGCGTGGTGGCTTCGGCCAAGGGTTGGAAGGCAAGCCGGTAGACCAGCGGCCCCATCGGCGCCACGATCAGCAGGGTAAGCAGGACCTGAAACGCCATCGGCAGGCTGGCCGAGGCATAACTACGGGTGACGAAATAGACGGCCAGGGGAAACAGCACGAATTTGGCAAAGTCGAGCGACAGCGTGGAGATTGCCGAACGGCGTCCCTGCGCATGCCGCAGCTGGCTCCACGCCTGTTGCGCAAACGCCAGGACGCCCAGCACTACAAGCAGGGTCGCCGACTGCGGGAACTTGTCTGTCTGCATTGCCGCGAGAGTAAGCGCGCCGAAGGCGACGAATTCCCCTTGAGGAATGAAGATGACGCGCGTGACGGAAAAAACCAGCACCAGCGCCAGCGCCAGCAAGGCGTAGATGGCGCCGCTGGTAATGCCGTCCTGCGTGAGGATGGCCGCGATTGAAAAATCCATGTTGCTCCTGGCAATCTCTTATTGTGGAACGGGCGCGGCCCCAACTCCGCGCCCGGTAATGCGAGGCAACAGGCTAGAAGCCTGGTGACTGAAGCTTAGTTGGCGTTGCCCGTGAGCTTCCACTTGCCGTCGACAATGCGCACCATCACCCGCGAGCGCTGGTCGAGACCGAGGTGGTCGGTCGGGCCCATGTTGAAGATTCCGTGCGAGGCCGGTACATCCTTCAGGTTTTCCAGGGCATCGCGCAGTGCGGCACGGAATTCCTTGGTACCCGGCTGCGCTTTCTTCAAGGCTTCCGGAACGGCTGCATTGAGCAGCACGCCGGTATCCCAGGCGTGGCCGCCGAAGGTGGAAACGCTGCCTGCGCCGTAGGCTTTCTCATACGCGGTCTTGTACGCGATTGCCGACTTCTTGACCGGGTTGGTGTCCGGCAGCTGTTCGGCTACCAGCAGCGGACCGGCGGGCAGGAAGGTGCCTTCGCAGTCCTTGCCGCACACGCGCAGGAAGTCGTTATTGGCCACGCCGTGGGTCTGGTAGATCTGGCCCTTGTAGCCACGCTCCTTCAGGGTTTTCTGCGGCAGCGCGGCCGGTGTGCCGGAGCCGGCGATCAGCACCGCATCCGGGTTGGCGCTCATGATCTTCAAGACCTGACCGGTGACCGAGGTATCGTTGCGGGCGAAGCGCTCGTTGGCGATGATCTCGATCTTGCGCAGCTCCGCCAGCTTGGCGAACTCGCGGAACCAGCCTTCGCCGTAGGCATCGGAGAAGCCGATGAAGGCGACCTTCTTGATGCCAGCGTCGGCCATGTGGCTGGTGATCGCGGTCGACATGTGGGAGTCGTTCTGCGGCGTCTTGAAGACCCAGCGGCGGCGCGCATCGACCGGTGCGACGATCGCGGCCGAAGCGGCCATCGAGATCATCGGCGTTTCGGTTTCGGCGGCAACGTCGATCATGGCCAGGGAATTCGGCGTGACGGTGGAGCCGACGATCACGTCGACCTTGTCTTCGGTGATCAGCTTGCGGGCGTTCTTGGTCGCGGTGGTGGTATCGGAAGCATCATCGAGCACGATGTATTCGACGGTCTTGCCCCCAATCTGCTTGGGCAGCAGCGGGAAGGTATTCTTTTCGGGGATGCCCAGCGATGCTGCCGGGCCGGTGGCCGATACCGTCACGCCGACCTTGATCTGCGCGAGGGCGGAACCCGTTGCGGCGGCGAACAGGGCCGGGATGAGTACGCTCAAAAGCTTGGTCTTCATTTGTCTATCTCCATTCTTGATCGGTGGTTGGACTGCTGTGTGCTTGTTCTTCTGCTTGCCACTTGCTGCTGGATCTTGCGCTGATGCTGATCGATTCCCTGGTTCGTCCCTCCTGCATGCCTTGCATGCGAAAGCATTCTGCCATTGCCGAGTTAAGCGGTATAACCAAGCTGTTCCGAAACCCTTGCCGCCGACTTTCTGAGCTCGACGGCGGTCTCTCCATTCCAGTCCGGATCCAGCGTTCCCATCGGGCCGATGATGGTCATCGCCAGGACAATATTGCCTGCATGGTCGAATATGGGAGCGCTGATCGCATTGATGCCGGCGATCGGTTCCCCGACGGCGCGCGCCATGCCATGCTGCCTGACATCCGCCAGCAGGGCCTCATGTTCCTTCTTGGAGATTTTTTTGTCTGTCTGTCCGGCGACAATGGTGTCGTCCGTGACTTCCCTCGCGGTCAGTTTCTCTACCTGCTTGGGCGGGAGAAAGGCGGAAAACACCCGGCCGGTGGCGGTGTTGGCGATGGAAACCACGGTGCCGGTGCGCATGCGCACATGGATGGCATGGCGCGATTCATTCATATGGACGATCGTGGGGCCGCTCGAGCCCAGCACTGCCAGCGCCACGGTATGGCCGATGCGGTCGCACAGCAGGGAGGCTTCCGGGATGGCAATCTTGACCGGATCAACCCGCTGCAGGCTGATCAGTCCCATCTGCAGCGCGAAGTGCCCGAGTTCGTAACGGCCTGATTGCGGATCCTGCTGGATGAGGCCGAGATTGCCAAAGCTGACCAGGTAGGGGTGCGCCTTGGCCGAAGTCATGCCTGCCTTCTGCGCGAGGTCGCGCAGCAACATGGGAGTGCCTTCGTCTACCAGGACAGTCAGCAATTTGCCTCCTACTTCCACCGATTGGATTCCACGGCGTTCTTTTTTCATCGCTTCCCTTTGTCGGATGCCGGGGCGCTGGTAATGCGTGTCGCCTCTTGTGCCCCTTTCTTGCGCCGCGCGCGTCTTCCAAAACCCGAATTCGCGGCATGGCTTGGCAATTTTAGCAGCCTCTTGGGAATAGTCTAACAATTCTTCATTAACAGAGCAATTAAACTAAAACGAAATTGTAATGTGGAAATGCTGGCGCTCTTTGTCTTCCTGGAGGGGGCGCCGCACGGGCAATCCGGCACTGCCTACTCTTCGCCATCATTTTGTCGTCGTGCGATGCTCAATTGCGCTTTGCGGCAATCAGCGGCAAGACTTCCGGCGCCTTGACGCGCGGCCGGTCGGCTTCCGCCTGTGGCAAGGGGGAGACTTCCCGCATGCCAGCCAGGCAGCGCTTGGCAAGATCCTGATACGTCAGGGTGCCTTCCAGTTTCCAGGCGATCTCTTCCTCGCTCAGTTCCCGGATCACCTTGGCGGGAACGCCGGCCACCAGGGAGCGTGGCGGCACCTTCATCCCCGCGCGCACGAAGGCGCTGGCAGCAATGATCGATTTTTCGCCGACTTCGGCTTCATCCATGACCACTGCGTTCATGCCGACCAGCGCATCGCGCCGCACCACGCAGCTGTGCAGCACCGCGCCATGTCCGATATGCCCGTTTTCCTCCACTACCGTATCCGCCGACGGAAAACCGTGCACGACGCAGGTATCCTGCACGTTCGCGCCGCGCTGCAGGACGATGCGCCCGAAGTCGCCGCGCAGCGAGGCGCAGGGACCGATATAGCATTCCGGCCCGACGATGACATCGCCGATCAATACCGCGGTCGGATGGACATAAGCCGACGGATCGACCACGGGAACCACGCCTTCAATCGAATAACAGGGCATACGAAAGTCTCCTCGACTCCTCACGGAAACGGCAGCGATTCATCTCGCCGCCCCGGGCAGCCGGCATTTTATTGGGAAGAAAGCCAAACACCGCCATACTAGTATTGACCGACCGGTCGGTCAATACTAGTATGCGAAGGTCCCAGGAACAGCATTAAGGCAAAGTGATAAAACCGGGGCAGGACAACGACAGCAAGCCGGAAGGCAGGAGACAGGCAATCTATGGCAAGAGGCAGGGCGCACAATTACGACGACCAGCGCGACTTGATCCTATCCCGGGCAGCTCAGCTGTTCGCGCAGCGTGGCTATCCCGGCACATCGATGAACGAGGTGGCGGAAGCCTGCGGCATGTCGAAGCCGTCGCTTTATCATTACTTCCGGGACAAATACGCATTGCTGGTGACCATTGCCGAGAGCCATGTCGAGCACCTGGAAACGGTGATGCTGGAAGTCATCGATACCCAGGCCGACGCCCGGACCCGTCTCGAAAAGCTGATTCTGCGCTTCGTCGAGGAATATGCCGAGGCGCAGCATGCGCACCGAGTCCTGACCGAAGATGTGCGCTTTCTCAACGATGAAGACCGGGAACGCATCCTCGACCGCGAGCGCCGGGTGGTGTCGGTTTTCTCGGATGCGATCCGTGCAATTCGTCCCGACATCGACCAGGCGCGGTTGGGTACGCCGCTGGCCATGCTGCTGTTCGGCATGATCAACTGGATGTTCACCTGGCTCAAGCCGGATGGAAAACTCAACCATGCCGCCATGGCGCCCATCGTCGCCGATCTGTTCTTCGGCGGCATCCCGGCCGTACGCATGCCGGCAATGCAAACGCCTTCCTGATCCATCTTCCGCAGATCCAACCAGCGTGCCGCCGGATGCGGCGCCACCACTCCCAATCCATTCAAACAAGGAGAAGTCCGATGGCACAATCAACACAAGAAACGCCTACCCTGCAAAGCCTGATTGCCGGCCGCTGGATCGGCGCCCAGCAGGGCCAGATGCTCGCTAGCGCCATCAATGGCCAGCCGGTCGCCCACACCCATGCCGAGGCGCTCGATTTTGGCGAAGCGCTGGCTTATGCACGCGGCACCGGCATCAAGGCGCTGATGTCCATGGATTTCCAGGAGCGCGCCGCGCGCCTGAAGGCGCTGGCCAAATACCTGGGCGAGCGCAAGGAAGAGCTGTATGCGATCTCGCATCACACCGGCGCCACCCGGACCGACGGCTGGGTCGATATCGAGGGCGGTACCGGGACCTTGTTCGCCTATGCGAGCATGGGTTCGAATGAACTGCCATCTGGCAATCTGATCCATGAAGGCCCGCCGGTGCAGCTCGGCAAGCAGGGAAAGTTCTTCGGATCGCACATTCTCGTGCCGCGCGGCGGCGTCGCGGTGCATATCAATGCCTTCAACTTCCCGGTCTGGGGCCTGCTGGAAAAATTCGCGCCGACTTTCCTGGCCGGCATGCCATGCATCGCCAAGCCGGCGACGGCCACCAGCTACCTGACGGAAGCCATGGTGCGCATGGTGCAGGAGTCCGGACTGCTGCCGGAAGGCGCACTCCAGCTGGTGATCGGCGGCACCGGCGATTTGCTTGATCGCCTCGACGGTTTCGATGTCGTCACCTTCACCGGCTCGGCCGACACGGCGGCCAAGCTGCGTGCGCACGGCAATCTTATCCGCAAGGGCATTCCCTTCAATGCGGAAGCCGATTCCCTCAACTGCGCAATCCTGGCGCCGGATGTTACGCCCGACGACGAGGAGTTTGACCTGTTCATCAAGGAAGTGGCCAGGGAAATGACGGTGAAGGCAGGGCAGAAATGCACGGCGATCCGGCGCGCCATCGTTCCGCGCCAACATCTCGATGCGGTGGCGCAGCGCCTGCGCGAGCGGCTGGCGAAGACGGTCATCGGCGATCCGTCGCGCGAAGGCGTGCGCATGGGGGCGCTGGCCTCGCAGGCGCAGAAGGCGGACGTGGCCGAGCGCGTCGCCCAGCTGTCGCAGGGTAACGAGATCGTGTACGGGGAGCGCGACGGTTTCGCGCCGGTCGGCGACGGCGTGGCCAACGGCGCCTTCTTCGCGCCCACGCTGCTGCTGTGCCGGGATGCGATGCGCGACGAACGCGTGCATGACATCGAAGCGTTCGGCCCGGTCAGCACCTTGATGCCGTATGAGGACATCGATGAAGCGCTGGCGCTGGCCGCCAAGGGCAAGGGCAGCCTGGTCGGCACGCTGGTGACGCGCGACCCGAAAATCGCGGCCAAGGCCATTCCCATGGCTGCGGTCCATCACGGACGCCTGCTGGTGCTGGATCGCGAGGCGGCGCTTGAATCGACCGGCCATGGTTCGCCGCTGCCCATGCTCAAGCATGGCGGCCCCGGGCGTGCCGGCGGCGGAGAAGAACTTGGCGGCATCCGCGCAGTCAAGCACTACCTGCAGCGCGCCGCGGTGCAGGGATCGCCGACCATGCTGACTGCGGTTACGGGCGAATACCTGCGCGGCGCGGCGGTCAATGAATCGGAGATTCATCCGTTCCGCCGCCATTTCGAAGACCTGCAGATCGGCGATTCGCTGCTGACGCACCGGCGCACGGTGAGCGAAGCCGACATCGTTAATTTCGGCGGTATTTCAGGCGACTACTTCTACATGCATTTCGATGAGATCGCTGCGAAGGATACGCAGTTCGGCAAGCGCATCGCGCACGGCTACTTCGTATTGTCGGCTGCGGCTGGATTGTTCGTGTCGCCTGCGCCCGGACCGGTATTGGCCAACTATGGACTCGACACGCTGCGCTTCGTCAAGCCGGTGGGCATCGGCGATACCATCCAGGCACGCCTGACGGCCAAGCGCAAGATCGACCGGCGCAAGACCGATGCCAAGGGTGTGGGGCAGGGCGTGGTGGCCTGGGACGTGGCCGTGACCAACCAGGACGGCGAACTGGTGGCCAGCTACGACATCCTCACGCTGGTGGCGAAACGCGGCTNGCCAAGGGTGTGGGGCAGGGCGTGGTGGCCTGGGACGTGGCCGTGACCAACCAGGACGGCGAACTGGTGGCCAGCTACGACATCCTCACGCTGGTGGCGAAACGCGGCTGACGACGCATTCGAAGTGAATCGGCACGGCAAGGCGGACATTCCGGCTTGCCGTGCCAACGCCGATACAAGCCCGCCGGATCAGACCAGCCCGCCGAAGCGATGATAGAAGTAAGGCGCCGCTTCCCTAGCAGCCTCGTCTTCCTTGCTCAGGATGGAAAGGATATGGCTCTCGGCCGCGGCGAAGGTAGCCTGGTAGATATCGTGACAGAGCTGGTAGGCCGTCTTGCCGGGCCATCTTTCGGGCAGCAGTTCCAGCGGGAGCAGGGGGTCGTGCAGCTGGACCCGTCGGAATTCATGGATCAGCAGCGTGCGCAGCATGTAAGCCTGTTCCGGTTCCGAGCCCGTACCGGCACCAAGCAGTGTCGGCACATTTTCGAAGACATCGATGAAGCGTTCATAGTCGGAAATGACCGTGCCCATTTCCCAGCACTGGTCGACCAGTTCACGCAGCGGCCGAGCCGACGGCAGCTCGGATTCGATTGCATGGCAGGCAAACACGGCGCCCCGCACACCGACGCGCTGCAATACTTCATCGAGGATGTCGGCTTCATTGCCCGGGCGTGCAAACACCGACGGCGCGATCATGCCAAACCCCTGCCACAGCAATTCCTTGCGCAGGCTGGTGCGCTGCTCCGTCGTGATGGCGCCGGAAGTGGCGAACAGCAGTATCCACTTGCCGTTCCATTCATGATGGGACGGCGAATAGATGCGCTGATAGGCCCGTTCGAAGCGGCCCGCGGAAGCGGGATTGAGTCCGTACTGGCTGCGCCGTCCTTCGCGCCGGGCATCCAGCCACCCTTCTTCCGCAAGCCGGAACACGCTGGTGCGAACCAGCCGGTCGCTGATGCCGAAAGGCGCGAGCAGCTCGATCAGGCTGCCCAGCCAGACCTGTCCGCCGTGCGGCGTGATGACGTCGCCGAAAAGCGTCATCACGAGCGACTTGGCGCGCGGCGGATTCGTTTCGAGGTAGTGGTCCAGCCATTGTTTCAGTGACGGATTCTTGGCGGGCATGGCGAATGGGGTTGCATATATCAGGTTGCATCAAGTTGTTTCATGGCGGCAAATGATAACGTCAGTTAAGTCCGGCAGTGCAGAAGTTGCCATGCAGCGTTTGCATTTCGACAATTTGATACGAATTTATGGATACGATACAGTAAATTTCATTTACATGTCTGATTCTGTATCATATGATGTTCGCTATCGGGACAACCAGCATTGAAGAGGCGCCTCCATGTATGCTCAGCTAGTCGATACCGGCAGTAAAAAACTCCGTTCCCTTGATGAAATGTCGCCGGAAGAAAGCGCATTCCAGCAAAAGGTCGATGAGGGCATCAAGATTGAACCGAAGGATTGGATGCCCGAGGGTTACCGCAAGACCCTGATCCGCCAGATTTCACAGCATGCCCATTCCGAGATCGTCGGCCAGCTGCCGGAAGGCAACTGGGTAACCCGGGCACCGACGCTCAAGCGCAAGTCCATTCTCCTGGCCAAGATCCAGGATGAAGCCGGCCACGGTCTCTACCTGTATTCCGCTGCGGAAACGCTGGGCGTGTCGCGCGACCAGATGGTCGCCGATCTGCACTCGGGCAAGGCCAAGTATTCGAGCATCTTCAACTATCCGACGCTGACTTGGGCCGACATGGGCGCCATCGGCTGGCTGGTCGACGGCTCCGCGATCATCAACCAGATTCCGCTGTGCCGCTGCTCCTACGGTCCCTACGCGCGCGCCATGATCCGCGTGTGCAAGGAAGAATCCTTCCATGCGCGCCAGGGTTACGACATCATGATGTCGCTGTGCAAGGGCACGCCCGAGCAGAAGCAGATGGCGCAGGACGCGCTCAACCGCTGGTGGTGGCCGTCGCTGATGATGTTCGGGCCTTCCGATGCCGAGTCGGTCAACAGCGCACAGTCGGCCGCCTGGCGCATCAAGCTGTTTTCCAATGACGAGCTGCGGCAGAAGATGGTCGACCAGACCGTACCGCAAATCGAATATCTCGGCCTGACCGTCCCCGATCCCGATCTGAAATGGAATGAAGAGACCGGGCACTACGACTACGGCAAGATCGACTGGGAAGAATTCACCAACGTCATCAAGGGCAATGGTCCCTGCAACCGGGAGCGTCTGCGTACCCGTGTCAAGGCGTATGAGGATGGCGCCTGGTTCCGCGATGCCCTGGTGGCGCATGCGGAAAAGCAGGAGCGCCGCAAGGCTGAAGCGCAACGCGCCGCCTGAACAAAAGAATATTGATTGGAGACAGACATGAGCAAGGAATGGCCCCTCTGGGAAATCTTCATTCGCAGCCAGCACGGCCTGGCGCACAAGCATGTGGGCAGCCTGCATGCGCCGGACGCCGAAATGGCGGTCAATAATGCGCGAGACGTCTATACCCGCCGCAACGAAGGCGTCAGCATCTGGGTGGTGAAGGCGTCCGACATCGTGGCCAGCAGTCCGGGCGACAAGGGCGTGCTGTTCGAACCTGCCAACAGCAAGGTGTACCGCCATCCGACCTTCTTCCCGATGCCGGAAGAAGTCAAGAACCTGTAAGCACCGCGGGCGGAGACCTAACATGGCGGATCAAAAATTCGAATACCTGCTGCGCCTGGCCGACAACGCCATGGTGCTCAGCCAGCGCCTGTCGGAATGGTGCGGCAAAGGGCCGGCGCTGGAGGAAGACATGGCGCTGACCAATGTCGCGCTCGACCTGATCGGGCAGGCGCGCTTCTGGTACGGCTATGCCGGCGAGATCGAAGGCAAGGGCAGAGACGAAGACAAGCTGGCCTATCTGCGCGACGCGCACGATTTCCGCAACCTGCTGCTGGTCGAGCAACCCAACGGCACCTATGCCGATACGCTGGCGCGCCAATTCTATTTCGATTCCTGGCACTTCCTGCTGCTGCGGGAGCTGGCCGCTTCCAAGGATGAGCGCATCGCCGGCATCGCCGGCAAATCGATCAAGGAAGTCGCCTACCACGTGCGCCGCAGCGGCGACCTCGTCGTGCGACTCGGCGACGGCACCGAGCAAAGCCATCGCATGATGCAGGCTGCGCTCGATGACCTCTGGATGTACACCGGCGAAATGTTCAAGGCCGACGCGGTCGAGCAGGCGATGGCCGAGCAGGGCATGGCGCCGGACCTCGCATCGCTGCGCGAGCCTTGGCTCAAGCATGTCTCCGAGGTCTTCGAAGAGGCGACGCTGAAGCTTCCGCCGGTGGATGCCTGGATGCAGAAGGGCGGCAAGCAGGGCGTGCATACCGAGCACCTCGGCTTTCTGCTGGCGGAAATGCAGTTCCTGCAGCGCGCCTATCCCGGCGCGAGCTGGTAGGCAAGGCGGGGACGTGCAATGAACGCAATCAATGCAAGCGCGACAGCGGACGCGCAGCAAGTCTGGCAGTGGCTGCATGAAGTCGGCGACCCGGAGATCCCGGTGATCTCGGTGATCGACCTCGGCATCGTGCGCGATGTTGCCATGGCAGAGGACGGCGAATGCGTGGTCACGATCACGCCGACCTACAGCGGATGCCCGGCCATGCTCGTGATTGCGGATGCCATCGGCGAGACGCTGCAGAAGAACGGCGTTCAGCGCTACCGGATAGAAACGCGCCTGTGGCCGGCATGGACCACCGACTGGATGTCGGAGGATGGCAGGCGCAAGTTGAAGGAATACGGCATCGCACCGCCGGTGGGCCGCGCGGTAGAGCACCAGGTGATCGATATCAGCGCGCTCAGCCGCAAGCGCGGCGCCGAGCCGGCGATCGAATGCCCGAGATGCGGATCGTTCAACACGCGCCTCAGCAGCGAGTTCGGTTCAACTTCCTGCAAGGCGCTGCACGTCTGCAACGACTGCCATGAGCCGTTCGATTATTTCAAATGTCATTAGGCGCAACCGGGCAACTGCCGGTGCGCAGCCTGATTTGCAGCCTGATTGGGGGAGCCGTCTTTCATGAGCAAGTTTCACCCGCTTACCGTCGCCAGCGTCAAGAATGAAACGCGCGATACCATCATCGTCACCTTCGATGTGCCCGGGGACCTGGAGCAGGATTACCGTTATATGCAGGGCCAGCACCTGACGCTGCGCGCCAAGATCAACAATGAAGATGTGCGACGCTCGTATTCGATCTGCTCCGGGGTACAGGATCGGGCATTGCGCGTGGCCATCAAGCGCGTGCAGGGCGGTGCCTTTTCCACCTGGGCCAATGACACGCTCAAGCCGGGCGCGGTCATCGAGGTCATGCCGCCGATGGGACATTTCCATGCGCCGCTGGACGCCGAAAACAAGCGCCACTATCTCGGCTTCGCGGCCGGTAGCGGCATCACGCCGATGCTGTCCATCATCAAGACCACGCTGCTGACCGAGCCCCACAGCAGCTTCACTCTGCTCTACGGCAACCGCGCGTCGTCGTCGGTAATCTTCAAGGAAGAGCTGGCGGAGCTGAAGGACCTCTATCTCGACCGCTTCAAGCTGGTCTATGTGATGAGCCGCGAGCAGCAGGACATCGAACTTTTCAACGGACGCATCAATCGCGAGAAATGCGAGCAGCTGTTCAAGAGCTGGATATCGCTGGAAGACGTTGACATGGCCTTTATCTGCGGACCGGAGCAGATGATGCATGAAGTGTCCGACGCACTGCAGGCCAACGGCTTGCCGAAGGATCGCATCAAGATCGAACTGTTCGCGGCCAGCGTGCCGAAGCGCGCCCACGTTCCGCACATGCATCCCATCGTCGGCAAGCAGGATTGTGAAGTCACCCTCATCGTCGACGGCGCGCATGTGAATTTCACGATGGAAAAGGATAAGGAATCAGTGCTCGATGCCGCGCTCAGGCAAGGCATCGAAATGCGCTATTCCTGCAAGGCAGGAGTCTGCTCCACCTGCCGCTGCAAGGTGGTGGACGGCAAGGTCGACATGGATGCCAACTATGCGCTGGAAGACTATGAAATAGCTAGGGGATTCGCACTGTCCTGCCAGAGCTTTCCGGTGACTGACAAGCTGGTAATGGACTTCGATCAGGACACCTGAACGAAAGCTTGAATTTAAGTCCGGCTTGAAGCGACAACTCGACAATCACAATCAATCAATAAAGCAGGAGACACGATGGATTACCAGAACATCAAGTTTGAAGTCGACGCAGGCATTGCCCGCCTGACCTTGAATCGTCCCGACAAGCTAAACAGCTTCACCGCCGCGATGCACATGGAAGTGCGCGAAGCAATTGAAAAGGTCAAGGCCGATGCATCGGTGCGGGTACTGGTGCTGACCGGCGCCGGCCGCGGTTTCTGCGCTGGCCAGGATCTGGCCGACCGTGCGGTTGCCCCGGGCGGTGCGCCGGCCGACCTTGGCGAATCGGTGCAGAACTACTACGGACCGCTGGTGCTGAGCCTGCGCAGCCTGCCGATTCCCGTCATCTGCGCGGTCAATGGTGTGGCTGCCGGCGCGGGGGCTAATCTCGCCCTTGCTGCCGATATCGTGATTGCGTCCCGCTCGGCATCGTTCGTCGAGGCATTTTGTCGGCTCGGACTGATTCCGGATACCGGCGGCACCTATTTCCTTCCGCGTCTGGTTGGAACCGCCCGCGCGATGGGCCTGGCCATGCTGGGCGACAAGCTGAGCGCGGAACAGGCGGAGAGCTGGGGCCTGATCTGGAAATGCGTGGATGACGAAATGTTCTCCGACGAGGTGGACAAGCTTGCCAGGCATTTCGCCGCCGCGCCGACCAAGGGACTCGCCCGCACCAAGCAGGCCATCTATGCCAGCCCGCAGAATTCTCTGGCGCAGCAGCTGGACCTGGAACGGGATTTCATGCGCGAGCTCGGCTACAGCCAGGATTACCGGGAAGGCGTGACGGCATTCATGGAGAAGCGCGCGCCGAACTTCAAGGGCGAATAATGATGATCGGTGGCCGTGGATTTGGAGAAATCGCATGAGCGAGATGCAGCACGACAAGAATGCGCAAGCCTTGGCGGAGGCCGCCGCCGAAGCCATGTATGCGCGCGACGAGGCTTCGAAGTCGCTCGGCATGCGCATCGTCGGCATGGCGCCCGGGTATGCGAAATTGACCATGACGGTTCGGCCCGACATGCTGAACGGGCACCAGACCTGCCACGGCGGTTTCATTTTCGCGCTGGCCGATAGCGCATTCGCTTTCTCCTGCAATAGCCAAAATCTCAACACCGTCGCGGCCGGATGTTCGATCGAATATCTCGCTCCCGGCCGGGCGGGCGACGTACTCACCGCCGAAGCCGTGGAGCAGGCGCGCAGTGGAAAGTCCGGCGTATACGACGTCGCGGTGACCAACCAGGACGGCAAGCGCATCGCGCTGTTTCGCGGCAAGTCGCACCAGATCCAGGGAGAAGTCCTGCAGGGACTGGGCGCAGATCGCCCGCAAGCCGGATCGCAATAAATTCGCAAGAACCATTACAAGGAGACCGTCATGCCACAACGTACGCCGAGCCCTGGCGATCTTGAGCCGATCGAACGCGCCAGCCGCGATGAACTGCAGGCGCTGCAGCTTAACCGCCTGAAATCTTCCCTCAGGCATGCCTACCAGAACGTGCCGCACTACCGCGCCTCCTTCGATGCCGCCGGTGTGCATCCGGACGACTTGAAGAGCCTGGCCGACCTTGCGAAATTCCCGTTCACCACCAAGAAGGACTTGCGCGAAAACTATCCGTTCGGCATGTTTGCGGTGCCGCGCGAAAAAGTCGTGCGCGTGCATGCATCCAGCGGCACCACGGGCAAGCCCACCGTGGTCGGTTATACCCAGGCCGACATCGATACCTGGGCTGACCTGGTGGCGCGTTCCATCCGGGCTGCCGGCGGGCGCGCCGGCGACATCTGTCATATTTCCTATGGCTATGGCTTGTTCACTGGCGGACTCGGCGCGCACTACGGCGCCGAGCGCCTCGGCTGTACCGTCATCCCGATGTCGGGTGGCCAGACGGAAAAGCAGGTCCAGCTGATCCAGGATTTCAAGCCCGACATAATCATGGTTACGCCGTCCTACATGCTGAATATCATCGAGGAATTCCAGAGGCTAGGACTCGATCCGGCGGAAAGCTCGCTCAAGGTCGGCATTTTCGGCGCGGAACCATGGACCAATGCGATGCGCACCGAGATCGAGGCGCGCGCCGGAATCGACGCGGTGGACATCTACGGATTGTCGGAAGTCATGGGGCCCGGTGTGGCGAGCGAATGCGTGGAAAGCAAGGACGGTCCCGTGATATGGGAAGACCATTTCTATCCGGAGATCATCAACCCGGACACGGGCGAAGTGGTCGCCGACGGCGAGGAGGGCGAGCTGGTGTTCACCTCGCTGACCAAGGAAGCCCTGCCCATCATCCGCTACCGTACCCGCGATCTGACCCGGCTGCTGCCGCCTACCGCACGATCGATGCGGCGCATGGACAAGATCACCGGCCGCTCGGATGACATGCTCATCATTCGCGGCGTCAATGTTTTCCCGTCGCAGATCGAGGAACTGATTCTCAAGCAGCCCAGGCTGGCGCCGCAGTACCAGCTGGTGCTCACCCGCGACGGCCATCTCGACAAGCTCGAGGTGCTGGCCGAGCTTCGTCCCGAATTGTCGGGGCGCCTGTCGGTGCAGGATACCGAGGCGCTGTGCGGCGAACTGCAGCACCAGATCAAGACTTACATCGGCGTCACTACCCGGGTCAGCGTACTGAACAGCGAAAGCATCGAGCGCACCCTGACTGGCAAGGCGCGCCGCGTGATCGACAAGAGGCCGAAGCAGCCGGCGTGAACCGGCTGGAAATTCTAGTTAATGTAGGGCCCGCTTGCCGGCACTCTTTCCTCCTGCCCAAGGAAGAAGTGATGCATCGCCTCGTCCCCCGGGGCCTTCAGCTCCGGAGTGGGGTCGATCGGACTGACGCCTTCCACGCGCATTCCCTGCTCATAGACCAGGCGACCGCCGAACCAGCCTGAGATCATGACCGCGGCCGCGGCAACGGCCGACAATGCAACCGATCCGCCCTGGTGGTCAGGCGTATTCCTGCGGGCCGCGACGTTTGCCGCCGTCAGCACGAGCGCTCCGATATTCAGCATTGCATGCGTATTGGCGGTGCGCTTGACATCGGTCTCCGGTTTAATGGCCATATAGTCGACCGCTCCGGCCGCGCCCGCAGCCAGGCCGCTGACCAGCCCGCCGACCAGGCTGTAGTAGGCGGCGCTGGAATACGATTCCTTGCCGGTCGTGCGGTGCATGGCGTCGAGAACAAAGCCGAAGGGAATCAGTGCAGCAGGCGCGACGATCAGCATCGGGTGCAGCGGATGGCCGGCGATGGTGGATTTGGGCATGAATTTCTCCTTGGTGGATTGTTATGTTGGAAAATGCTTCATGACCAGTCATGAAGCGGGAAAGCAGATACCGTCGTTCTTGAATGCGTCATGGCCGGTCATTGCCGGGCACGCGGCAACAGCACTGCCGCCGCAACGGCGGCACCGGCGAGGACTGCAAGCGCAGCTGCCGGATGCGTGATCGCGCTTGTGTACCAGCTGGTCTCCTGAACATAGGCGCTGCGTCCGCTGCGTTCATCCAGATCCCGCTGCGGGCCGTAAAGATTGTGCGGCGGCTGATCATGGCGTGGGCGATCCGTCTTCTGCAAGCCGAACATCACCAGTTCCATCGCCTTGTCCAGCAGGCGGGGCGCATGGTAAGCGGCCTCGGCCAGCAGTTTTCCGGCGGAGCCGACATAGATTTCACGCTTCGGATGCTCGGCGGCATGGAGGATTGCCCGAGCAACAGTTTCCGGTGCATACATGGGCGGAGGCAGCTTCGGCATGCTGTCCAGATGATTCTTCGCATGCACGGGAAACATCGTGTCTATCGAAGACGGGGTGATCAGGGTAATTGCAACCGGCAGGTCCGCTTCCGCAGCCTCGACGCGCAGCGAATCGGTATACCCCTTCACCGCGTGCTTGGCGGCCGAATAGAAGCCATGCAGTGGCGCCGCGCGGTCGGCGAATGCACTGCCGACATTGATCAGTGCACCGCCATGTGTCTTCAAATGCGCAAGCGCAACCTGGCAGCCATGCACCGTCCCCCAGAAATCGGTATCGAACAGGCGTTGCCTGTCGTCGCTTCCAACTTCCGTGACCTTGCCGAAGATGCCAACGCCGGCATTGTTAACCCAGGTATCGAAACCGCCGAAGCGCTCAATGGCATGTGCCGCGATGCGCTTGACGTCGTCAATCAGGCCAACATCCGCCGTGACGTAGATTGCGTCATGGCCTTGGCCTCGCAATTCCTCGGTTAACCGCTGCAACGCATCTTCATTTCGCGCCGCCAGGACTAGGCGCGCGCCTCCTGCGGCACCCATGCGTGCGGTGGACAAGCCGATGCCGCTGGTGGCGCCGGTAATTACCATGACCTGCTTCGATAATTCTTTCAAACCTGGACGCATGGATGCTCCTAGTATCTCTGTGTCGGAATGCAAGCGGCGTAACGGTGCTAACGAATAGGCTTGTCAGGAGAGCAAAAGTTCTGCGAATTCAAAGTTTCATACTAAGCAGAGCAGGAACCAGAATAGAAATAGCCTCTTGGAAAGGGCGACAGCAATGCGGCAGCACTTATTGACCTATTTGATTGTTGCTCACGTTTAAGAGTTTCGTGGGACCTGAAAAAGGGAACTCGTAGCGGAGTGAGCAAAGTTTTAAGCTCAGGAAAATCATGTCGGTCGTTGCATTTTCAAAACACGAAAAAAGTGCTTGGCAGACTGGCGAATGCTTTGCTATAGTTCGGCTCCCGTCGCGAAACGCAGCAAACAAAGCGAGCAG
>NZ_JAWIIV010000055.1:0-30649 GCF_035916955.1 Noviherbaspirillum album | reverse complement strand
GAGCATGGCGCCCTTGGGCGTGCCGGTGGAGCCGGAGGTGAAAATGACGTAGGCCAGCGAGTCCGGCGTAATGGCGGCGGGCGTGAGATTTGCCTCAGCGAGTTCGCCGATTCCGTTGAGATCAATGACGCGGCCTCCCGGCAATGCCGGAATCCGTTCGATCAATGAGGAGGATGCGACCACGCAGCGGCAGCCGCTGCCCTCGAGCATCTGGCGGATGCGCTCGGCGGGAAAGTCCGGATCGACAGGCACGTAGGCCGCACCTGCGCGAAGGATACCCAGCAGTCCGACCAGCAGGCCGGCATCGCGGTGCGACATCAGCGCCACTGTCGACTCCGGCGGCAGCCGACCGCCGGCGTGAAGTTCCTGGGCGAGGCCATTGGCGCGCCGATTCAGCTCTGCATAGCTCATCGCGACACCATCGGCGATCAGTGCCGTGGCATTCGGATCTTTTGCAAGCTGCGCATCGAAGGCTTGCAGCAAGGTGCCGTGTACCGGCACCGGGCCGCCGCTGCCGAGGGACAAAAGCCGCTCGCGCTGCTGCGTGTCCACCAGTTCCAGTTCGTTCACCGGCTGTTCAAGCATATCGGGTGCCTGGCTCAGCAGGCGGACATACGCATCGAGGATGGCCTGCGCGCCAGCCTGCGAAAACAGGTCGACATCGTACTCGCAGCGCATGGTCAGTTCGCCTTCGGCTTCGACCACTTCCATGGCCAGGTCAAACATCGCCGCATGCCGGGACACGTCCGCCGGGGCGCACTCCAGGCCCGCCATGCGATAGACCCGGTCGTTACCGTCCTCGTAGATGAACATGGTATCGAACAGCGGATTGCGCGAGGTGTCGCGCGGCAATTCGAGGGATGCAATGAGAGCTTCCAGCGGATAGGCCTGATGCCCAAGCGCTTCGAGAAACGATTTGTGGCAGGCGCGGGCGCTGGCGGCAAGGCTTTCATTTGGAGTGGACCGCATGCGCAGAGGCAGGGTAGCCGCCAGCATGCCGACCGTATTCCGGAAGCGCGGCTCGGCGCGTCCGCCTACCGGCAGGCCGATCACCAGGTCGTCTTGCGCCGAGATCCGATGCAGCAGCGTCGCGTAAAGCGTCAGCAGCAAGGGAAAGACAGTCATTTTCGACGCGCGCGCCGCTGCCTTCAGGCGCGATGTCGCTGCGCTGTCCAGCTTGGCCAGCAGGTCCGCGCCGCGATGCCGCCGCCGGGCGGGGCGGGGGTAGTCGAGCGGCAGCTGCAGCGGTTGCGGCAGGCTGTCGAACCGGGATTTCCAGTATTCGGCATCGCGCCGGCAGGCGTCGGATGACAGGTATCCGGCCTCGCTCATGGCGTAATCGATCATGCTTGCGCCAGGCTTCGGCAGCGGCTGTCCGCCATAGCCCGCCATCAGTTCCTGCGCCAGGATGTTGAGCGACAAGCCATCGACGACGATATGGTGCGCATCCATGATAAGGATGTGGTCGCTGTCATCCAGCTTCATCAGGCCGGCCCTGAACAACGGTCCCGTCTTCAGATCAAAAGGCTGCACGAAGGAATCCAGCCGCTGCGAAGCTTCCGCCGCATCCGCCTCGATCGGCTCGATTCGAAGCTGCATCACCGGATCGACCTTTTGCACCAGCGCATCGCCTTCAATCGCGAAACGGGTGCGCAACGCGGGATGGCGCGCGGCGAGGTCGGCGAGGACCTGTTCGAGCCTGCTGCGGTCCAGGGCGCCGCGCAGGCGTATGGCCAGCGGAACGTTGTACACGACGCTCGGCCCTTCGATTTCGGCCAGCGCGAACATGCGGCGCTGCGCAGATGCGGCAGGACCGGCATTCTGGCTGATCGCATTGCCGCCGCCTGCCTGCGGATTGCCGCCGGATGAGGGAGGCTTTCCGCCGGAACCGTCCGACCGGAATTCGAAACCGGCCGCGCGCAATTCCAGCACGGCTTGCTTCATGCACTCGATCAGGTGATCGACTTCCTCATCGGTGTGAGCGAAGGACAGGAAGCAGATGCGGCGCTCCCACACATAAATGCTGCGCAGATTCAGCAGCAGGAAGAACAGATCGAGTTCCACCGGCTGCATGATGCTGCTATAGCGGCCGGTGCCGTCGATACGGAATAGCGAACCGAAATGGCTCATGTTCAGCGGCACGGCTTCGCTTGCAAACCATGCGTTGATGGTATCGGCCAGGCGGGCTGTACGCGCATTGAGTTCCTGGTATCCCTGCAACCCGGTCTGCTCGATGAATTCGAGTGAAGCCTTGGCCGCCGCCAGAGCCAGCGGATGCTTTACATAGGTGCCGCCGAAATAGATGACATCGCTCTCCGGCTTGGAATCGTCCCCATAACGCCATGCGCCGCCGTCAACCACGTCCATGAAGCGCGCGGAGCCCGCGACGACCGACAGCGGCAAACCGCCGCCGACAATCTTGCCGTAGGTTGCCAGATCCGCCTTGATGCCATAGAAGGCCTGGCCGCCGCCGGGGAGAATACGGAAGCCGGTGATCATCTCGTCGAAAATCAATGCGGCGCCGGCCTGCTCGGTGATGCTGCGCAACTGCCGGAGGAAGTCGGCGGGATGAAAGCCCGGGCGGCGCGACTGCACCGGCTCCACCAGCACGGCGGCGATTTCGCCGGCCTGCTGGCGCAGCGCGGCCAGCGCTTCGTCGGTGCCATAGTTCAGGATGACGAGGTCATCGACCATGCCCTGCGGAATGCCGGCGGCAATCGGGTGGACCGCTCCCTTGTGTTCCACGCCGAGCACGCCGTCCCAGGTGCCGTGATACGCACCGTTGAAGATCACGACCTTGCTGCGGCCCGTCACGGCGCGCGCGATGCGCACCGCCATCATGACGGCTTCAGCCCCGGTATTGCAGAATGTGGCGCGCTCCATGCCCGTGATGCGGGAGAAACGCTCCGCGACCTCGGAAGCGAGCGCGGTCTGCGGACCGATCGCGAAATTCGCATCGACCTGGGCATGCACGGCACGCGTCACGCATTCCGGCGCATGACCGAGCAGGGCGATACCGCAGCCCATGGTGACATCCAGAAAATCGTTGCCGTCGATATCGATGAAATGCGAGCCTTTCGACTTCTCCGCAACGATCGGGTACATCATTTCCTTGAGCGTGTACCGGAAGCTCAAGGTGTTCTTCCAGTCGGCCAGCGTATCGCGAGTGCGATCCGCCAGTGCCTTGGAGCCGGGAGTACGTGCCGAATAACGGCGCGCGAGTTCGTCGACAAACGTTTTTTGCCCTGGCGTCAGCTTGTCGCTGTCAAGTTTGAGCGAGCGAAAGTTCGGGGTGCCGGCTTTTCCGGCCGGCTTGGCGGCCGGAACGGAAATCTCCGAGCTTGTTCGAACGGTGCTGGATGCCGCTGGCACCGACGGTACAGCCGCAGGTACAGCAACAGCGGTTGCCTGGAATGCGGCCGGCGCGCCTGCGAGTAGCGCATTCTGTTCGCTGATCAGTCGCGACATCGACTCCAATTGCTGCGACATCAGCTTCGCAAGATCACCCTGAACGGCAGCTGCGCTGCCGGCTGCGAACATGGTTTCGGAAGCCGCCGCAACCGGCCTATTCGGCAACGTCGCCGGGTTTGCGTGCAATTGAAGTGAAGGTTGCGCCTGCATCCGTGCCGCAGCCACTGTCGCGGCCGGGGTTGTCGGAGGCAGAGTTGCGGGAGCAGCGCTGCTGACCGGAACCACTTCCGCCAGCCGCGCCACGCTGTCGAGGTCGCCGTAGAAGTCCGCCATGTCTATATCCAGCGCCAGCTTTTCCGACAGCAGCGTCTTCATCTGTACCAGCATCAGCGAATCGAGGCCGAGATCGATCAGTGCCGCATCCGGGTCAATGTCTTCCTGTGCCAGGCCGGTCAGTTCGGCGACCATTGCGCGTATTTCCCGCAGTGCTGATTCGGCGTCGGCACGGGGCACAGGCGTGCTGTTGGTGGACGAAGCATGAACTTCTGCTGCCATCTCGAAATCCTTTTTCATGACATTGGCAATAAATACTGTCTGGCCGGCATCCGTGTTGAACGGATCGGGCTGCACATCGAATCCTGCGCGACCGAGCGCGTCGGTCCATTGAGCGTGCGAGAGAACCGGCGACGAGGCGCCTTCCCGCACCGAATCGGTAAAGCGCCACCAGCCGTCGGTCAGGCCAAAGATCAGGTGAATGAATGGCTGGAGTTCGGTTTGCTCGTTCAATACCAGCGCACCGCCCGACGCGGTAAGCCAATGCACGTGCTCCAGCGTGACGCCGATGTCGCTCGTTGCATGCAGTACGTTGTTGGCAATCACCAGATCGGCCTCACCCTCGCTGAAGCCTTGCCGGCAAGGATGCTGTTCGATATCAAGCCGTTCAAATCTCAACTGGCCAAAGCGTTTGCGCGCACGCGCGAGGAAGGCCGGACTGATATCGGTGAAGCAATAATCGATCGAAGCATGGCGGGGCAACGCGGCAAGGATTGCCGACGTGGATGCGCCGGTACCCGCACCGATCTCGAGAATGCGCAGGCGGCGTTCCGGCATGCCCGCCACCAGGGCGCTGCAGAGGTCGGCAACGACATTGGCAACATGGCCGTTGAATTTGTCCTGCACCTCATTGTTCGCATAGACCGACGCGACCCGCTCCATGCTGCCATTGGGGAACAGGATGGTCATCGGATCCAGCCGTGCCGTCAGGATGTCGACGTATCCGTTCAAGCATGCGTCGAGCAATTCCAGGCAGCCAGCCAGGCTTGGGTGCGCGCTCAGGAAGCGCTTTTGCTCCTCGGCCAGGTGTACGGCGCTCCTGCCCATGGTCGGTGGAAGTTCGTTCTGCACGATGCGGCCGTTGCGCTCGATGAAGAAGCCCGCATCGGTCAGCAAGCGCAAACAACTTGCGAAATGCCTGCGCCAACATTCCTCCACCTGATGTGCGTCCGTCAGGCCGGCATCGTGCAGCAGCGAAGATAATTTGCAAAGCGCAAATCGGTTGAGCCAGGCGTACGGAGATATTTCCGGCACGACTGCATCGCGCGTCTCGGGTGAAGCCGTGCCCGGCAAGACCGGCTGCCTCCAGTGGCGTCGGCGCTGGAACGGATAGGCGGGAAGGTCCGCCCGTCGGCGCCCGGCGGGCGGATCGAATGCCGACCAGTCCACATCATGTCCAAGCGCAGCCAGGGCTGCCAGCGCACCGCCCATGCTCAGATTGCCGTCGCGATGACGTTCTTGTGTGGCAATCCAGGTCTGCTGGAGGTTGCTCTCCCGGTTTTTCCCCAGCGGCGTCAGCACTGCGGCCGGGCCGATCTCGATGAATGTGCGGCATCCTTCGTTTTCGAGCGCGTCCAGAGCGTCGGAGAAGCGCACCGGAGACACGATCTGCCGTGCCCAGTAGCCGATATCAACCCCCGTCTCGGACAAGTCGCTGCAGTCCAGTGTCGAAATCCAGCGGATTCTTGCTTTCCTTGAAGCGGGTGCAGTCAAGGATGCAAACGCATCGGCCGCGGGCTTCATCAAGGGCGAATGAAATGCGTGGGATACCACCAGTTTCTTCGCCCTCGCTCCCGGCGCGCCCAAGCGAGAGAGCACCGCGTCGAGCGCATCGGATTCACCCGAGAGGACAATCATGCGTTTGCCATTGATGGCGGCAATCGCGACTCGCTCACGGTATTCGCCGATCGCGCCATCGGCGGTTTCGGCATCGACCTGCACCGCGGCCATGGCGCCTCCGGGAGGCAGGCTCGCCATCAGGCGGCCGCGCTCCACCACCAGTGCCAGCGCCTCCTCCAGTTCAAGCGCTCCGCTGCAGACGCTGGCCGCGAACTCGCCAATGCTGTGGCCGACGACGCGATCCGGCTTGATGCCCCACGATGCAAGCAACGCGACAATGCCGCACTGCATCGCAAAAATTGCCGGCTGCGCAACATCGGTGGATTCGAGCAATGCGGCATTTGCGTTCGCATCGAGCACGAGGGCCAGCATGCCGGGATGGCCGGCCGAAATGAGCGCGGCCTCGCAACGGTCCAGTACCTCGCGGAACCTGGGCTCACTTTCATACAGCGCCCGGGCCATGCCGGGATGCTGGCAACCCTGGCCGGTAAAAGCGAAAACGAGCGGCCCGCTTTCGCCTTCGCCGGTAAAGAGCTGCGCACCTGCCTTCTGCTCCTTCACCCATTGTTGCAGCAGGCCCGCGATTTCGTGACCAGGTGCTGCCACGGTAACGCGACTGGGAAAATGGGTTCGCGAAAGATGAGTGGAGCACGCAAGATCAGCCACCCCCGCCGCGTCGAGCCGACCGAGGCGTTGGGCATAAGTCTGCGCCAGGCTGCGCAGAGAATCGCTGTCAGGCGCGCTCAGTGCCAATACCTGTACGGGGCGGACGGCCGCGGCCTCATGCGGCTTCGCGCGTTCCAGGACGGCATGAGCATTGGTGCCGCTGAATCCGAACGAACTGATTCCGGCAATATGGCGGCCGCCCCGCTCGGGGAACGGCTGATTGCGATCGGCCACTTGCAGCGGCAGATTTTCCCAGTCCATATGGGCATTGGGCTTGCGGAAATGCAGGTTGGCCGGAATCCGATCGTTTTCCAGTGCGAGAACCGTCTTGATTACCGCGCCAACGCCTGCCGCGGCTTCGAGATGTCCGAGGTTCGACTTGAGTGACCCGACCAGTATCCTGTCCTGCGGCGAACGCTGGGGCGAAACGGCTGCGACAATCGCCTCCAGTTCGATAGGATCGCCGATCGGCGTGCCGGTGCCGTGCGCTTCCAGATAACCTATATCCGCAGGAGTCACTCCGGCCTGGTGCCATGCCTTGCGCAGTACCTTCTGCTGGGCGGCGCCGTTAGGCGCGCTGAATCCGCTGCTCGCGCCATCCTGGTTCACCGCCGACCCGAGCACCCGGGCCCTGACGCGCCCACCGGCGCGCTCGGCGTCGGATTCACGCTGCAGCACGATGATTCCGCAACCCTCTGCCCGTACGTAACCGTCAGCGGAGTCATCGAATACATGGCAGCGCCCCGTCGGCGACATGATGCCGGCTTTCGAGAAATAGACGAACAGGTGAGGGGTCAGCATCGCGTTGACGCCGCCGACCACTGCGATTTCGCACTCGCCTGCCTGCAATGCCTGGCAAGCCAGATGCAGGGCAACGAGGGAGCCGGAGCAGGCCGTGTCGATGGCCAGGTTGGGGCCTTCCCATCCAAAAAAATACGACAGTCGACCCGCTGCGGTGCAACTCATCGTGCCGGCTCCGGCGTAGGGATCGAGCGACTCGATGTCGTGATACAGGGTTGAATTCTTGTAGTCGTCGGTTGAAATGCCAATATAAACCCCGACTTGCCGGCCTTTGAGCTCCGCCACCGAAAAGCCGGCGTTCTCGATCGCTTCCCACGTGACTTCAAGCAAAAGGCGCTGCTGCGGGTCGAGCGCGCTGGCTTCCTTGGGCGTCATGCGGAAATGCCTCGCGTCGAAATCGCGCAGGTCCTGGCTGGCAATGAAACTGCCCCAGCGCGTGACGCTGCGGCCTTTTTCGCCGCGTTCCGCGCTATAGAAAGCGTCTGCATCCCAGCGTTCGGATGGAATGTCGGTGACAGGGTCGGTACCGGAAACCAGCATGTCCCACAAGGCATCCGGATTGTCTGCCGTGCCCGGGAAGCGGCAAGCCATTCCGACAATACCTACCGGTTCGTCATGGCGAGCCCTTGAGGAGTGCCGCTCCGCATTGCCATCCGGTGTTGCCAGTCCTTCGATCATGGCGGCTGGCGTGGGATAACGGTAGGGCAGAGTGACGGACAGCGGCCTGCCAAGACGCGTTGACAGTTCACTCATGAACCGGGTGATCAATAGCGAAGTGAATCCCAGTTCGGACCATGTCATTGCCCGGGTGGCGTCGCTTGGCCATGCAGCGCCGGTCATGTCGGCAATGAGTTCCTCCAGCGCGTCCTTCAGCGCCTGCATGTCGATTCCAGTCCCGGCGCCTCGTTGTGCTTGTGATGCTTGTTGCGTTTGCGGCCAGACAGGTTCGTCGTCACCGCGCTTAAGCGTCGCCTCGAAGCTCAATGCCTGATTGTCAATGCCGGCGATGGAAGCCAGGTGCTGGAGCAGGGCGGGATGCGGGCTGACTTCGATGCAACGGTTGATGCCGTCTTCGAACATCTTGCGTGCGGCCGCGGGAAATTGCACGGTCCGGCGGATATGGCGAGCCCAGTAATCGGCGGAGAAGTCGCCTTCCAGTGCCAGGCCGCCGCGCAGCGAAGAATAAAAGGCCTTGGAACCGGGCAGTGGTCGAATGCCCGCGATGCGCGCCTTGAAATCATCGAGATGCGGTTCTACCGCGCGGGTATGGAATGGGATGCGGATGCTGAGCAGGCGGGTATCGATACCGTCTGTCTTGAGCATTGCATCGAATGCGGAAATGGCATCGGGAGGCCCGGCAACGACAACAGCCTCGTCGGAATTGATTGCCGCAATCTCGAGAGGCGTCTTCGATTGGGCAATGCGGGAAGCCACCGTCTCCGCATCGAGCGGAACATGCAGCATCGCACCGGGGGTGACGGCGGCAATCAAGCGGCTATGCGCCGCAACCAGCACGACGGCATCTTCAAGGCTCAGCGCGCCGGCGCAGACAGCGGCGGCAACTTCGCCGGCGCTATGGCCGATGACGGCCTCGGGCCGCAGGCCTCGGTGCAGCAGGCACCGTGTCAGGCCAATCTGAATGGAAAAAATTGCCGGATGTGCAACTTCTGGCTGGTCCAGGCTGACTTTCTTTTCACGTCCCGAGAGCAAATCCAGCAACGACCAGTTCTGCAGCGGCGAAAGCAGGGCATCGATTTCAGTCACTGCGGAGCGAAAGATTGCATCATGTGCCAGCAGCGATGCTCCCATCCCGATCCACTGTGTCCCGATGCCCGAGAACACTAATGTAATCTTTTCTGTCATTGTTATTCCGTCTCCCGGCCCAAATTTGTCCGGTTGTCTTCGCTTAGGCAGAGGACACGGATTTTCCATCCACGATTTACCGCCTTGCAGAACTGCGGCCTTCCCATGCTGCTGCTCCCTGCTTGCAGAGCACAAACAAGTCAGGCGAGTATAAAATTTCCCGCTAGGAATAACAATTGAAAATCAGCGAATTGACTGAAACTTGCACATTTGTGCACCTGCACAAAATTTTCGCCGTACTTTGCCAAAAGGCGTTTTGTCAAAATTTGTAAGTTCCGGGTTACGCCGCCAAGCGAAGCACCGTGATGTGGCCACAATGCCCAAGAATTGCCAGAGCGCCTACATAATCCGTCCCAATCGGAATATCGCACACTGTCCAATCCGTTACACGAGTCCCCGGCGGCGCAATGCGCATCCAACCCGATGCTTGCGCATCCGTCGCGACTGCGTAACTATTCAGTGGAAGTGACAATCCCGTACCCCCTGCCTTGGCGATAGCCTCCTTCCTACTCCAGCATCGCATTACCGCAGTTGTATCAAACTCATTGCGCAGATTGGAAATTTCCAGAGGATGAAAGTTCGGGATGATGTCGTTGGCATCTTGCAGTGCCAGCGTTGACTCGACATCAATGCCAACGTCTTTGCGCGGAGATACGGCAACCCAGACCTGGTTTCCTGAGTGGCTGATGTTGAAACCAAAATCGCAGGCGGGTACAGGCTTGCCCCATGCGTTCACCGGAATTGGAGCGTGAAGATCCATGTCTGCGTAATTCGCCGCTGTACGGCGCAGCATCGCTCGGCCCAACAAATAGCGAAGGCCGTCCTTCATGTGAAGGAATCGGCCCGCACGCTCGTGTTCATCTTTAACAGTGAATGCCAGTGCGGCTTGGTACAGTGCGTGCGAAATTCTCCAGTCGATAGCCAATCCGATGCATACGGCATCATCCTCAACGAGCGCTGGAAACGCGAAATCCAGTGGTGTTGCCGTTTTTACCTGCAGTTTGAATTGACGAAAAGATGGCATGGAGCAGAAGATTGGAGCTAATTATTCTAAATTTTCCCTATCACTCAAGAACTTAAGGGTCTATCCATTCTGGAGATGCCGTCCTTTCGCTGCAATCACAGCCATCAATTTGTCGATGCCAAGTTCGATGCTATAGCACAGTCCCGAAGTATGCAAAAAATAGATTCTTTTGCGATAAGGAAGTCAGCGTGAGAGAAAGCGAACAGTATCAGGCGTGCCCTGTTTTTTGGTGCGGTTTAAGACGGTAGGCGGACCTGTCAATGATCCGCTTGGGCTTTTCGGTCCATTTGCAGGGGTAAGTGTGCTTTCCATGCATTTTAGTGCGGTTTCTTTTTACTTCTTATTTTTCAATGGCTTACTAGTGTCTCGGCCCAGTTCTCGGCAAGCTCGGCTACGCGCTCCTGTGCACCGATGCGCTGGTCCGGGCATTGACGTGTCAGTACGCTCAACTCCGGCTAGGCCATATTTAACCAGCCGCCATGCTTAGAGGCGTATGCACCAATTCCAGTTTGCGCGCCAGTCGCAGCGCCTCTTCCGGTGCAAATGCCTCGTACAGCGATGCCAACCGGCGGGTATTGAGGGTGTCGCATACCAGCGTGATCCGCTCGGCCTGCCTATAGCACGGCGCATCTACCACTTCCTTGACGTGCTGTGCCCACGGTAGCGTGTATCGTACGGCCGGGCGTACACTTCCAGCACCTGCTCCATCTGGCAGGCAAACTCGCCATCATGGGCCGGCGGGGTGCACGATTGCTCTTTCAACCACGGTTTGAAGTCGTTTTTTTGAGTGTGCGCTGCACGGTTTCGCGTGAAATCGCATTGACAACGCGCAGCTTCACCAGTTTGTCGGCCATCAAATTCAAGGTCCAGCCAGCCGCATCTCTGCACTGCGCGCTTGCGCCAGTCGGATCTTCCATGCCGCCGATTTGCCGGTTCGCACCATTGCTGCCATCCATGTCCGCTCTTGCGCAGTGAGTTGCAGCACATATTTCCGGTTCATCACAGTCTCCTGCTGGGGGCAATCCCCTTGGACTGCTTTAAAATCGAAAAGCGAGCAGTGTCAGACTACTAGGGCGATGTAATGGTGTTGATCGTCATTACTTCTTTAGCCGTCGCCGAGTATGGTCATTATCGAGGGTCCACCGTCTAGAAAATTGTACTTCCGGTCAGGGTTGTCCGCTGTCAGAGGTAATTTATCGCAAGTGGCCGTTTAGGGTGACAGACAGGTGGTAGGGCCAGAGTGGGCACCAAAGTCCAATTATTCTGCAGGTTCCCTAGAGCCTGTTATGAACTAATGAAATAGCAACAAGTCCATGGCGGCATGAGTGCCAGAAAACCTTATCCAAGCGACGTGCAAGACAAAGAATGGGACTTCGTTGCACCTTGTTTATCGTTGCTGCCATTGGACGCAGCGCAACGTGATCATTCATTGCGTGAGGTGTTCAATGCCCTGCGCTGGCTGGTAAGAAGCTGTGCCCCATGGCGTATGTTGCCGCATGACGTTCCACCCTGGTACACCGTGTATCAACAGACACAGCGCTGGATCAAGGCAGGTTGCTTCGAATCGATTGCCCATGATCTGCGTTCACTACTACGCCTGGCTGCTGGACGCGAACCGGCACTGACGGCGACAATTCTCGATAGCAGAACGATTCAATCCACACCGGAAAGTGGTGCTCGTGCCGGTTATGACGGTGCAAAACGCCGCAAAGGATCGAAGGTGCATGCGGCCGTCGATACCTTGGGTCATTTNCGCCTGGCTGCTGGACGCGAACCGGCACCGACGGCGACAATTCTCGATAGCAGAACGATTCAATCCACACCGGAAAGTGGTGCTCGTGCCGGTTATGACGGTGCAAAACGCCGCAAAGGATCGAAGGTGCATGCGGCCGTCGATACCTTGGGTCATTTGCTGGCGCTGCATGTCACTCCAGCCAATGAACAGGATCGGGATCAGGTAGCCCAGCTCGCCAAGAGCGTACAGGAAGCGACAAACCTTAACGTCGAGATCGCATATGTCGATCAGGGCTATACCGGGCAAGCCGCGGCCGAGCAGGCACAGGGCTTCTGCATGGAGCTCATGGTGGTCAAGCATACCGAGGCCAAGATGGGCTTTGTGCTGCTACCACGGCGCTGGGTCGTTGAACGCAGCTTCGCTTGGGCCGCGCGATTTCGAAGATTGGCTCGCGACTATGAACGCATGGCACAGACGTTGGCCGGACTTCACTACGTCGCCTTCGTCTGCCTCATGCTCAGTAAAACAATGTCCATCTTCGGCTTTAGTTCATAACAGGCTCTAACACCGGAGGACGCGGCGTACAGGGCGTTATCGTGGAATCTGCGCGGCATGTTTGGTACTTGGAATCCAATGCTCGATATCTGGTCAACTACGGATGGCGTTATCGGCGCGGCATGCCGATCAGCAGCAGCATCGCTGAATCGGCAGTCAACGAAGTCGTTAGCTTGCGTTGCGCGAAAAAGAGGCAGATGCGTTGGACTAACAAAGGGGCACATCTTCTCGTTCAGGTTCGAGTAGCGGTGCTAAACGGCGAGCTTAAAATGCGTGACATGTCTGATCGGCGGCGAAACCACGCAAAGCAAAAGCGTGACGATCATTGGCAATGTGTTGCCTGGCAGTGCCTCTGGTTTTGACTGTTCTCCTGCATCGGAAACAATTAATGCCTTACTTGCGGCGCGCAAGTGCAACCAACAGCGCGGAGATTTCATGCTTGAGGATCTGTTGCACCCGATGCTGCCGCTGCGGTTCCATGCGTTGCGAAATACTGCTTACGCTAATGGCGCCCACTACAGTTCCACTGCCATCGACGATTGCCCGTCCTACGCCTGTGACTCCGGGAATAGCGTGATTGGAGATGACGGCATATCCGCGTTCACGCGTGTCGGCAATCTGTTGCCTTAACTTGTCCACCGTCATGTTGCCGTAGGAGGATAAGCGTTCGGCATTCGCATTTACAATCTTTTCTATCTCTTCGTTGGGCAGGGCGCTCAGCAATGCAAGTCCTCCGCCTCCGACGCCCAGGGGCTGCCTGTGACCGATCTCCACGGAAAATACCTGGATCGGGTATGAGCCCATCTTGCGGTCGACGCAAAACGAATCGCTGTGGCTTCGCACCACCAGAAACGCGCTGTCGCCGGTCTCTTGTGCGATCCGTTCGAGAAAGGGGGCGCAGATGTCCCGTACCGGAAAGCGGAAGGTCGACGCAACCCCAAGTTCATAAGCAAATTGGCCCAGGTGGTAGCTTTTGTCAGCGGACTGCATCAGCAATTCGCTGGCGACGAGCTGCTTAAGCAGGCGATGCGCGGTCGGTTTCTGCAACTCGCTAAGTTCAACCAGGGTTGCCAGGCGCACGCCATCGCGGTTGCGACCCGCTACCAGTTTCAGCAAGGCAAGGGCACGTTCCAGGCTCTGGGCGCCGGATGAAGGAGCTTCCGATGTTTTCATTAGTTGTCTCATATTATGGACTTACATTGTATCGGCAGCGAGACCAGAATGCTATATTGGCTCGGCAAGTCAAGGTTTTATGGCGTTTTATAAGCTCAGTGTGATGAGCGTGAACACGCCTGGAATGACAATATTCCATAATATGGACCTTTAGCAAGTGCGTGAATAGGTATTCAAGCAAGCGCACAAATAAACTACCGAGGAGACATCATGCAGTTCAAGAAACCGATGCAAATGCTGGTCGGCGCGTTGTCACTGTCCATTCTGGCTGGCGCCGGGAATGCCGCAGCCGCCGACTATCCCGGCAAGCCGGTCCGCCTGCTGGTGGGTTATTCCGCCGGAGGCGCTACCGATGTCATTGCTCGCCTGGTGGCCCAGAAGTTGTCCACCCAGATGGGCCAGCAGTTTATCGTCGAGAACAAGCCTGGCGCGAACGGAAACATTGCCGCCGAACTGGTGGCGCGTGCGGTGCCCGATGGCTTGACACTGTACGTCGCCGCGATCAATAACACGATCAATGCCAGTCTCTACAACAATCTTTCATTCAATTTCGAACGTGACTTCGCACCGGTGTCGCTGATTGCCACCGTGCCCAATATCCTGGTGGTGCATCCGTCAGTCCCAGCCAAAAACGTCAAGGAATTTATTGAGTTTGCAAAGAAGAAGCCCGGGGAAATCAACTTTGCTTCGTCCGGCAGCGGGTCTTCCATCCATATGTCGGGGGAACTGTTCAAAATGATGACCGGGGTCGATATGCTGCATGTTCCCTACAAGGGCAGTGCGCCGGCAGTCACCGACCTGCTCGGTGGACGCGTGCAAGCCATGTTTGACAATGCGCCGTCGGCGCTGCCGAACGTGCAGAACGGGAGGCTGAGAGCGCTGGCGATCACCAGTGCCAAACGCAGCGAGGCGCTGCCCGATTTACCCACGATGATCGAGGCCGGATTGCCGGGCTATGAGGTCAATTCCTGGTTCGCGCTGGTCGCGCCGGCCAATACGCCCCGCGAAATCGTTGCCAGGCTCAACGAAGAAGTCAACAAGGCGCTCAGGAATCCCGATGTGCGTGCCAGCCTGGCCAAGCTTGGCGCCGACCCCTCGGGCACTACGCCTGAACAGCTCCGTACCTTCATTTCTTCCGAAACTGCTCGGTGGGCGAAAGTCGTTAAAACATCCGGAGCGAAGGTGGATTGAGCATGTACCCGATCGATTTCTTTTACCGCAGCGCGCGCCTGCGCCCTCAGGCAGTGGCTATCAGCAGCAGTGACGAGCAGGTGCGCTACGGCACGCTGCTCGAGCGAGTACAGGCGCTTGCGGCAGCCTTTCAGGCACTTGATCCAGCAGAACAGAGCCGGGTCGGCATCTGCGCATCCAACAGCGTCGAGCATATTGTGGCTTTGCTCGCCGTGCTGGCCTCTGGCAAGATCTGGGTGCCACTAAATCCACGCAATTCTTCGGTCGAGCTCAACCGCACACTGGAGGTGACAAGGCCTTCTATTGTTGTCGTTGAAGACAAGTACAGGGTGGGCCTACAGCTGCAGGATGTACCAAGCGTAATTTCCACATGCCCGGACGAAGGCGGCGGGACGCTTGCCGCACTGATCTCGAGGCATGCCGGTTGCACGCCTGCGCCGATCACTTGTGGAATGGATGCAGTTCAGGCCATCAAGTTTACCGGCGGCTCGACCGGCATTCCCAAAGGGGTGATGCAGCCGTACCGGGCATGGAAGGCTACGTTGATCAACCAGATCCATGCATACCGCTTCAATGAACAGGATCGCTACCTTCTCGCATCGCCCGTCACTCATGGCGCGTCTACGTACATCCTTCCAATTCTGGCGCAAGGGGGGTGCCACGTGCTACCGGACGATACCTATCCACAGTCGATCCTGCGCTCACTGAGGGAGGATGGCATCACCACTTCATTCATGCCGCCGACCTTGATCTACATGTTAATGGCGGCGGGAGAGGAAGGAAGAAACGAAGGGGAATACGCTAGACTAAATTTCCCCGCCCTGCGCCATCTGGTCTATGGCGGTGCACCCATGCCGCCGGAAAAGATCCGCGCCGCGCAGCGCTTCTTCGGGCCAGTACTGGCGACCACCTACGGACAAACGGAAGCGCCCCAAATCGTTACCTTCATCAGCGCCGAAGAACTGGCGCAGGAGGACAATGTTGGATCCGTGGGACGCATGGCACTGACAGCCGACATGGCCATCATGGATCCGGAAGGGCGCCTGCTACCCAGCGGGGAAGTCGGCGAAATCGTCGTACGCGGCGACCTGGTCATGGCTGGCTATTGGAATATGCCGGACAAGACCGCGGAAACTATTATTGATGGGTGGCTGCACACGGGCGATCGTGGCTTTCTGGATGCGCGCGGCTACCTGTATCTGCGTGACCGCCTGCGGGAAGTCATCATTACCGGCGGCTTCAACGTCTACCCGATCGACGTCGAAGATGTGCTCACCCGCCACCCGGCGGTACACGAGTCCGCCGTCTTCGGGGTAGATGACGACAAGTGGGGCGAGGCGGTGCACGCTGCCGTCCAACTCAAGCCGGGTTGCCAGGTCAATGCGGCGGAGCTGATTATGTTCGCCAAGGAAGAACTTGGATCGGTCAAGGCGCCCAAGCACGTTCATTTCTATGAAAGCCTTCCCCGCAGCCCGGTAGGGAAGGTCCAGAAGGATGCAGTCAAGCGGGATGTGCTTGACCAGGCCGCGGCGCAACACTAGACGAGGATGCCATGCAACAGACCAAGCCGATCACTGAACTATGCACGCATAACCTGACCGACCTCTACTACCGCGATGCCAACCTTGTGGAAGAGCTGCTCGGCAAGAAAACATTCACTGAAGTCATGTTCCAGCAGATCACCGGTCGCGCGCCGACCGCGTCGGACCTGCGCATTGTCGATGCCGTTATGATTACGCTGATGGAGCACGGATTCACGCCAAGCGCCATCGCCACTCGCCTCGTGTACATGAGCGCTCCGGAAAACCTGCAGGGTGCGGTTGCCTCCGGACTGCTCGCCGTTGGCAGCAGTTTCGTGGGCACCATGGAGAATTGCGCAAAACTGCTTGATGACATCATGCGCGACCCGGAAGGGCGCGAAGCTGGCGCCAGACGGATTGCAGCGGACCATCGGGCTCGCCGGGCCTCGATGCCTGGGTTCGGACACCATCTGCACAAACCGGACGATCCGCGGGCCTTGAAGCTGCTTGAGATCGCACGCGATCTGCCTGACATCTCCGGCGAGCATATAGCGGCGCTATGCGCGCTCGCCCAGGCCGTCGACGCGGCTGCCGGAAGACACATCACAATCAACGCCACGGGAGCCATTGCGGCACTGCTGGGCGAGATCGGGATTCCATGGCAAGTCATGCGCGGCTTCGCGGTGATTGCGCGCGCTGCCGGGCTGGTGTCGCATATCGCCGAAGAGCAGAAGCACCCCAGCGGACGCTACATCTGGGACCTGGTCGATCATGACATCCCTTATGTGGGCAAGGGCGACGGGCATAACAAGCGGCCCACTGCCGAGGAAGGATGACATGATGGAGCCAGCTAAAGGTTGGGCGCTGGTCACCGGCGCCGGTGCGGGAATCGGGCGAGCCATTGCCGATCGCCTGGCTGCCGATGGCTTCAGCCTGCTGACTATCGACCGGCAGGAACCTGCCCGGCCACACACCAACGAGATATTCGTACAGGCTGACCTCGCAGATCAAGGCGAGACAGCGCAGGCGCTGGAGACGCTGATCGGGTCGCGCGACATCGCTGTGCTGGTCAACAATGTCGGCACCGTGCGTCCGGCAGCGATCGAGGATACGACGCTTGCCGACCTGAACGCCGTCGTCGCGCTCAATCTTGGTTGCGCACTGCAGTGCACCCAGGCAGTTTTACCGCGGATGCGGCAAGCGCATTACGGACGTATCGTCAATATATCCAGCCGCGCGGCACTCGGAAAGGAACTGCGGACCGCCTATGCCGCAACCAAGGCCGGCTTGCATGGGATGACGCGCACCTGGGCATTGGAACTGGCACCGCATGGAATTACCGTTAACGCGGTAGGGCCCGGACCGATCGGAACCGAGCTGTTCCATGCGGTCAATCCGGCCGGCAGTCCGCGCACAAAAGCCATTATTAATGGGGTTCCGGTCGCCCGTCTGGGCACCCCGGATGACGTTGCCCACGCCGTCTCGTTCTTCAGCGACGTACGGGCCGGCTTCATCACCGGACAGGTGCTTTACGTCTGCGGAGGCATGACAGTTGGATTGGGGCCGCAATGAAACTGGCAAATCAGGTGGTGATCGTCACGGGCGCCGGTTCCATTGCGGCAGGGTGGGGCATCGGCAAGGCTTGCTCCGTAACTTATGCGCGGGCAGGCGCGCGCGTGGTGGCAGTTGATATTTCGGAGTCCTCCGCTAAAGAGACGGCGGCTATTATCAAAAGCGAAGGAGGGCAGTGCCTGCCTCTAGCACTGGATGTTTCAAACCCAAGCGCTGTTGCGGAGATGGCTGTCGAAGTGCGCCGGCATTGGGACACCATTGACGTGCTTCATCACAACGTGGGGATCGGCAGGGTGGGAGGTGCGACCGATATCAGTTTTGAAGACTGGCAGCATGTACAGTCTGTCAATGTCGATAGCCTGTTTCACCTCAGCCGGGAGGTATTGCCGGAAATGCGCGAGCGCCGCCGCGGCGTCATCCTGGCCACTTCGTCCGTGGCAAGCCTGCGTTACGTTGGTTATCCTCACCTTGCATACAGCGTGACGAAGGCGGCGACCAATCACTTCATCAAGATGCTGGCGCTGGAACATGCGGGGCAGGGCATACGCTGCAACAGCATCGTGGCCGGGCTCATCGATACGCCGCGCATCGCCCAGACCGTAGCGCGCCAGTTCTCAGACGATTTGGAAACAGCACGCGCGGCACGTTCGCGGCAAGTGCCGATGCAGAAAATGGGGTCGGCATGGGACGTTGCTCATGCCGCATTGTTTCTGGCCAGTGATGACGCTGCCTATGTCACGGGCACTGAACTTGTCGTTGACGGCGGACTGACCGCCAAATATGCATAGTACTGCCGTCCTCAGCCATGGGGCTGTTCGCCGTGTTTGATATAGAGTAAAGTGGTTTTGCACGCAACATTTTGCGGTGCAATGACTTGATTCGTTTCCCAGGCATGTGCTTTGTTGTCCACAGATCCCCAGACTAAGCTCAGATTGCGCGCGATGGCTTCCGGTGCCGGAGATGCGCTGCTCAATTCCTTTATCCTGCTGTGCTTCGCCGTGATCGGAACCATTCCCTATCTGGTTCCAGTCGTCGTTCTGGCTATCGCCGTGGTGATGAACGCGGTCTTCGCACTATTGATTGGTACAGGATTCAGCAAGCGGTGGTCAGACCCGTCGCTGACCGGAATGCAAATTTTCGCCGGATGTGTGACGACCCTTCTGGCCATCCTGTTGGCGCCGCAAATCGTCTACATGTTTTTGTTAAATCTTTTTGTGCTGCTTAGTTTCGGCAGCCTGTATTTTTCTAGGCAAGCGTTTTTTCTGACATGGCTCCTGCTTTCCGCCTGCCTGGGAATTTGTCTTTGGGCCGTGCGCGACCACCTTGGCATCCAGGTTACCAATACAGCCGAATGGGTCTTGTTGTGGCTGGTGGTGGTCTTGTCGTTGGGCAGGTTCGTCAATATCAATACCAAAGTATCGCGGCTGCGCGCATCGCTTAGCGAAAAGAACAAGGCGCTTGCAGCGCAAGCGACCCGCGATGATCTGACCGGCCTCTGGAACCGGCGCAAATTCATGCAATCGCTTCAGGACGAAATCGAACAGGCGAACCGAACCGGCCACCGTTTTACGGTCGCCATCATCGATGTCGATCATTTCAAGAAAATCAATGACACCTTTGGTCATCTGACGGGAGACGCGGTACTCAAGGAGATAAGTCAGATTCTGAGCGATACATGCCGGTCGGTAGACTCCATTGGACGCTACGGCGGCGAAGAATTCACGCTGCTGATGCCCGATACGAAGACAGCACAGGCGATCGTTGCTCTCGAGCGTATGCGAAGAATGGTCGAGCAACATAACTGGAGTCACATGGCAGCGGGAATGCGCGTCACAATCTCCATCGGTACGGTCGAATGGCAGCCTGCATATCCATTGCCGCTGTTACTTGGGAAGGCGGATGCCGCGCTTTACCGGGCCAAGGCGGGAGGACGCAACCAGCTCCGCGTGGCCTAGCGTTTTCGGCAACGGGTCATTTTCAAGCCCTCATTTTATGCGGATACTTATCTATATTATTCGAGCAGTAATGTTAGCTTTTCGGCGATGATCGGAAGAGTATTGTCGAGTTTGCACATGAGCCTCTTAACGTTTGATGGGAGCATACTTGATGGGACTGACTTGCACCCATCCTATGTCCAATATTGCCATTGAATCTGTGGCTGAATTAGAGCTGACCAATTGAACTACGGGGCCACCACGGCCGCAAAACCTTTGGAGCAGGCTGAAGGTGACAAAAGGATATGGGCCAACATAGCGCATCTCGCTGCCCAGATGGCATCACAAGGTCGGTGGCACAGGGTTAGTAATGGGATCCCATCCATCAAGATTAATGAAGTAGCGCGTCCCTCGACCGCTACCAATCGACCTCAACAAGCCCTTTCTCTCCAGATCTCCCAATTCACGCGATGCAGTGGCGCGGGACGTGGCTGCAATACTCTCGTACTTGCGTGTACTCATGTCGCCTTCGAAGCCGCGCGGACCTGCGTCCAGTAGCAGGTTGACGACCTTGCGCTGACGGTCAGTCAAGTCTTTGTCGCTGTGCTCGGCCCAGAAAAGTCCCTTTTTGAGTGACTGATCGACCATCTCGGCCGCTGCTACACAAGCGCAGTGGAATTGCTCAGTGAACCAGAGCACCCATTCAGTGACGTCCAGATCGCCATGCTGTGCACGTCCCAACTGTTCATAGTAAGCGTCGCGTTTCTCAGCCAGGCGCTGTGAGATCCGTAACATCCTGCCAGACCCATCCGAATCCCTAGCCAACACTAAGTCGATGATAGCCCGTCCTACGCGGCCATTGCCGTCTTCAAATGGGTGGATAGACTCAAACCACAGGTGTGCAAGCGCCGCACGCACGATGGTATCCGGCTCATTCGCTTCGTTGAGCCAACGCATGAATTTTTCCATTTCATCCGGTACGCGCGTCGATGGTGGCGCCTCGTAATGGACGGTTTCATAGCCGATACGGCCGCTGACGATCTGCATTGGCTCATCGTGTTCACGGTACGCTCCGACCCTGATTTTGTTCATGCTGGAGAATCCGGTCGGGAAGAGGGCGGCCTGCCAACCGTGAAGCCGCTCATGGGTGATCGGTTTAGCAGCGTTGTGCATGGCATCCTGCATGATGTCCAGGAGGCCATCAACCTGCCGCGGCGTGCCAACCACTTTGCGCAGCGGTGTGCCCAGGCGGCGTGCGATGGAGGAGCGCACTGCGTCGATATTGAGCCGCTCGCCTTCAATTGCGGCTGTGGCCAAGGCATCCTGCGCCCATGCGTCAGCAATGATCTCTTGACGCGTATTCAAGCCGACCGCGGTAAGCTTACCTTCGGCAAATCCTTGCGCACGCCTGGCAAGAGCCACATGCCGGGCCACTTGAATTATGTCGTATCGAAACTGCGGCCATTCTGGGTATTCCCAAATGTATTGGTGAGTCGATTTCATCCTATTTCCGCCTCAAAAACTGCGATGATTTTGGGATTTTAACTCAATCGACTCATTTTTTGATTCAATTAAAGCGGAAATACGCCTCGAGCCCGAACATATGCCTAATATTTCTGTAATTCAAGACAGGAGCTCAACTTTTCTTGGCTGTCCGAATTGTTGGAAATACGAGATCCCAAGAGGTTATAGAACCCGTAAATAGGGCTAGGCAGCACCGAAGTTGAGTGAACTGAAAGAATTTAGCATCACACTTGCAGACAGAGCTAAACTGGTTGTTGTGCCACGTAACGCTAGCAAGTTGTAGTTCATGAGCTTCCGGGTTATCGGGAAAAAAGCTCAGGCTAGGTAATGGCGGACTTCTGCTTGAGGTAGTCCCATTAGAAATAAGGCATGAGCGATAATGTCAATATTGCTCCATACAAAAGAAGCGTCACGTCTGCTAAGGTGCTTCATCTGCATAGGATTAAAAGGACAGAAAGGCTCGCGCAACCAACATCTTTCAGAGCCCTAAACGGCAGTTACCTTGCAGCTTTCTGAGGGGGCATGTAGTTCTCGTGACCGAAATGGGTCGCCCCTTACCTGTCTGTTGTGAGTAGGTCTCCAGCTCCAAAAAGGGCCTTTGACATGCCTATTCGCTTCTTTAGCGACGGCAAGCTTCCGCTACCTCTTCCAACCATCTTCATTTCTGTACGCTAAATATCTCAGCCAACTAGTTCGCGTAACCATGTCGGCTATTCGGCTTGCGTGTCATTCGATACGCCAGCTTACGGTACCTGGTTTTGCGACGAGACGACGTTGCGCACGATGCCTCTGAGGTGTGCAAGCATTTGTTCTTCGTCCATTTGCGTCCTTAGCTCCCGTAGATCAATGAAGGCATCGCTCCGCGCACAACCGCCGCCCTACGAATTCCTGCAGTAACGCTTCTAGAATAGTGCGTCTCTTCACGAAGAATGAGATAGAACGGAATCCGGCACGTGACGGGATGAGCTTTGGCGGCAGCAAGTAAATCGAACATTGCGCCTTGGTCGAAATGGACTCCGCAAACGATTAACCCGACCGCTTCGTCCAATCCTTTCTCGGCCTCCGCAAGACTGTGGCGAACGCTGTCCTCGAAGTATCCTTCGAGGACAGCTGAAACAAGCCATCATCCTCCGGGCGGACAGCCTCCAGAACTGGTTCCGGGCTCAATGTTTTTGCATTCTCAATGGTGGCAATTTCTGTTATCCAGCTTGGTACAACGTTATTTACAGCTTCCACAAATAAAGTCTGCTATATAAGCCGTATCTTGACCTGCAGCGGCACTAAGGCTGCGTTGCGCATGAGATTCGGCCAGGGCAGCCATGCATTATGGCCGCCCCATCAGCGGTTACTTCCAGAGCGCGCACTTGCTTTGTGCTTGCGGCGTGAATGCCTGTTCACCCGGAATCGTCTGCACAACTTTGTAGTAATCCCAAGGGTATTTCGATTCTTTCGGGTCCTTCACCTGCATCAAGTACATGTCGTAGACCATCCGGCCGTCCGGACGTATGTAGCCATTCTTCGCAAAGAAGTCGTTGATCTTCGTTTTGCGCATTTGCGCCATCACCTTGTCAGGATCATCAGTCCCGGCCGCCTTCACAGCATTGAGGTAGTGCATGGTCGCGGAGTAATTCGCGCCCTGTAGCATCGAAGGCATTCTTTTTGCAGTGTTGAAGAACCGGCGTGCCCAGGCACGCGACTCGTCATTCATGTCCCAGTACCAGCCATCGGTCAGGTACATGCCCTTGGTTTGGCTCAGGCCGAGCGAATGCACGTCGTTAATGAACATGAGCAGGCCAGCGAGCTTCATGGATTTCGTGATCCCAAACTCGTTCGCCGCCTTGATTGAATTGACAGTGTCGCCGCCGGCAGTCGCCAGGCCAAGTATCTGTGCCTTCGAAGCCTGTGCCTGCAGCCGGAAGGACGAGAAGTCGGATGCGGAAAGCGGAAACCTGACGCTGCCAACCACGGTGCCCTTGGCTGCCTTGACCACGTCAGAAGTATCCTTTTCCAGCGAGGTGCCGAAGGAGTAGTCGGCAGTCAGGAAATACCAGCTCTTGCCGCCCTGTTTCACGATCGCGGAGCCAGTGCCTTGCGCCAGCGCGTGTGTGTCATAGGCATAATGCACAGTGTAGGGTGTACAGTCCTCGTTGGTGAGTCGGGAAGTGGCTCCGCCTATATTGATGTATGGCCGCTTTTTTTCCAGCCGCAATCTTAGCCATCGCGAGGCCTGCGCCGGAATTCGAGCCGCCGATCAGCATGTCCATTCCCTGCTGGTCAAACCATTCCCGTGCCTTGGAAGCGGCGATGTCGGCCTTGTTTTGATGGTCGGTCGACATGAACTCAATCGGCTTGCCCAGCACCTTGCCACCAAAGTCTGCACCCTCAATTTTGGGGAGTATCCATCCGGCGGTGACAGCTTAAGCATGTATCAGCGCCGTCCTAAACGCAGTCGGGCTGCTCAACAGCGGCAAGGCAATGTACAGGTCACGGCCATCAATGAGTGCTGGAGCATGGACCTCGTCAGTGACCAGTTATATGACGGCCGCAAGCTGCGCGCACTGACGCTGATCGATCGATTTACGCGCGAATGTCTGTCGATTTGGGTCGACCAGAGCCTGCGAGGTAATGATGTGGTGAAGGTGCTGAGCCAGGTCAGGCAACAGCGTGGCCGTCCACAGCGTATTCAGGTGGACAATGGTCCGGAATTCGTATCGAAGGTACTGGACCGCTGGGCGTATGAGCAAGGCGTACAACTGGCATTCTCCCGACCGGGCAAGCCGACCGACAATGCCCACATCACAGCCTTCAACGGACGGCTGCGTCAGGAATGTCTGAATCAGCACTGGTTCTTGTCTTTGCCTGACGCCAGGAGCAAGATTGAGGACTGGCGGCAGATGTATAACGAGAGCCGGCCCCACGGTGCATTGGACTGGCTCACACCGGCCGAATTCGCTCGCCAATGCTGGGCCGGAGAGGAATGCGAAGCAACAAAGGAGCCGAAAAACTCTACCTTAGCACGGTACTAATTTCGGGGAGAGATCATACTTGATTTGATTATTTCGTCTTCGCAGGGCTTCCGCTTGGATTTATGTGGCTGGCTGTCTTCGTGACGATACGATCGTAGCGCCCTAGCGCGGTCAGGTCTGGCTTTGTTTCGTTGTTCTTCCAACGATGAATGGTCATGCCGCTTACACCAATATAGCCTGCAATCTCGTCATTCGATGTTGTTCCAAGCAGCTTGGACCAATCGGCCAGGATTTCTGACATAGGCTTGTCAAATTTCGCCGCGGCCATCGCATTCGATTTGCCGTTTTCGTTCAGAAGTTCACGAGCGAGGTCCATGACATCTTCAGGAACAGTGGCGGTGCGACCGTATGTGTAGGACGAAAGACGGGGGAGACCGATACCCAGCATCACGGCAAAGTCTTGATGGCGCACGCCCAGCTTCGCCTTGATCTCGACGAGTTCTTGCTGATGGCGCGAAAGTTCAGGCGCCGCCTGCACGACCTCGCCCTTCTTGCGTCTTCCTTTCGGAGCCGCCGGCTCCTTCTGTACAAGCGGCTCTGACGCAATTCGCTCTGCCTCGTCAAGTTCCTTCTGGGTTACGGGAACCATAGTAACGAAAGGCACCGAGTCAAAGTTGAAAACGCCCGCTTTAGTCAATTTCAGTTCTCCTGACGTTATAAGCTTGTTGAGTGCATCCGTCATGCGCTTGTTCGCATTTTGCCTATCGATTTCATCATCACGGTCAATATCAAGTTGAGCCGAGTGGCCAGTGTCGATCAGGTCTTCGCATCGTCCAAACAAATCATCAAGGGGTTCGTGATTGATGGAAGTTTCCATCGCTTCTCGCACGATCTCGCGGCAGATATTGTTCGCGATAGCATAGACGATGGCGTATACCGCGTCGGCCTTCCGCAATTACGGCAGCATGCGGTCAAATGATACAAAGGAGACCCGCTGCATCACCTCGTCGAACTCATCCATTGTAACTTTGTTTTTGAGAGCAAGGACGCGGCAAATTTTGCGAATGCGCTCTTAGTAGTAGAACGCCTTCGCAAAACGATCGATGAAAGCTTTGGACGGATCGGAATAGGTCAGGTACTCCTTGCAGAGGAGTTCCAACTTGGAAGGCCGAGACTTTGAAGTGAGATCGATGTCGGTATCGATCCGTTCCAGCACCTCGATTTCAGATAGGTTCATTTGTATTGGGTATGAGGATCAAATCCATAGCCAATTATAAATTAGCACCATCACAAGTGTCTATAAACTATCACTATGCGTGGATATACAGAAGGAATCTTGATGGGTGTTAGATGTCGGCCGAAAAAACCCGCCTTTTTCGTAGGTTTTTTGCGTTATTATTAATTAGGACAGAACTTGGTCGACAATTTTTTCATAGTCCGGAAGCAGCGCATGGAATTCTTCAATGGACTTGGCCTTCTCAGCGCTCTGGTGGATAGCATACAGGAGGATCTCAAGGCGTTCAGACTGAAAATCAGTCAGGGCCGCCTTTACCTTCTGAGGACGTGTAGCACCGGACCGCGTGGTCACGCAGCCGCCGATTGCTACGGCTTGCAGTACATCCAGATCCATGTAGAGGGGCGGGACTATGCCTGCCAATGCCATTTGTTGATCTTTTCTCCCGGACATTTGACTTCAAGTGCAAGATCGAATGTGGGCGCAACGCCGTCATAGGAAGCGCGCATGAACGGTACGGGCGTACCTTCTGCAATGAGGGGAACCATGATGCTGCCAGTTTCTTTCTCATAGCATGCGCGAGCGATGGGTTCTAGTTGTCGCCCACGTGCTATTGCCAGATTGTCCGGGGTTGGTGGAATGAGCCTACGTTTTTGCAGATAGAGTGCGTAAGGCGTGGAAAGACGGGAGACTCCCATGATAACCGGAGCATCTGAGGAGCCGATGCCCTAAAGTCGCCAATCCAGCCATTCCTGCGACGCCTGTACAGCCGCGGGCCCGGAAATGATTTTCATAGCCATTGTTTGTTTCTCCTGATTAGTTGTGCCGGTATCGGCGCCAAGCGAGCGAAAGCCTGACAAGACCGATATGAGATACAGCGGAAAAGAAGGCAGGACGTTGTCGGTAGTCTTTTCTTCCGAGTTCTCGAATGAGTCGAAGTCCGTACCGTGCAAGAACCGAACCCACCCAATCGAAGGTCCAAAAGGCTTACCTTTTTTGCTTCATACAAGAAAAAACCCGCCATTGCGGCGGGTATGGGCGTCAAGTTCGGAAAGACTGTTAAAGCTTGACTGTATAAGTCCAACCAAGACGGTCATGTACCGCTCTTTTTTCTTCGAGAAGGCAGCCAAAATAAAGCTGATACCGAGAACTACGCAACAGGCTACCTTTGCCCCAAGCGTAGAAATGCACGATTGAAGGTAATTCGTGTTTCCCGTTCCCCGACTACCATAATCCCAAAGGCCTTCTTTCCCAAGGTGGCCTGCATTGGAGAGGATTCCATGGCCGCGAAATAAAGCCATGCTCCCGGGATGTAGACGACCAGTCTCAAAAAACGCCGAACTCGCCAAACACAACCGTTGTACAGAAAAAGGATATCGTGGCTATCCCGAAGACCAAAATCTTATGGAGCGTCGCTGCCCCTAGCCGCGGCTAGAAGCCTGCATAACGCTCTGTTTGGGTAACATCAATCGTTGTCATGGAAGGGTATCTAAAAAGCTTAGACGCTCCAAGGCATCGTCCTTTTCCTCCGAATCAGCAACTGGCGTTGATGGGTTTGGATGAACAAGGACGGATTGGAACCAGGCGCGGACGGGAGCCCTGACGGAACATGAGCCGTTTGAACAGGAGGGGCATGCAGCTGGCTGCCAGATCCACTTGGTAGCTCCTCTGACCCGTGATGGATGTTTTGGCTCCGCGTAGCAGGCCGTCCCGTTGCTGGCGCAGCGCCTGAGCGACCTAGGGTTCTTTGCACAGCCGCCTTTTGAGGGCGGCCTGCAGATCGTCCTACAGGGCGGCGCACGTGCTGGGTAGTATCTAGGCCCAAGATGCTGGGCACAGAGTCATCTAGCGTGCCAGCCTCTCTCTGGGATAAGAACCACTCATAAAAGACGGTGCGAACCAGATTGGCTTCGCTCCGGTAGGGAAGGGACACAAGATACTTCAATAAGCCTGGCACAGTGTCCTCTGCAATTACTACCGACAATTGTCGCCGCGTAACCGCTGGATCTAGTACTTTGACTACATTAAGGATGGGCAGCGACCTTGGGTGTTTGAACTGCACGCTTCATCATCACGCCTTTGCCGTAACGGCAGTAGCCCTCTGCGACCGCCATTTGTGGTGATTCCACCATCTTGATGTTTTCCCATTCCATACGGAATCTGTCGCGCATCATTGCTGCGCCTCCGCCGGCAAGAAGAATACCGTCCAGAGAAGCTGCCTCGCTTCCATGGAGTGCGTCCGCCTTAGCTTTGATTCGAGCGGCAACGTGTACCAATGCCTCGTCCACTTCCGGGATAATGTCCTTCTCGCCGAAATGAAAGATCGTGCGGCTACGGAGTGCCTGCTCACAATCCTGGAGTGTAACTTTGTAGCCCTTACCAGTGAGAGTCTTCATGAGATGCTCCGCAGCAACGGTAATGCCTTCACAAGAGTCGACTTTGCTTTCGATATAGGTGTTTTCCTTCATGAGAAGAAAGTCGGTTGTGAAGTGGCCGACATCGACAACAGCCCAAGACTTAGGGCGTCCGTTTGCGCTGCGCATATGATTTTTCAGCGGTAGGCCGTCAGCGTCGAGGAAGAACGACAGGTAAGCACCGAGTGGCTGGCTCAGGGCTTTAACTTCGCCCTTTACGATTTCCTGAGTGATCTTCTCCAGCTCAGCGCGTTGATGGGCGAACAGCGCGGCCGGGGTTCCGAATGGACATATGGATCATCAAGGCCAGGTACGCTAAGTACATTGAGCCGCTTCATTGTGGAATGAACGAGAGCTTTATATTGCTCCCTTCACCCAGTCATCCGAAAGACCTGCAGACATGCTGGCGCCGCCTTGCAATCGTGCGGTCTCGCCTGTGAAGTACTCCTTGACATTGATCGCCACCGTTTCTAGTTCGGCAGCGATCGCTGCTTGCTCTAGGGTGATTGGTATAGCGAGCGAAACCGTCGAAGAAAAGGTGACAGTATGTTTTTCCCTTAGTATGTTTCCCTTCTGCAAAGGCTACCGCCTTAACTGCGCTGCGACCTACATCCAGACCGATGATCGTGCGTTGATTCATGTTACCTCTTCAGATTATGGGGTGGAATTACTAAGGGAAAGGGGGGCCGGGGAGCCAGTTCGTGCCCTTACCGTTACTGTTACTGTTACTGTTACTGTTACTGTTACTGTTACTGTTACTGTTACTGTTACTGTTACTGTTACCTTAACAGTATATAACACCATCAATTCTATCCAATAATACATAACGAATAAACGTATAGTTATTGTATTATTCGGTCGCTTAGGGATTGATTTCTTATTCGTGTTGCTGACTTTGCCCCCCCCAAGATGCCCTTAATATAATTGCTGACTTGGACCCCCCCAAGATCGATTTCGAATATGACCGTCATGAATCCAAAACTTGATAAAGCGGAACGGTTCGGCCTGGCACAGCAGTGCCTTGAGGAGGACTTGCTTTTGTCGTCTAAAAAGACAGTGCTTTTGCTTCACCAAATCGACACAATGTTGCTCCAGATTGACCACATCTTGAACGTCAGTCAGCCTCCTCTAACCGGGAAGATTCGTATTGAATGGCCGATGCGCAATAGCACCAGATACACGCCGGTACCTGTGGTGTGGACTCGGTTAAAAGGTAACGAAGTAAGATTTCGGTACAAGATGGTGCCAACGGCGAACTTGCCGAGACGTGCCAAACACGCCGGTCCTTTTGCAAAGCATGCAAAATGGGTTCGCGCTTTGCTGATGCAGGTGCAATGGTTATTGGATATGCGCAATAGGGCGTTGATCGCCCACCGCGATTATCAACTTACCATCTCAAAACTCGCGGAAGGCAATGAGCATAATTTCGGGCAAATCCGGACTTTGATAACCGAAGTCTTTGGCACGTTGGAGCTAGATCCCGCAACGTGGCATGTGCACTCTAGCGGTGACCCGAGGGGACCCGAATCCGAGGACCAACTGGTCGACGAATAGCCCGGCCATCCTAACCCGTAACAAAGAGTCCCTTCCCCCAGGTCGGCCCTGCGTTTCTCCCTAAGCCTGACCGGCCTTCCTGTTGCAGAGTGGCCCCTGGTTTTTCTGAGGTTTGCTTGGCTGTCTGGTTTTCCTGAAGTCTGGCCATGCTTGTGGCCAACCGACAAGAGAGGCTTGACCTCAGGCGTCTTGTCTCGGCGGCACATCACCACATGCTTGGCCCTGCCTGCCCCATGGATTGGCTTGGCCGTCTTGGCTTTCTCTTTTCCCTGCACGTGGGGAACAACGACGTTGCGCTGCCTTGGCATTGGAGAGAACTCGGCACCATTGCCTCTCTCGCAGATGTGGAATGCGACGGGAGGCTTGGCCCGGCTGCCATACCCGCGGCAGAGTTCACTCAGGCCTGGCGCTGCGGTTGGCCTCGGTAGGGGCGCCAGTCCTGTCGCAGAGACATCCGGCCTGATCGCCCTGTAGGCGTCCTGCCTTTGGACCTGTTCGTGCGGCAGAGTGTCCTGTCCTCCGATGTGTCCCAAGGCTTCACCCGGTAGTCCTGCCGGCGGCAAAAGTCATTTCCTCGGGGTGGTCTGGGCTCGGTCTCGCGTTCGACACAACGTAACCCGTTGCAGAGGCTTTGGGCTTGGTACTTGTTGCGGTTGCCTGGAACATGGCGTCGAAAGGCGTAAGGGAGAGGCGTTGGTAGGCAGAGGTTGGGCTGGCGGCGCTCGGGTGGCAGAGATTCGGGGTGGGGCGAGTTGGGGAAGGCAGAGGGAGTATGTGACGAGGCGGTGGATGGACGGCGGTGGCTGGTGGGGCTGGTGTGAAATGCAGTGGCACAGGTGGCATGGGTCGGGTCGGCCTTCGTGCTCCTTCTTGTTCGGTTTGATGTGGTTCCGGGCGAAAGGGTTGGCCAGGCAATCGGCGGCAGAGATCCAGCAAGGGCGGCGGAGAGCACGGGGAGCAGCTTGGCAGGCTGTGTGCTGGAGGCTGGTTTCAGATGGATCGAAATCACGACGGGCCGCGAGAAAGGCACGGCGATCGTGTGCGGCGCATACGCATTGAGGTTCCTTGCGGCGGGTACCGCCGTTATGCTGTCCGAGGATGCATGAATGCTTATGAAGCGTCACCCCCGTTCTGCGAGAGCGGGGCTTTTCCTTGCCGCTTAAAGCCCAATCGTCTGTGTCCCATGAACGAAAAAGCCCGCAGTCGAGAAGGCTGCGGGCATAAATCATATCTCACGAGAGATGGAAGAGACATCGTCATAGGACGTGTCAGTATTTCTGTGTGCGAGGTCGGTTTAGTTAATGGCGTTGGTGAAGCGCTCACCGAACATGATGGCGAAT
>NZ_JAWIIV010000054.1:0-31055 GCF_035916955.1 Noviherbaspirillum album | reverse complement strand
GCAGGTTAACAGCCCTCGCGACCGTTTACAACACCCGAAAAGAAAAATGCCGCTCAGTCTTAACTGAACGGCATTACCCTTTTCAGGGGCTTTTTTGACACCACAGCGCGGGTAGTAAACGTGTGTGGCATCCACTTTTTTAAATCATCTAAGTGATTGATTTTTATAAAATGGCGCTAACTGGCGGAGGCTGTGAGATTCGAACTCACGGACGGGTCGCCCCGTCGGCAGTTTTCAAGACTGCTGGTTTAAACCACTCACCCAAACCTCCATGATCGTTGCCGCTGCTCGCAGTCTGCCACTTACTGCCTGCTGCATACTGCGGCGCATGGGAGCTCGATTATACCCAAGTCCTGACATTTGCAGCAATTCTCCGGCACGCGCGCTGGAATGATCTCAATCAAGAAACATTTGCTGCAAGTCGTTGAGAAAACGGCGCCCCAGTTCAGTGGGCCGGATGACCTGATGATCGCGGTAAAGCAGGCCCTTGGCTTCGGCGGCGTTGAGCGCCTTGTCGATGGCGTTGATGGTCAGGCCGGTGCGTTCGCCGAACAGATTGACTTCGAAACCGCTGTTCAGGCGCAGCGCATTGAGCATGAATTCAAAACCCAGATCATCCCTCCCGAGTTCGAACTCTTCCTGGATCGGCCGCCCCGCCCTAATATTTTCGAGATAGGCTTTTGGCTGCTTGTAGCGCATCTGCCGCACGATCCGGTGCGGAAAGGAAATCTTGGAGTGCGCGCCTGCGCCAATGCCGAGGTAATCCCCGAATTGCCAGTAGTTCAGATTGTGCCTGGCCTGCCGGCCTGGCCTTGCATAAGCGCTGACCTCGTAGTGCTCATAGCCAGCATCCGTTGTCAGGCCGGCGATCATGTCCTGCATCTCGGCGCTGGCATCGTCATCCGGCACGGCGGGAGGATGCTTGGCGAAAAAGGTATTCGGTTCCAGGGTCAGGTGATAAAGCGACAGATGGGGCGGCGCAAAGCCGATCGCGGTGGCCACATCCCGGCGGGCTTCTTCGAGCGTCTGCGACGGCAGCGCGTACATCAGATCCAGATTGAAGTTGTCGAAATTGGCGTGCGCGATCTCGACCGCCTTGCGCGCCTCTCCATCGTCATGGATGCGGCCCAGCGCCTGGAGATGGCGCGCATTGAAACTCTGAATACCGATCGACAGCCGGTTGATGCCGCTGGCGCGATATGAGCGGAACTTGTCGGCTTCGAAGGTGCCGGGGTTTGCTTCCATCGTGACCTCCGCCACGCCGTCCAGGGGCAGCAGCGAACGGATGTCCGACATCAGGCGATCCAGCCCGCCAGCCGACATCAGGCTTGGCGTACCGCCGCCGATGAAGATCGTGTAGATTTTGCGACCCCAGATCAGCGGCAGGGCACTTTCGAGATCGCTGCGCAATGCGGCGAGGTACTCTTCCTCGGGAAAGCTCCCGCGAACTTCATGCGAATTGAAATCGCAATACGGGCACTTCTGCACGCACCAGGGAAAATGCACATAGAGCGACAGGGGCGGCAGTGCGGCAAGCTGCAGTGCGCCGGGACGAAGAAAGGCACCTGCGGCTTCCGCCGGCGAGGATGCTGCGGGTGCCGGCCCCTGTTTCTGGCCGACGGGCTTGATAGGAATCATTTCAACTTCTCGACGAGTGCGCGCAATGCCTGGCCGCGGTGGGACAGCCGGTTCTTTTCATCGGCGTCGAGTTCGGCCACGGTCTTCCCCGATGCCGGCAGCAGGAAGTAGGGATCGTATCCGAACCCGCCTTCGCCGCGCGGCTCGGCAATGATTTCGCCGTCCCAGCGCCCCTCTGCGATGAGCGGCTGCGGATCCTCGGCATGGCGGACGAAGACCAGCACGCAGTAATAATAGGCGGACTTGTCGCCATGCGCCGCAAGGTCGTCGACCAGTTTGCGATTGTTGCGTTCATCGGATTTCGGTTCGCCAGCATAGCGCGCGGAGTGCACGCCGGGCGCGCCGCCGAGGGCATTGACACACACGCCGGAGTCATCGGCCAGCGCCGGGAGGCCGGTCAGGCGGGCGGCGTGTCTGGCCTTTGCAAGTGCGTTCTCCACGAAGGTCGGATGCGGCTCCTCCGCTTCCGGCACATTGAATTCGCGCTGGGCATGTACTTCGAAGCCGAGCGGAGCGAGCAGTTGGCCGAACTCCTTGAGCTTGCCGGCATTATTGGATGCGAGGACTAGTTTGGTCGTCATAAAAAAACCTTGCCGCATCGGGATTGCAATTCGAACCGGTCGGGTTCTCGTTGCAACCGCGGTGCGGCGCACAGTATTGTAAAAATTGTCAGCGACCGCTGGAGCGGGAGCGGAGCGGTTCAGGTCAGCCCGAGACTGCTCTTCTGCAGTTTGATCAGATCGGAAATGCCTTGCTGCGCCAGATCGAGCAGCCGGTTCAGGGTGGCGCGATCGAAGGCATCGCCTTCGGCAGTCCCCTGCACTTCCACGAAATGCCCCTGTTCGGTCATCACCACATTCATGTCGGTATCGCAGCCCGAATCTTCAAGATAGTCGAGGTCGAGCACCGGCATTCCGCGATAGACGCCGACCGATACCGCGGCAACGAAATGCCTGAGCGGTATGGCAGGAACGAGGCCCGCCTTCACCAGTTTGCCGAAAGCGTCATGGGCGGCGACCATCGCGCCGGTGATGGACGCCGTGCGCGTGCCGCCATCGGCCTGGATCACGTCGCAATCGAGGTGCAAGGTACGTTCCCCGAAGGCATCGAGGTCAAAGGCGGCGCGCAGGGAACGTCCGATCAGGCGCTGGATTTCCTGGGTGCGGCCGGACTGTTTTCCTTTCGCCGCCTCGCGGTCCATGCGCGAATGGGTGGAGCGGGGCAACATGCCGTATTCCGCAGTCATCCAGCCCTTGCCCTTTCCTTTCAGGAAACCCGGCACCTTTTCCTCGATGCTGGCAGTGCAGATGACCTTCGTATCGCCGAACTCCACCAGGACCGAGCCTTCGGCATGCTTGGTGTATTCACGCGTCAGGCGGATGCTGCGCAATGCTCCGGGCGAACGTCCGTCGGGACGGTTTTCAAACGACATGGATGACATCCTAATTCTTTGAGGTGATGCGGGAAGACTTTTCGATGGCGCCGCGAATCTCCTCGATGGCCTTTTCGATATCGGAATCGGTGAACATGTCGGCCGGATCCAGATCCGCGTGGCGCGGCGCCTGGATCGTGGTCGTGACGCTGCCGACCGGAAGCGTATGCGTTGCAATGGTATCAGGAGATTCCTGCAGAACGCTGGCACCTTCCCACATCATGGCCAGCGCGGTGACATTATCGCTGCTTTTGCCGGCAATGCCGACGGCGCTCGACAGCAGATCGGGAACAGCGCGCACGATGGTATTGTGCTGCAGGGACTGCGCCAGCACGTGATCGGGCAGCACCGACCACAAGCCATCCGAGCAGAGAAGCAGCACATCGCCCGGCTGCAGGCTGGCGCGGCGCGACAGTTCGACGATCGGCATGTTCGGCGCGCCGATGCAGTTGAACAGCTTGTTGCGTTCCGGATGGGTATCGCGCTCCGAAGGATGCACCTTGCCCTGCGCGATCAAGGTTTCGATGCGGGAATGATCGCGGGTACGCGCCAGGATCTGTCCCTGCCGCATCCAGTACAGCCGGGAATCGCCGCAATGCGCCCAATAGGCGCCGTTGTGCTGCACCAGGCAGCCGACTATGGTAGTGCGCGGCGTCTCGGGCAGGTTATTGATGGCGCGATAACGATGTATTTCACGGTGTGCGGCGAGAAAGCTGTCTTCGAGGAATTTTTCCGGCTTGCGCACATAGGGCGACGCCTGCTGCTGGAACAGCGAGCCGACGGTCTGCAACGCGATGGTGGCCGCCATTTCGCCCTGGATGTGCCCGCCCATGCCGTCGGCGAGCAGCAGCAGTAGCGCATCCCGCGTGAAGCTGTAGCCCATCCGGTCCTGATTGTTGCGCCGGCCGCCGATATGGCTTTCCTGGTATACGGAGAATCGCATGCATGCCGCCTATCGGGTTGTATCCTGAATCGTCGTGTTGCCGCTTATTGTATTCCTGGTGTTCCTGTTGCGGGTGAACAGGCCGCGCAGCTTTCCGGACCACTTTTCCAGCAGGGCTTCCTCTTTCTTTTCAGGAATCGGTTCGCGCAAGGCCTTCTGCAGTGCGAATACACTTTGCGGCCGTTCCAGCGGATCGATGCGCAGGCTCCAGCGGATGACCTGGATCAGTTCGCGCGAATAGATGCTTTCAAGCTTGCGGAAATGATCTTCCATCTTGTCATTGAGCTTGCGCTGATCCGCGGGCTGCGGAGGAGCGCCGACCATGCACGCAAACATCGATGCACCGATGCTGTAGATGTCGGTCCAAGGTCCGAGGCTGCCGTTCCTGACATAGAGTTCCGGCGGCGCGAAGCCCGGGGTGTACATCGGGTACAGCTTGGGAAGGTCGCTCTTGAGCGTCTGCCGCGCCGCGCCGAAATCCAGGAGGATGGGCGTGCCGTCCATGCGCAGGTAGATGTTGGCCGGCTTCAGGTCCAGATGCAGGAGCTTGTTGGCATGCACCTCCCTCAAGCCGTTCATCACCTGGTTGAACATCTTGCGTATGAAGCGTTCCGACACCAGCGGGCGTTCACCCTTGTCGCGGCGGCGAAGGATATGGTCCTGCAGCGAGCGTCCCGATTCGTAGGCCATCACCATGTAGACGGTGTCGTTGGCGCGGAAAAAATTGACCACGCTGACCACATTGGGATGGGAAATGCGAGCGAGCGCACGGCCTTCCTCGAAAAAGCATTTGAGGCCGATGCGAAATACCGGCAGATTCTCGGCCGAGATCGCCGGCACCAGCTCGCCCGGCTGGCGCAGAGCAAGCGAGCTGGGCAGGTACTCTTTGATGGCAACCGCGTTGCCGTCTTCGTCATACGCGAGATAGACGATACTGAACCCGCCGGACGCAATCTTCTTTACAATGCGGTATCCAGCAATTTCAAGTCCATCCGGCAACGGAGCGTTGTTTTGCGAAGCCATGTTGTCCTAAAGCAGTGTTCTCTGGATTGTCTTGATTAATCACTCTTTTGTAAAGCATAAGGGCCCGAACCTTGACTATTTCGAGCATGACCGGCTACGCGGTCGCCACACGTGAAACCAGCGCGGGAACGCTAACGGTCGAACTCAAGAGCGTGAATTCGCGCTTTCTTGACCTGCAATTCAGGATCAACGACGACTTGCGAGCAATCGAACCGGCGTTGCGCGACGCCATCATGGGCCGTGTCACCCGCGGCAAGGTGGAGTGCAGAGTCAGTTTCGGACGCAAGAACAGCAACGGCAATACGCAGCAAGTCAACACGGCCCTGCTGGCGGCCCTGACAAAGATGCAACATGAGGTGCGTTCCCATTTCCCCGAAGCGGCGCAGCTGTCGGTCAACGAGCTGCTGCGCTGGCCGGGCATGATCGAAGAGCCGGAAATGTCCCAGGAGATGCTGCAGTCGGATGTGCAGGCCGCCGTGGCCGAGGCGCTCGATGCCTTCCTCGACAGCCGACGGCGCGAAGGCGCCGCGCTGCAGGCCATGCTGGTTTCGCGCGTCGATGACATGGAAGCCATCGTGCAAAGGATCTCGCCGCTGATTCCGCAGGCGATCTCCCAGTTCCAGGCCAAGGCGACCGAACGCATGAAGGAAGCGCTCGGGCTTGCTGCGCAGGACAATGCGGGCGCCGCCACTTCCGTCTCGCGCGAGGATGCGCTCGAGCGCATACGCCAGGAAGTCACGCTTTACGGCATACGCATCGACGTTGCCGAAGAACTGTCCCGCCTTTCCACGCATCTGTCGGAAACGCGGCACATCCTGCAGAAAGGCGGCCAGGTCGGCAAGCGCCTTGATTTCATGATGCAGGAATTGAACCGCGAAGCCAACACGGTCGGTTCGAAAGCCGCGCTCAAGGAGTTGTCCGATGCCGCGATGGCGATGAAACTACTGATTGAGCAGATGCGCGAACAAGTCCAGAATCTCGAATGAAAGCCACGCACCGGGCCAGCGCATCGCCCTACCCGCAGCCCCATGCGGCGGTCTCCGGCGATGCGCGGCCGTTTCCGGCATTCTTCAGCAACAAATCATCGAGCACACAATGAGTGAACCCTCCATTTCCTCCGGCAGCATCTTCATGGTGGTCGCCCCTTCCGGCGCCGGCAAATCCACCCTGGTCAACGCGCTGCTGGCACAGGAACCCGCCATCAAGCTATCCATTTCCTTCACCACGCGCCAGCCGCGTCCGGGCGAGCAGAATGGCCGCGAATACCATTTCACCTCGGTCGAGGATTTCCTGAAAAGGCGGGAGCTTGGGGAATTTCTTGAATCGGCCGAAGTCCACGGTAATTACTACGGAACGTCGCGCCTGCTGATCGAGGATCAAATCAAGGCCGGGACCGACGTTCTACTCGAGATCGACTGGCAGGGCGCGCAGCAGGTCAAGAAACAGTTTCCCCAGGCAATCGGCATTTTCGTGCTGCCTCCGTCCATCGCGGCGCTCGAGGAAAGACTGAAGAAGCGCGGGCAGGACGATTCCCACGTGATCACGCGACGCATTCTGGCCGCGGGCGGCGAGATCGCTCATGCCCCCGAGTTTGAATATGTTATTATTAATCAAGAGTTTGCAACTGCTTTGTCAGAGTTGACCTCCATTGTCAAAGCCGCACGTTGCCGGTTTTCGCAACAAGCCGCACGCAACACTTCCCTGTTCGCCCAGCTGGGCATTCACGCCAATCCAATCTGATTTTGCGTTTTTAGGAGCAAGCATGGCCCGTATCACCATTGAAGACTGCCTGAAGCAGATCCCCAACCGTTTTCAGCTGACTCTGGCTGCAACCTACCGCGCCCGGCAATTGCTGCAAGGCCACACTCCAAAAGTGGACGCCAAGGACAAGCCCACTGTCGTCGCGCTGCGGGAAATCGCCGGCGGCAAGGTCGGCATTGAAATGCTGAAGAAAGTCCCGAACTAAAAAGCATCCCCGGCCTCCCCGAATATTGTGGCAAGACAGACGCGAGAATCAAATTTCGCGACATGACCGATATTTGGGGATGCAACGACATCATGTGACTGATATCCTTCACGTATGAACCTGACCCCTGCAGATTCAAGCTTATCAGTCGCACCCAATAGCCGGGCCAACGTAGAGCGTGCGCCCGTAAGGCATAACGACCCCCTGTCGAAGTCCGAAACCGGTGCCGTGCCGCCGCACGGCGTTGCCTCGGTCAGCCACCTGATCAACAAGGTGGAGGAATACCTGACTCCATCCGAACTGAAGAAGGTCAAGGAAGCCTACCGCTTCTCGGACGAGATGCATCTTGGCCAGATCCGCAAGTCAGGCGAACCGTATATCTCCCATCCGATCGCTGTCGCGGAAATCTGTGCGGAATGGAAGCTGGACGCGCAGGCCATCATGGCGGCATTGTTGCACGACGTCATGGAAGACCAGGGCGTGCATAAGGATGAACTGATCGAGCGCTTCGGCGCGCCGGTCGCTGCGCTGGTCGACGGCTTGTCCAAGCTCGACAAGATCGAATTCCAGAGCCAGATCGAGGCCCAGGCGGAGAATTTCCGCAAGATGCTGCTGGCCATGGCGCGCGACGTGCGCGTCATCCTGGTGAAACTGGCGGACCGGTTGCACAACATGCGCACGCTCGGTGTCATGGTTCCGGAAAAGAAGCGCCGGATCGCGCGCGAGACGATGGAGGTCTATGTTCCTATCGCCCACCGCCTCGGCCTCAACAACATTTACCGGGAATTGCAGGATCTGGCGTTTTCCCATCTTTATCCGGTTCGCTACAGGACCCTGTCGAAAGCGGTTAAGGCGGCGCGCGGCAACCGGCGCGAAGTCGTCACCAAGATCCTCGACTCGGTCAAGAACACGCTGGCCGCGACCGGCATCCAGGCACAGGTGTACGGGCGCGAAAAAACCCTGTACGGCATCTACCGCAAGATGCGCAACAAGCATCTGTCCTTCTCCCAGGTGCTTGACGTCTACGGCTTCCGCATCGTGGTCGACAGCTTCGCGAACTGCTATGTGTCGCTCGGCACCCTTCATGCGCTGTACAAGCCGATGCCAGGCAAGTTCAAGGATTACATCGCCATTCCCAAGCTCAACGGCTACCAGTCGCTGCACACCACCCTGATCGGTCCGTACGGCACTCCGGTCGAGTTTCAGATCCGGACCACCGAGATGCACCGCGTCGCCGAAGCCGGCGTCGCCGCCCACTGGCTGTACAAGGATGACGAAGCCAGCCTGACCGACCTGCAGCAGCGCACCCATGCCTGGCTGCAGTCGCTGCTCGACATCCAGAAGCAGACCGGCGACTCGGCTGAATTCCTCGAGCATGTGAAGGTCGATCTGTTCCCGGACTCGGTCTATGTTTTCACGCCGAAGTCCAAGATCATCGCCCTGCCCCGCGGCGCCACGGTGCTCGACTTTGCCTATACCATCCATACCGACATCGGCGACCAGGCCATCGCCGCGCGCGTCAATCATGAACATGCAGCGTTGCGCGCGGAGCTGCGCAACGGCGACATCGTCGAGATCGTGACCGCGCCGACATCCCGCCCGAGTCCGAACTGGCTGACCTTTGTCCGTACCGGAAAGGCCCGCTCGGCGATCCGGCATCACCTCAGAACCGTCAACCTGGTCGAATCGACCGAGCTCGGCAAGCGCTTGCTGGCGCAGGCTTTGAGCGCGATCGATATCGATCCGCTGCTGCCCGACGCGCTGGTCGACAAGCTCCTGAACGAGTCCAGCGCGAAATCGCTCGATGAACTGTATGCCGACATCGGCGTCGGCAAGCGGATGGCGACGCTGGTGGCGCGCCACATGCGCGGCCTCCTCGAAAACGATGCCGGCTCGCCGCTGCCGCCGCTTGCCAGCGAAAGCAAGATCGGCAAGCTCGACCCCGTCACGATCTATGGTAACGAAGGCACGGCGGTCCAGCTGGCGCAGTGCTGCCTGCCTATCCCCGGCGACGGCATCACCGGCCAGCTCAAGCGCGACCAGGGAATTACCGTACACAGCACCGACTGCGATGTCGCCAAGCGCCATCAGTCCAAGGAACCCGACCGCTGGATCGAACTGGTGTGGGGCAGCGAGCTCAGCCGCCGTTTCGACTGCCGGATAAAGGTCCTGGTCGACAATGAGAAAGGCGTACTTGCGCGGGTAGCCGCCGAGATCGGCGAATCGGACGCCAACATCACCTATGTCGGCATGGATGACGACCGGGACCACCTGATGAAGCAGCTGCGCTTCACCATCCAGGTCGAGGACCGCATCCATGTGGCGCGGCTGATGCGCAATGTCCGGCGCATCCCCGGCGTGGCCCGCATCGTGCGCGAGCGCACTTGACATTCAGAAGCCGCAATTCCGGCGGAATCGGCAAACCTGGCAAACCCTGGGGAAGACTCAGCCGGAATGCATCGACTTGTGCATCCGGCGCAGGCCCAGCCACACGCCTGCGGCGACCAGCGGCACGAGAATGCCGGTCGCCAGCTCCGGATTGATCGGCATGCCGGCCACCTTCACCGCCTTCCCCGCATAACTGAACAGGCCGACCACGTAATAGGTGATGGCTGCAACCGACAGGCCTTCCACGGCCTGCTGCAAGCGCAACTGCTGCGCCGCGCGGGCATTCATCGACTGCAGAATCTTCCGGTTCTGCCTTTCCTGCACGATGCCGACACGGGTACGCAGCAAATCGTTGGTATGGGCGATCCGTTCCGCCAACGCTTCCTGGCGGCGCGCGATCGCCTCGCAGGTATGCATGGCTGGCGTCAGGCGGCGATCCATGAATTCGCCGATCGTCGGGCTTCCTTCAATCCGGTTTTCGCGCAATTCTTCGATGCGCGCATGCACGAGGCTGAAGTAAGCGCGCGATGCGGAAAAGCGGTAACTGTTGTGCAATGAAAGCTTCTCGATCCGCGCGGCCAGCCCTGTAATCGTGGCCAGCAATGCCTGCTCGTCGTCCGCTGTCGACAGCGGATGCCCGTTTGAGGGATCGGTTTCCACCATCGCCGCGGCCAGCGTAGCCAGTTCGCTTTCGATGACATTGAGCACCGGTGTCGCCTGTTGCGCATGAGGCAGGCCGAGCAGCGCCATCATGCGGTATGTTTCGATTTCCAGCAGGCGTTGCACCAGGCGCCCCGATTGCTGCTCATGCAGGCCGACGTCACGCACCACGAACCGGCTGAAACCGTCCGCCTGGATCAGGAAGTCGGTCCACACTTCCCCGCCCTGCAGGACCCGGCTGCCTACCAGCATGCTGCCTTCGAAAACGCGGTGCAGGCCGGCTGCGAAGGCATCGGAAGGTCCTCGGGTATTGTCGAGCACGACATGCGCGGCCACCATGATGGTGCCCTGCAGCCCGGCCAGCCATTCCTGCGGAATATGCTTGACCGGCACATGTTCGAAGGCATGCGCCAGGGGAAGCGATTCGCCATGGCGCTCGGCAAAAGTATAGGTGGCGAACTCGGTATGGCACTCCCATTTGAGTCGGAAGCGGCCGAAGTCATGAAAGAAGTATTTGGCTTCCGAGTCGGGCGCGCTGACGCCGAAATGCTTGCACAATGCCGCGAGCCGCGCATGCTGCGTGCCGCCAATCTGCACGTCCGGGTTGGCGGGATCGCGGGCATACACTGCCAGATGCGTCAGAATCTCCGGCGCATCGAGCCGCAGGAAGGGCCGTGAGTGAACCTCGGCTGCAAGCGGAACCCGCATCGCATGATTCAGGCTTGAAAACAGGATAGGCATTGTTGTGGATATTCTTCTCTATGATTCGAAGCGCGATCTTGCGATCATTGCCGTACCAGGATACCGGCAAGTCCAAACATTGGAACGATGGAATTCCGGAACTCCAGGGCACGAAGCTTGAATGCCCCCTGGAGGCGCATGCCGGCTTTTGGCCGCCAGGCGAATGAAGAAACTCAGGATGCGGGATAGGTTACCGACAGGATAGTCAATTCGTCAACGCCTGCAGGTGTCATGAGCGTCACCGAATCACCTTCGCGCGCCTTGGTGAGCGCGCGGGCGACAGGAGAAATCCAGCTGATCCTGCCGTTGAGGGGATCGAGTTCGTCGATGCCGACGATGGTGACCGTATGCTCGTCGCCAGCCTGGTTTTCGTAGGTCACCGTGGCGCCGAAGAAGATTTGATTGCTGCCGTGATGCACGCTGGGATCGACCACCTCGGCCAGATCAAGGCGTTTGGTGAGAAAACGGATGCGCCGGTCGATCTCGCGCAGCCGGCGCTTGCCGTAGATGTAGTCGCCGTTTTCCGATCGATCTCCGTTCGACGCCGCCCACGACACGATGCGCACCACTTCCGGGCGGTCGACATCGATCAGGCGCAGCAATTCCTCCTTCATGCGCCGGTGGCCGTCGGGCGTCATGTAGTTTTTCGTTCCGGCCGGGATGGCCGGCACCGACGCGTCGAGATCGTCTTCATCGCCGTCGGATTCCTTGACGAATGCCTTGTTCATAATCTCCTAATCGCACTGCAGTCAACAATCAGCATGCCCATTCCTGGGAAGCCGCGAATTCATCGCTCCATTCGAATGCCTTGAGCTCCAGCCTATACAGTTCGTCCGCGCTCAAACCCAGCTTGTGCAGCAGCTGCGCCGGAACCGGTCCGCTATCCTTGACGCGTTCAATGCATTCGGCCAGCCTGAGCATGTCGCCGTACAGGCCGGTTCGGGCAAGCAGGGCTTCCCGAACCGATTGAGCCACCTGGAGCTGATCCAGGATGTCTTTCATCGACATGCCAAACAAAGCATCCATCAGCGACATGATACCCACTGTGTAAGCCTTGCAGGCAGTCGAATCGTCGTCCGGCCGGATGCGCTCGGCAATCAGTTCGAGCAGGCGTCCCCTGGTTGTCGCCATCATCAGCAGCGGCGATGTATGGCCGGGTACCTGGCTGGGCTCGGCGCACAGCAGGATCTGCAGCCAGCGGCGCAGCTGTTCGCGCCCCACGGCCGACATGGCCTCCTTCACGGACTCCACGCGGCGTCCGTCTTGCCCGCGAGGCAATATGTTCGCCATTTGCACCAGGCTGTGCCGAAGTGATGCATCCCGTGCAAATCGGGTCTCGATTTCGCTCATGTCCGCATGCTCGGCAAAGCTGCTCATCACCTCCATGACCGCCAGCTGCGAGGGCGAAAGTTTCTTTCCCTTCAGCACCGTGGGGCGGGCGAAATAGTGTCCCTGAAAATAATCGGCGCCTAGCGCCATGCATCGTTCGAACTGTTCTTCGCTCTCCACCTTTTCGGCAAGAAGCTTTTTGCCGGCGGCCTTGAAGGCCCGCACGCGTTCGGCAAGCTGCTGGTCTGACAATTGCGGCAGGTCCAGCTTGATGATGTCGACATACGGGAGAAAGCGATGCACATCGCCTGTCATCGCGGCTACATCGTCGAGCGCAAAACGATAGCCCTTGCCGGCAAGTTCGGCGACCCGGGCCACCACCTCGTCGCTGGCTTCGACCGTCTCCAGGATTTCCAGCACCACCTTCTCCGGCGGCAAAACATGGATGAAGTCGATCATGAGCGCAGCGGCATCGACATTGATGAAGCCCGGAAAATTGCCGATGACGTTGTGCAAGCCAAGTTCGGAGGCATGCAGGATCACCGAAGCGGTGGCCGATACGTTATCCACCACGTTAGCCGTGTCCGTGTCGGCATCGCGGAACAGCAATTCGTAAGCGACGAGCTTCCTGTTGCGGTCGAGAATCGGTTGGCGGCCCAGGAAGAAATTGCGGACGCCCTGGATGGAAATACTGGATGTTGCGGAAACATGCTCGGTAAGTTTTGCCATGAATGCAATCCATGTTCACTGATGTTTTTCGTATCGAGGCAGCGCATCTTCCACGCCGGCTCCGGGCATATCGTAAAGACATGCAAACATCAGGCCCGTTGCCTTTTTGAGCAACACACCATGCCGTACGGCTGCCATTACTCCCGCTGAGACTTCGGACGTCTGGCGGCCGTCGGCGCTGTCACCGGCGCTCCGCTTTCCAGGACGAAGCCGGCTCCGGCATCTTGCCGCAGTACTTCGACGAGGTAGGGCATGATCTCGCGCAGCATCGGTTCCAGCGTCCAGGGTGGATTGAGAATGAACATTCCGCTGTTATGCAGGCCCACGCCGTCGGGTAGCGGCGCGCTGATGGAAAGACTCACATTCAGCCAGTTCTGACAGGGAAGCCGCTTGAGCTTGTCCGGAAGCTGACGCGCTTCCATGCGCTGCAGCATCGGATACCAGACCGCATAGGTGCCGGTGGCAAAGCGTGCCAGCGCATCTGCCAGGGTATCCTTGACGCGGCGATAGTCGTCCTTGACTTCGTAGGGAGGATCGATCAGCACCAGGCCACGTCTCGAAGGCGGAGGCAGCAATGATTTGAGGCCGCTGAAGCCGTCGGCTTGCTGGATCATGACCCGCTTGCCGCGCACGTTGCTGCGCTGCCCCTGCTCCGCCGCATGCGCCGCAACCTTGCGAAAATTCTCGTTGAGGATCTTGTTATCGCTCGGATGGAGTTCGAACAGGCGAATGCGGTCCTGCTCGCGAGCGACCTTGTCCGCGCAATACGGCGAACCCGGGTAATAGCGCATCTTGCCGCTTGGATTCATGCCCTTCACCAGCTTGACATAGTCGGCCACCGGTCCGGGCAGATCGTTGCGCTCCCACAGGCGGCTAATGCCGGTTTCGTACTCGGTGCTCTTGGCGGCGTATCCGGTATCGAGCGCATAGGCACCCGCGCCGGCATGCGTATCGATGTACATGTAGGCAGTATCCTTCTGCCCGAAATACTGGAGCAGCTGGATGAGGACAATGTGCTTGAGCACGTCGGCATGGTTGCCCGCATGGAAGGCGTGGCGATAGCTCAGCATGGTGTTTCCCGGATGTCAGATTTGAAAGGGTGCACATTTTAACAGTCGGCAGCCTGCCGCTGCGCCAACCTCGGCTGTGAGCGATACCCGTCGCTCGGTTCGACTTGCCGTTCAGTTCGGCTTTTCAGTCGCATGGTGGCAGATGCAGTCGCTTCCGGCTGCCGCGCTTGCAAGATTGCGCAGGATGCCGCACTGCTGCGCGCTCATGTGGGTCCTGCAAGTATTGCGCAAGGCCTGTAGCTGTTTCTGCAGACGCTGCAAGGACTGTATTTGCAGTTCGGTCTGCTGCAGATGCCGGTCGAGCAGCGCATCGATGTCATCGCAGGCAAGATCGGGACGGCCCTGAAAATGCTGGAGGGTGCGGATATCTTCCAGCGACATGCCGAGCGAGCGGCAGTGCCGGATGAACAGCAGACGCTCCGCATCCTCCTCGCCATACTGGCGATAGTTGCCTTCGCTGCGCGGCGGCATGGGCAGCAGGCCTTCCTTTTCGTAATAGCGGATGGTTTCCACCTCCGACCCGGTCCGCCTGGCCAGTTCGCCAATTTTCATGAGTCTCTCCAACGATTGCTTGACTCTATAGTAGCTACAGGGTCTGTAATAAGCAAACCGTATTCATGGAGTCCGTCATGTCCGCCCACTGCTGCGCCCATCTTCCCGCCCCCTCGCCAGCCCGCGATCCGCGCTATCGCCGCGCTCTGTGGATTGCCTTGCTGGTCAATGCGGCGATGTTCGGCGTGGAGTTCGTCGGCGGCATGCACTCCGGATCGACTTCTCTTCTGGCCGATGCGCTGGATTTCTTCGGCGATGCCGCCAACTACGGCGTGTCCCTGCTGGTGCTGTCGATGGCGGCGGCCTGGCGCAGCCGCGCGGCACTGCTCAAGGGCCTGTCGATGGGCGCATTCGGCTGCTTCGTCCTGGCACAGACCGCGTGGAGCATTGCACAGGGAATTCCTCCCGAACCGGCGACGATGGGAATCGTCGGCTTGCTCGCCTTGCTGGCGAACCTGGGCGTGGCGGCCCTGCTCTATGCCTACCGAAGCGGCGATGCAAACATGCGTTCGGTTTGGTTGTGCACACGCAACGATGCCATCGGCAATGCCGCGGTCATGCTCGCCGCCGCCGGCGTCTTCGGCACCGGCAGCGGCTGGCCGGACTGGTCGGTGGCGGCATTGATGAGCGCGCTGGCCCTAAGTGCGTCGTACACTGTAGTGCGCGGCGCGCTTGCGGAACTCCGCTCACGCCACGACAATGACGCGCGGGACAACGCTGCCCGCAAGCATTCGGATAAACATGCGCATACACATGCCGGTCACAACCATTGATATGCTGGGGCCAAGGCGTGCGCCGCCAAGATGACCTTAGACCTGTTTGACGATATCGACCCCATTCCCGCCGCGCACGAGCCCTTGTGCGACGGGGCGATGGTATTGCGGCACTTTGCGCGGCTGGAAGCGGGGAATATTCTTGCCGACGTCGAGGCGATTGCGCAAAAGGCGGCGTTTCGCCGGATGGAAACGCCTGGCGGCTTGCGCATGTCGGTGGCGACGACTTCCTGCGGCAATGTCGGCTGGGTCAGCGACCGCCGCGGGTACCGTTACGACAGCATCGATCCGGTCAGCGGCCAGCCGTGGCCGCGGATGCCTGAGTCATTTTTTGCATTGGCAGGTCGCGCTGCGGCGCTAGCCGGCTTCGATGGCTTCGCTCCGGATGCCTGCCTGATCAATCGCTATGATCCCGGTGCCAAACTATCGCTCCACCAGGACAAGGATGAACGCAGCCTCGATCATCCCATCGTGTCGGTTTCGCTCGGCATGTCCGCCATGTTCCTGTTCGGCGGCATGAAACGGTCGGATTCCGCCATGCGCATACCGTTGATGCATGGCGATGTGGTGGTCTGGGGCGGACCGGCGCGATTGCGCTATCACGGCGTGCTGCCGGTGAAGGAAAAACCGCATTCGCTGACTGGCAGCCGCCGCATCAACCTCACCTTTCGCAAGGCGATGTGACGGTGGAATAAAAAACTGGCCGCGCATGAAGATCATGCGCGGCCAGCAAAAACAACAACGCTATAAACCGAGTGGGAAGTATCCGGGAATGCGGGGCCGCTGCCGGCCCCGCAGATCCATCAATGGAACTGTTCTTCTTCGGTCGAGCCGGTCAGCGCCTTGACGGAGGATGTGCCGCCCTGGATCACTGTGGTGACTTCGTCGAAGTAGCCCGCGCCCACTTCCTGCTGGTGCGACACGAAGGTGTAACCCTTTTCGCGCGCCGCGAATTCCGGCTCCTGCACCATGTTCACATAGTGCTTCATGCCTTCGCCGCGTGCATAGGCATGTGCGAACTGGAAGGTGTTGAACCAGTTGATATGGATGCCGGCCAGCGTGATGAACTGATACTTGTAGCCCAGTTCCGACAGCTTTTCCTGGAAGTCGGCGATTGTCTTGTCGTCGAGATTCTTCTTCCAGTTGAACGAGGGCGAGCAGTTGTAGGACAGCAGCTTGCCCGGGCACTTGGCATGCACGGCCTGCGCGAATTCGCGGGCGAAGCCAAGGTCGGGCGTGCCGGTTTCGCACCAGACCAGGTCGGCCACAGGAGCGTAGGCCACGCCGCGGCTGATCGCCTGCTCGAGGCCGTTCTTGACGCGGTAGAAGCCTTCAGCGGTGCGCTCGCCGGTGAGGAAAGGCTTGTCGTTGGCGTCGTGATCGGAAGTGATCAGGTTCGCTGCCTCGGCATCGGTACGTGCCAGCACGATGGTCGGCACGCCCATGACGTCAGCCGCGAAACGGGCCGCTGTCAGTTTCTCGACGGCTTCCTGAGTCGGCACCAGGACCTTGCCGCCCATGTGGCCGCACTTCTTCACGGCTGCCAACTGGTCTTCGAAGTGCACGCCCGCAGCGCCTGCGGAAATCATGTTCTTCATCAGCTCGAAGGCGTTCAGCACGCCGCCGAAACCGGCTTCGGCATCGGCCACGATGGGCAGGAAGAAATCGACGTAGCCTTCATCGCCTTCGTTGATGCCGCGCGACCACTGGATCTCGTCGGCGCGCTTGAAGGTGTTGTTGATGCGGCGAACCATGGTGGGAACGGAGTCGTAGGCATACAGCGACTGGTCGGGGTACATGGTTTCGGATGTGTTGCCGTCGGCGGCAACCTGCCAGCCGGACAGGTACACCGCTTCCAGGCCAGCCTTGGCTTGCTGCATTGCCTGGCCGGCAGTGATGGCGCCGAATGCATTCACGTAGCCCTTCTTTGCACCGCCGTTGACCTTTGCCCACAGCTTTTCAGCACCTTCCTTCGCCAGCGTGTACTCGATCTGCTTGGAGCCGCGCAGGCGGACTACGTCTTCCGCCGTGTAGTTGCGTGTGATGCCTTTCCAGCGCGGGTTCTCAGCCCAATCTTTTTCCAGTGCCTGAATTTGCTGTTCGCGAGTTGCCATGGTGATTCTCCTGTGGTGATGCGGTCAAAAGAAAAGTGAAGCTCGATGGAGAAATAATAGGCTTTATTTTGCGGGGCAACAAGGTCTTATATAAGACATATAAGTATTTTTTTATCGTTTAAATTCAAATACTTATTTTTCTCTTTTCGCGATGCGCAATAGTTTTTCTCAAAATGAAAAGCGATAATGGTGCCCCGCGTCGCGGGGTTTTCATAATGCGGAATACGGTTTTTGTGATGTGAAAACCTGCAGTAAAGCAGGCGTCTGACTGCAGTCCGAAAAAGACTGAGCCTGCGCAATGGATGGAGGCAACGCTGCTCCAGCCGAGCGGAATGGTTGGAAAGCTGGGGAACGGGAAGGTTCGGAAAGTCCGCAAATGACGGCAGCGGACAAGGCCATGCACCGGATCCGCTGCGAAGGGTTGACGCCGAATGCGTCTAATCGAGTTTTTCAGCCGAAACCAACACGCCATCCGCATCGGCATAGATCCAGTCGCCGGGCCGGATGGCCACGCCGCCGATGCTGACGCGCAGGTCGCGGTCGCCGACGCCCTTGCGCACGCTGCGCTGCGGGTGGGTGGCGAGAGCCCTGACGCCGATCCTGCAGGCATTGATTTCTTCCGAATCGCGGATGCAGCCGTTGACGACGATGCCCGCCCAGCCGTTCTTCTCGGCCAGCACGCCGAGATTGCCGCCCACCAGTGCGCATCGCAGGCTGCCGCCGCCGTCGACTACCAGCACGTGGCCGTTGCCCGGCGTCTCCAGCGTTGCACGCACCAGCACGTTGTCCTCGAATACCTTCAGGGTCGTTGCCGGTCCGGAAAATGCGCGCTGGGCGCCGTAGCTTTGGAAGATCGGCGGCAGTACCGCGAGAGTACCGGCTGCGATCTTGTCTTCGTTGGCGTCGCAGATGTCACATGTCGCAAAGGTCATTGTCTCTCCTGTCATGAACGATGTCATGCAGGATTGTATGCGAGGACCGCGAGCGGCATGTCCGGATGGTCTTGCGCATGATCAGGCAAACTCGCTCCTGGCTGACGCCGTCAAGCGGCGGCACCGGCCTTGACCGCCCTGCTGGCCGTGTTGCTGCCCACGCCGATCGCGGTCAGCAAAGCCATGAACTGGAAGACGCCGATGCCGATGAATACCCAGGCCGGATGCGACCCATCCATCAGTGCCCCGAACAGCAGCGGCGCCGCAGCCAGGCCGATATCGATGCCGGAATACACGACACCGTAGACACGGCCAGTCGAGTTCTTCGGCGCCGCGGCGCGGATCAGCAGGTCGCGCGACGGCCCGGCGATGCCGGAGCCGAAGCCCACCGCGGCCATCAGCGCAACGGAAGCCAGCGGCGGGACCATGCCGCTGGCGATCAGGAAGGCGAAGAGTCCGGAAGCGGCGAAACCGATGGCGATGGTGCGTTCATGCCTGCTTGTTTTCGCCGCCAGGAAGCCGCCCCATAGCATGCCGGCCGCGGACGCAAGCATGTAGGCGGTATAGGCGGTGGTCGCCAGCGCCAGCGATACGCCGTAGAGATCCCGCAGGCCCGATGCGGAAAAGCTTTGCACCCCGCCGATCGCCAGGGCGGTGATCAGGAAAAAGGCGAAGCACATCCATACCGCTGGAATGCGCATGAAGGCAAACGCATCGGCACGGCTCGATGCCTTGACTGGATTGGATACGTGAGGGGTACGGGCATCATATTCGGTGGCGAGCGCTTTCCGGTTCGCGAACAACAGCGCGAGAACGGCGAATGTGATGCCAGCCGCTGCGAGCAGCGCCATGCGCCAGCCGAACAGCCCTGCCATCGGCACCAGGACCAGCGGCGCCGCCGCCCAGCCGAGATTGCCGGTCACGCCGTGGATTGAAAACGCATGGCTGAGCCGTGCCGGGGATACGCGCTGGTTCAACAGCGTGAAGCAGGCGGGATGAAAGACGCTGTTGCCTAAGCCAGCCAGCATCGAACCTAGCATCAGCACCGCGTAATTCGGCGAGGCGGCCAGCACCAGCGCCGACACGCCGAGACAGGCCATGCCGAAAAACAAGACCGTGCTGGCGCCGATGCGGTCGACCACGAAGCCGGAAGTCGCCTGGCCGACACCCGAGACGGCGAAGAACATGGTCATCAGCAGGCCGAGTTCCGCGTAAGACAGGCCGAAAGCTTCCTTAATCCATGGAAACAGGGGGGCGAGAATTAGATGAAAGAAGTGCGACACTCCATGGGCCAATCCTTCCAGGCCGATGACCTGCGCGTCACGACGGAAATCGGTTTGCATGCTTGGCTGCGCCATAAGCTTCTCTTCGGAGGTAAGGTGAATGATGCCAAGTGTAGGCAAAAGCGCAGCGTCTGCTTTAAGATAATGCGACAAGTTTTATCGATTTTCTGCCAACAGTGGGAATTGAGCCGCTTTGTATCTGCCGCTTCGTCCAAAGGATGGAACGATGCCCATAGAACCGATTACCCATACTCGCGTCAATCTCCCCGGAAAGGCGCCCAGCCCGGAACGCCCGGTGCGCATGATGGCCCGCGATCTCGATGTCGCGGAACTGCTTGCCGTGCATCGCCATGCCTGGGGCCAGGTGACCTACGCCATCGAAGGCGTGCTGCGGGTGACCGCGGAAAACAATACCTGGATCGTGCCGCCGCAGCGGGCGATCTGGATTCCGCCGATGCTGCGCCATGAAGTGACGACGCTGGAAAAGACGCGCCTGCGCGCGCTCTATGTGCATGCGGATTCGGCGCCATTCCGCGGACCGCAATGCGAGGTGCTTGAAGTCTCTCCACTGCTGCGCGAACTCGTCGTCGCGCTAGGCCAGGTGGATGAAGCCGGCGAGCGCGAAGCGCTGCTGTCGGCGCTGCTGCTCAATGAACTCGCCGGATTGGCAACCTTGCCGATACGCGTCGCCCTGCCATCGGACAAGCGGCTCAGGACGCTCTGCGAACACGTGATCGCCGACCCGGCTTCGCCGCTGACGCTGGATGAATGGGCGGAACAGGTCGGCGCCTCGGCCCGCACGCTTGCGCGCCTGTTCGAACGGGAACTCGACACCAGTTTCCGGGAGTGGCGGCAACAGGTCAGGCTGGCGCATGCGGCGCCGCTCATTGCGCGAGGCATGCCGCTGTCGCAGGTTGCGGCGGAACTCGGTTATGCCAGCCAGTCGGCGTTTTCAGCGATGTTTCGGAAGACTTTCGGCCAGCCGCCGAGCGTATTCTTTGCGAAGCGGGAACGCTGAATCCCTACAACTGTTTTCAAAGACAACAAAAAACCCGGAGGCCGTAAGAGGCATCCGGGTTGTCAGGAAAGGCGGCATGGGCGGCATGGGGGCATGCCGCCCGCATGATCGCATGATCGTATGATCACATCAGGTCATCAGTCCATCATTCGGCGCTGGCTTTCTCGAACGCCAGTTCGCTGCCATTGACACTTACCGCAATCACATCCTTGGGCCCGAACCTGCCTTCAAGAATCAGCTTGGACAGCGGGTTCTCGAGCTCCTGCTGGATCGCGCGCTTCAAGGGGCGCGCGCCGTACACCGGATCGAAACCGGCCTCCGCGATCTTCTGCAGGGCGCCGTCGGTCACCTTCAATCCGATATCCAGCTTGGCCAGCCGCTTTTCCAGCACTTGCAGCTGGATGCGCGCGATCGAACCGATGTTCTTCTCGTCGAGGGCATGGAATACCACCAGCTCGTCGATGCGGTTGACGAATTCCGGTCGGAAGTGGGTTTTCACCTCGGCCATCACCGCCAGCTTTACCAGCGCCGGATCGCTGTCCTCCATCGACTGGATCTTGTGTGAACCCAGGTTCGATGTCATCACGATCACCGTGTTCTTGAAGTCCACGGTGCGTCCCTGTCCATCTGTCATGCGGCCATCGTCGAGCACCTGCAGCAGCACGTTAAAGACATCGGCGTGGGCCTTTTCGATCTCGTCGAGCAGGATCACGCTGTAGGGCTTGCGGCGCACCGCTTCGGTCAGGTAGCCGCCCTCTTCATAACCGACATAGCCGGGCGGCGCGCCGATCAGGCGCGCGACCGAATGCTTCTCCATGAACTCGCTCATGTCGATGCGGATCAGTGCTTCCTCGGTATCGAACAGGAAGGAGGCCAGCGCCTTGCACAGCTCGGTCTTGCCGACGCCGGTGGGGCCGAGGAACATGAAGGATCCATACGGCCGGTCCGGATCGGAGAGGCCGGCGCGCGAGCGGCGGATTGCATCCGACACCGCGACGATGGCTTCATGCTGGCCGACCACGCGCTTGTGCAGCTCGTCTTCCATCTGCAGCAGCTTGTCGCGTTCGCCCTGCATCATCTTGGACACCGGAATGCCGGTCGCCCGCGACACCACCTCGGCTATTTCCTCGGCGCCGACCTGCGTGCGCAGCAACTTGCGCTCGGGCTTGGCCGGTTCGCCGCCTTCGGTATCGGCCTGCCTGAGCTGCGCCTCGAGCTGCGGCAGGCGGCCGTACTGCAGTTCGGACATCTTTTGCCAATCGCCCTTGCGCTTGGCTTCGTCCATCTGCAGGCGCACCTTCTCGATCTCTTCCTTGATCTGCTGGCTGCCGTGCACCGCCGACTTCTCGGCCTTCCAGACTTCGTCGAGGTCGGCATACTCGCGCTCGAGCTTGTGGATCTCTTCCTCGATCAAGCCCAGCCGCTTCTGCGAAGCCTCGTCGGTTTCCCTGCGCACCGCTTCACGCTCGATCTTCAGCTGGATCAGGCGGCGGTCGAGCTTGTCCATCACCTCGGGCTTGGAATCGATCTCGATCTTGATCTTCGACGCAGCTTCGTCGATCAGGTCGATCGCCTTGTCCGGCAGGAAGCGGTCGGTGATGTAGCGATGCGACAGCTCTGCCGCGGCAACAATCGCCGGGTCGGTGATGTCGACACCATGGTGCACTTCATATTTCTCCTGCAGCCCGCGCAGGATCGCAATGGTCGCTTCCACGCTGGGCTCGTCGACCAGAATCTTCTGGAAGCGGCGCTCGAGCGCGGCATCCTTCTCGATGTACTTGCGGTATTCGTCGAGCGTGGTGGCGCCGACGCAATGCAACTCGCCGCGCGCCAGCGCCGGCTTGAGCATGTTGCCGGCATCGATCGCGCCCTCGGCCTTGCCGGCGCCGACCATGGTGTGGAGCTCGTCGATGAAGACGATGGTCTGACCTTCATCCTGGGCAATTTCCTTGAGCACGGCCTTCAAGCGCTCCTCGAACTCGCCACGGTACTTCGCGCCGGCGAGCAAGGCGGCCATGTCGAGCGACAGCACGCGCTTCGATTTCAGGCTGTCCGGCACTTCGCCGTTGACGATGCGCTGCGCCAGTCCTTCGACGATGGCGGTCTTGCCGACGCCGGGTTCGCCGATCAGCACCGGATTGTTCTTCGAGCGGCGCTGCAGCACCTGGATCGCGCGGCGGATTTCGTCGTCGCGGCCGATCACCGGGTCGAGCTTGCCGGCGCGCGCGCGCTCGGTGAGGTCGAGCGTGTATTTCTTCAGGGCTTCGCGCTGTCCTTCCGCATCGGCCGAATTCACGTTGCCGCCGCCCCGCACCGCAGTGATCGCGGCTTCCAGCGACTTGCGGGTCAGGCCGTTGTCGCGCGCGATGCGGCCGGCCTCGGACTTGTCGTCGGTCAGGGCCAGCAGCACCATTTCGCTGGCGATGAACTGGTCGCCGCGTTTCTGCGCTTCCTTGTCGGCAAGGTTCAGCAATGACACAGATTCGCGGCCGATCTGCACTTCGCCGCCATTGCCGGAGACCTTGGGCAGGCGCTCCAGCGCGGTTTTGAGACCGGAGCTGAGGCCGTTGACGTTGACCCCGGCACGCTGCAGCAGCGAGCGCGCACCGCCATCGTCCTGGTTGATCAGGGCGTTCAGGACGTGCACCGGCTCGATGTATTGGTTATCATTGCCGACCGCCTGGCTTTGGGCGTCGGACAGAGCCTCTTGCAATTTTGTTGTCAGTTTGTCGAGACGCATGGGATGTTCTCCGAAAAAATTCAATCTGCCAACAAAGTAGGGGCGAGCCACCACATTTCAAGAAAGGATGTTTGAGCCTGCCCGTCCAGGACTCCCGACATCATGGATCTGCATCAACTTCAAGTCAGTTATCAGGCCGAGGAAGACCGGCTATTGTTCCGCGCCTCGTTCAAGGCGGAGGATGGCACGCTGCAGGAACTGCGCGCGTGGATCACCCGGCGGCTGCTCAGAGTCTTGTGGCCGGCTATTCTGCAGACGCTCGAAACACAGGTAAGGCTCGACAAGCCGCAGGCGGCGCACGCCAGCGCCGACATCGTTGGCATGGATCATCATGCTTCCATCGAACACATTCGCGATACCGGTAATTTTGATACGTACTACGAAACCGAAATAAGCCACTTTCCACTAGGCGAAGCTCCCCTCCTGATTACCTCGGTCAATTTCGCCCAGCACGCCGACCAGCCTGTTCGAATCAACTTCTCACCGGCCGACAGCGGTGGCTTCGAATTGTCGTTTACCTTGGTCATGCTGCACGGTTTCTGCTCCCTGATCAGGGAGGCGGCAAACATGGCGGAATGGGATATTGCGCTGGAGATGCCGGGCGCCCTCGGCGCGACCGCCGCCGGCTTGCACCTGCTTAACTAGTTAACGCGCGATAGGTGCCGAAGCCTGCGATGCAGCAGGCAACCGAACCGATCAGATGCAGCGCGGAGTGGCCGAGCGCCCAAGCATAGTCGCCGCGTTGCAGCAGGGTCATGGATTCGGCGGAAAAGGTGGAAAACGTTGTCAGCCCGCCGAGGAAGCCGGTCATTGCGAGCAATCGCCATTCCGGAGCGATTCCGGGATGACCGGCAAAGAATCCGACCGCCAGTCCGATCAGATAGCCGCCGCCCAGGTTGGCAACCAGCGTTCCTAAAGACAAGTTCGCGATGAGGCCATTAAGCCACCGGGCGAGGCCCCAGCGCAGCCAGGCGCCGATCGCCGCACCCAGACCGACGGCAAGCCAGCTCATGCCGCCGGACCGGCGTTATCGGAGACGACGCCCCATTTCGCGAGCGCCTTGTCATCGGTGACGCGGGCATCCACCCAGCGCGCGCCGTCCGGCGTCTGTTCCTTCTTCCAGAACGGCGCCTGGGTCTTGAGGAAATCCATGATGAATTCGCAGGCGGCAAACGCTTCGCCGCGATGCGCGGAAGTGACCGCCACCAGCACGATCTGATCCAGCGGCTTGAGCGGGCCGACGCGATGGATCACCAGCGCATCGACGATGTTCCACCGGCCCTTGGCCCGGGCGACGATGTCTTCCAGCGCCTTTTCGGTCATGCCTGGATAATGTTCCAGCTCCATCTCGCTGACACCGGCCCCGTCATTGATGTCGCGCACGGTGCCGATGAAGCTTGCCACCGCGCCGACCTGCGGCTGGCCGGCGCGCAGCGCGGCGATCTCGGTGCTGACGTCGAAATCCTCGGTCTGGACGCGGATCGGCATGACCTAGCCTCCTGTCACCGGGGGAAAGAATGCCACTTCGCAGCCTTCGCTGATACGTGTGGCGGCGTCGGTCATCTGCTGATTGCAGGCCATGCGCAGCGCCCTGCCTTCCGCCAGCGCTTCGGCCCAGGCGCCGCCGCGGCTGCGCAGGAAGGTACGCACATCGCCAACGGTGAGCACGTCGCCGGGGAGCGTTACCGCTTCCTGGCCGGTTCCCACGGCCTCTCTGACGCTGGCGAAGAAACGAAGCTGGATCTGCATGGCGGGCCTAGTAGAGCAATTCGTTGAAGGGAATGAAACGCACGGTGTCGCCGGGCGCAATCGTCCGCCCCGGCGGATTGTCGATGACGCCGTCGCCCCAAACGGTCGACGTCAGCACCGCCGAGCTCTGGTTGGGGAACAGGTCAAGCCCGCCGGTGGCGTTGATGCGCGCGCGCAGGAATTCATTCCGGCGATCGGCCCTGGGCCAGGCGAAGTCCGCGCGCATCGCATAGGCCTTCGGCGCGACATCGGCGACGCCCTGCATGCGCAGTATGAAGGGCCTGACGAACAGCATGAAGGTGATGAAACTCGAAACGGGATTACCCGGCAGGCCAAGGAAGAATGCCGTGCCGCCGGCGCGGTTGACCTCACCGAACGCAAGCGGCTTGCCCGGCTTGATCGCGATCTGCCACATATTCAGGCGCCCTTCCGCTTCGACGGCGGGCTTGATGTGGTCCTCCTCGCCGACAGACACGCCACCGGAGGTGATGATCAGGTCATGCCCGGCTGCCGCCTTCCGCAAGGTTTCGCGGGTGGCATCGAAGGTGTCGGGCACGATGCCGAAATCGGTGAAGTCGCAGCCGAGGTTTTCCAGCAGACCGCGCAGCGTGAACCGGTTGGAATTGTAGATGGCGCCCGGCTTCAGCGGCTCGCCCGGCATCGCCAGTTCATCGCCGGTGAAGAAGACGGCAACGCGCGGCTTGCGCAGCACCGGCAGCGTCGCCAGGCCGACCGAGGCGGCCAGCCCCAGTTCCTGGGCGCGCAGGCGGGTGCCGGCGTCCAGGATGACGCTGCCGGCGCGAATATCCTCGCCGGTGCGGCGTATCCATTCGCCGGGCTGCGGCGCATGCTTGACGGTCACCATGCCGGAGGCTGGATCGGCCTCGCATTGCTCCTGCATGACCACCGCGTCGGCGCCCTCGGGAATCATCGCGCCGGTGAAGATGCGCGCGATCGTTCGCGCCCGCAGCGGCTCGCCGACCACGCCGGCGGGAATGCGCTGAGACACGCTGAAACTGGCAGCGCCGCTGGCGCATTCGGCGGAACGCACCGCGTAGCCATCCATCTGGGTATTGTCCATCGGCGGTACATTGATGGTCGAGCTTTGCGCCTGCGCGAGGATGCGGCCGTTGGCTTCCAGCGTGGAAACGGTTTCCGACTCGACGATGGGCCGGGCGGCGGAGAGCAGGAGGTCGAGCGCCTCGGCGGCGCTCAGCATGGCTTTCTTTTCACTCATGTTCGGACAAGGTTGAAGCCTGCAAGGTTGTAGCCTTTTTGTTGTGCGGGGGCAGCACGGCAGCGGCTGCCCGCCGGGAAATTACAAGCCGGTATGCCGGGCGATGAATGCCTTCATCTTTTCCACATCCGTGCCCATGACTTCATAGCGCTGCGGCAGCGACTCGATATTCTCGAAGCCCGCCGGACGCTCGGCATCGCGTCCCAGCGCCTCGCGGATTGTCTCATTGAACTTGGCCGGCAATGCCGTCTCCAGCACGATCATCGGTATGCCCGGCTTCGCATAGTCGCGCGCCACCTTGATGCCGTCGGCGGTATGGGTATCGACGGTCACGCCATACTGCGCATGGACGTCGCGGATGGTCGCCACGCGATCCGCATGCACCGATTTGCCGGACACGAAACCGTAGGCGCCGACCTTGGCGAATTCATCGCCGTCGCTGCCCGGCTTGCCCGACAGGTCGAAGCCGCCGTGGGAATCGACGCGCTTGAACAAAGCGCGCACCCGCTCCGCATCGCGGCCCAGCAAGTCGTAGACGAATCGCTCGAAGTTGGACGCCTTGCTGATGTCCATGCTGGGGCTCGTCGTGTGGTAGGTCTCGGACGCCTTGCGCACCCGGTAGACGCCGGTGCGGAAGAATTCGTCGAGCACGTCGTTCTCATTGGTGGCCGCGACCAGCGTATCGATCGGAATGCCCATCATGCGGGCGATATGGCCGGCGCAGATGTTGCCAAAATTGCCGGAGGGAACGGTAAACGACACCTTCTGGTCATTGCTGGCGGTTGCGCTCAGGTAACCGCGCACGTAATACACCACCTGCGCCACCACGCGCGCCCAGTTGATGGAATTGACGGTGCCGATCTTCTGGCGGGCCTTGAACTCCAAGTCGTTGGACACCGCCTTGACCATGTCCTGGCAATCGTCAAAAACGCCTTCAACCGCGATGTTGAAAATGTTCGGATCCTGCAGGCTGAACATCTGCGCGGTCTGGAATGCGCTCATCTTCTTGTGCGGCGACAGCATGAAGACGCGGATGCCCTTCTTGCCGCGCATCGCATATTCGGCGGCGCTGCCGGTGTCGCCGGAGGTCGCGCCGAAGATGTTGAGTTCGGCGTTCTGCTTGGCCAGCGCATATTCGAACAGGTTGCCCAGCAATTGCATGGCCATGTCCTTGAAGGCCAGCGTCGGACCGTTGGACAGCGCCTGCAGCACCAGCTTGCGGCCATCCTTGTCTTCCAGAGTGCACAGCGGCGTGATCTGCGCGGCGTCCTCACCCTGGCGCACGTTGCGGTAGACGTCGGCGGTATAGGTCTTGCGGGTCAGTTCCCTGAGATCGGCTTCCGGGATGTCGGTCGCAAACTTCTTCAGCACTTCAAATGCGAGGTCGGCATAGGACAGCTTGCGCCAGACATCGAGTTCGGCGCCGGAAATCTTCGGATACTCGACCGGAAGGTAGAGGCCGCCGTCTGGAGCGAGGCCGCCGAGGAGGATCTGGGAAAAGGACTGGGCCGGCGACTGGCCGCGGGTGGAGACGTATTGCATAAGCTCTTGAAAGATTGGTAATCGGGTGGCGTGCTGCACTGAATTGCCGTTCGCCCGCCATTATAACTGCCGCCTCCCCGGCAGTCGCCCCGAATGCCGCACTCGTTGCGTGCAGCCGGCAGAATCACGCTGCGTGGTGCAAGGCCCGCGCCGGCACATGCTCGAGCATGTCGGCAACCAGTTGCCGCAGCCCAATCCTGGCCTTCCATCCCCAGTCGGCCCGGGCGTAGGTATCGTCGAGGCTATGCGGCCAGGTGTCGGCGATTGCCTGACGGTGGTCCGGCTGATAACGGATATCGAATCCCGGCAACTGGCGGCGGATTTCCTCGGCCAGCTCGCTTGGGGAAAAGCTCAATCCGGCGACGTTGTAGGCGGAGCGCACGCGGATCTGTTCCGCAGGAGCTTCCATCAGTTCGATGGTGGCGCGGATGGCGTCGGGCATGTAAATCATCGGCAGCGTCGTTTCCGGGCCGAGATAGCAGGAATAGCATTCCCCCTGTCTGGCGGCATGAAAGATGGCAATCGCATAATCGGTGGTGCCGCCGCCCGGGGGCGACTTGTGGCTGATGATGCCCGGATAGCGGATGCTGCGCACGTCGACGCCGAACTTGCTGAAATAGTATTCGCACAGGCGCTCTCCGGCCTGCTTGCTGATGCCGTAGATCGTGGTCGGGTCCATCACCGCCAGCTGCGGCGTGTCGACGGCTGGCGTATGCGGGCCAAAGGCGGCGATCGACGATGGCCAGAATACCTTCAGCGGCTTGCCGGCGGCGGTCCGCTCGCGCGCCAGTTCCAGGATGTTGAGCAGGCCGTTCATGTTGAGCGTCCAGGCCTTGAGTGGCGCCTGCTCGCCGGTGACGGAAAGCAATGCCGCCAACTGGTAGACCTGAGTAATCCGGCAGGCGTCGGCGACCTGCGCGATGCGTGCCGCATCAAGTACATCCAGCGTTTCATAGCGCGCGGCGCCGAACAGGCTGCTCGGCCCGATGTCCGCCGCGATCACATTGTCGGCGCCATGCTGCAAGACCAGCGCTTCGACCAGTTCGCTGCCGATTTGGCCGTTGGCGCCGATGACCAGAATTCTTTCCATAGCCCTGCTCCTCGATTCTTCAATGCCTCAGTTTTTCAACAGTCCAAGTTCCTGGCCGGTCTGGCGGAAGGCGGCCAACGCCTTGTCGAGCTGTTCGCGGCTATGCGCCGCTGACAGCTGTACGCGCACCCTGGCCTGCCCCATCGGCACCACCGGGTAGAAGAAGCCGGTGACCAGCACGCCGCGTTCGTACAGCCGCTGCGCGAATTTCTGCGCCAGCGGCGCATCGAACAGCATCACCGGAACCACCGGATGCGTGCCCGGCTTGATGGTGAAACCCATTTCGCTGATGGCGGCGCGGAAATAAGCGGTATTGGCATGCAGCCGGTCGCGCAGTTCGGTGGATGATGAAAGTCGCCCGAGCACGTCGAGCGAGGCGCCGGCGATCGCCGGGGCCAGGGAATTCGAGAACAGATAGGGCCGCGATTTCTGGCGCAGCGTCTGGATCACTTCCCTGCGACCCGAGGTGAAGCCGCCCATGGCGCCGCCGAGCGCCTTGCCCAGCGTGCCGGTGATGATGTCGATGCGGCCCATGACGCCATGATGTTCATGGGTGCCGCGGCCGGTCTTGCCCATGAAGCCGGACGCATGGCATTCGTCGATCATGACCAGCGCGCCGTAGCGGTCGGCCAGTTCGCATATCTTGTCGAGCTGGGCAATGGTGCCGTCCATCGAGAAAACGCCGTCGGTGACGATCAGCTTGTGGCGCTTGCCTGCAGCCGTGGCCTGCTGCAGCTGGACTTCGAGGTCGGCCATGTCGTTGTGCTGGTAACGGAAGCGCGCCGCCTTGCACAGGCGAATGCCGTCGATAATGGAGGCGTGGTTGAGCGCGTCGGAGATGATGGCGTCCTGTTCATCGAGCAGCGGTTCGAACACGCCGCCGTTGGCATCGAAGGCCGCCGCGTACAGGATCGTGTCCTCGGTGCCGAGGAAGTCGGACAAAGCGCGTTCCAGTTCCTTGTGCACCGTCTGAGTGCCGCAGATGAAACGTACCGACGACAGCCCGTAGCCATAGGTTTCGGTAGCCGCGACAGCGGACCGCACCATCGCTTCGTCGCCGGACAGGCCGAGATAGTTGTTGGCGCACAGATTGATCAACTTGCGGCCGTCATCGCATACCACTTCGGCGCCCTGCCTGGAAGCAATGACGCGCTCCGGCTTGAAGAGCCCCTGTTCTCGCAAACCGGCAAGCTCCTGGGCAAGCCTTTCATAAAATGTTTCGCGCTGCGTATCCAAAGCCATCACTCCTCCGCCAAGGTCGATATGGCATGCAAGCTTGTTCACCCAAGCTGCCAGCCATCTGCTACGATCATGTTCACTAAATCGAAATAAATTCGATATATGGAACTCTTGTTTAATATATTGAATATTAACGAGCCCCATTGAACATTGCAAGACGCCTAATGAAAAATATTGCTGTCCCCGCATCGCCGCCCGAAGTCGGTGCCATGCTGCAAAAGCTGCGGCTGAAAAGAGGTTTGACACTTGACGACTTGTCGCGTGCCGCCGGCGTTTCGAAATCGATGCTGTCGCAGATCGAGCGCGAAAAAGCCAATCCGACCATCGCCGTGGCATGGCGCCTGGCCAATGCACTCGGAGTCGGCATCGGGGAGTTGCTGTCGGCCAATTCGGAGCAACCGGAAGCCGTGCATGTGCTGGAGCCGCATGAAACTCCCACCCTTCCCGGTCACCATTCCGGTTACGTACTGCGCATCCTCGGACCGATGGACCTGGCCGGGAAATTCGAATGGTACGAACTGACCCTGGCGCCGAACGGCATGCTCAGGTCCAACCCCCATGATCCCGGCACCATGGAGCACCTGACGCTGGTCAGCGGCGGCATGGAAGTCGAGGTGGACGGAACCGCGCGCCTGCTCAAGGTCGGCGGCACCGCGCGCTACGCCGCGGACCGGCCGCACATCATTCGCAACAGCGGAGAAAGCGAAGCCAAGGCGATGCTGGTGGTGATTCACCGCTGACACGGCAGCGGAAAAGACAAGCGGCAAAAATAAAAAAGCGCCCGGCAAGCGGGTAATGCCGTTCAGTTAAGACTGAGCGGCATTTTTCTTTTCGGGTGTTGTAAACGGTCGCGAGGGCTGTTAACCT